>JBKBRT010000036.1:0-17858 GCA_046291585.1 Hyphomonas sp.
TTTCCGCGTCTCCCGACAGTCGCGCAAGACTGAGCCATGCTTTGGCGGCCTTAGGTTCCTTTTCAGCTTGCCCGGCAACCCAGGCCAGGACCTCGTCACGGAAAGCCAGTTCCGCTTCGGGGCCATCGCTGGCGGCGCTCAGGGCTGCCGATATGAGCTTGTCTGCGGGCCTCGGCATCGCCTTGATGAGGGCGCGTGCAGCGCTTGCCGCATTCATCGCCGATTGCGAGGAAAGCCTGACGCCCAGTCCGGGGCGCCCCCTGGCCAGGGCCGCAGCCTCCCGCGGCGCGCCAGCAGTCTCAAGCGCCCGAAGGCAATCGGCATCGGAAAGCACCGAAAGCCGCAATACGCGGCAGCGCGACCGGATAGTCGGCAGGATAGGTCTAGACTGGTGATTGATCAGCAAGAGAATGCTCTGGGTGGGTGGCTCTTCAAGCGTCTTGAGAAGCGCATTGGCCGAGTTGCGATTGGTCTCATCGATGGCATCGACAATGCCGATCCGCCAACCGCCCATGGCTGGTTTCATTGAGAAGAAATGGCCTATCTGCCGGATCTGCTCCACGTTGATATCTTGCGCCAGTTTACCCTTGTCGTTGAGCTCCCGCCGCTGGACGTTCATATCTGGATGGTTGCCAGCGAGGATCGCGCGCATCACCGCGTCGTCGGCAGGCGCGTCAAAGGGAGAGGCCTCAGGTCCTCGCGCGCCCAGAAGATAGGCGGCGATGCGTTCGGCGAGCCGCGCCTTGCCGATCCCCGACGGACCTTCGATGAGCCAGGCATGATGCAGCCGCCCGCTGCGATATGCGGCGAGAAACGACGATTCAGCCGCTTCATGCCCAAATAGGGGTAGCGCGGCGCTCATGGCGCACCCGCCTTGTTGTCCGCCAGGAGCACGCTGATCTCGCCCCACGCCGCTTCCAGAACTTGTTCCTGAGGCACATCCGTATCGATCAGCCGGCAACGCTGCGGCTCTGATGTGACGATTGCTAGAAATGCGGCCCGCACCGCAGCATGAAATGCACCCGGCCGCCTCTCGAACGTGTCGAGCGCGCCAGCCCGCGTTGCGCGGCGTTGCCGGGCAACCTCGAGCGAAACATCAAGCACGAGCGTCATACAAGGCGCAGTATCTCCCAGAACTTCACGCTCGATTGAGAGCAGGGTGCTGAGTTCAACGCCGCCCTCAATCGACTGGTAGACGCGCGTTGAGTCGGCAAACCGATCACAGATAACCCAGTCACCCCGGGCCAGCGCTGGACGGATCAGTTTCTCCAGATGATCCCGCCGCGCTGCGTTGACGAGCAGCGCCTCGGAGAGCGGCGACCACGCCTCCCCTTCAGGCGGATGCAGCAACAATTGCCGCGCCGCTTCAGCAAGAGGCGTGCCGCCCGGCTCTCGGGTCAAAACGACACTTACGCCGCGCGCCTCAAGCTTTTGAGCAAGCGCTTTGGCGAGCGTCGACTTGCCGGTGCCCTCACCGCCTTCCAGCGTTATGAAGCGTCCGGCGCCGGTGTCAGTCATTGCTGCTGGAGATAAAAGTGCGCACGCCCTCAAGTGCCATCCCCGCAAAACCGAGCTTCTTGACGTCGGCTTCGGCGATGATTGGCGCCTCGGTAGGCTCAGACCCTTCCAGGGTGATTACAAGTTTGCCGACCTGATCGCCTTTCTTCACCGGCGCCTTCACCGGTCCATCCAGAACGATTTCGACCGTGGCTTTTGAAAAAACCGCCTTGTGGCCTGCCACTTCGATGGGCTCGGCCAGCGATACCGGTACCGCGCGGGAGTCCCCCAACCAGACTTCGACATCCGGCAACGCCAGTGTTTCCGGTCCAATGATCTTCAGGTCAAAACTCTGAAACGCAACGCGCATCAGGCGCTCACTTTCCTGCGCGCGCGCCGCCATTGTGGGCAGCCCATTCACAACGATTGTTCGCCGCGCCCCATCCCGCACGGCAGACGCCGTAAGACCATATCCAGACGAGGCCAGGTGGCCGGTCTTGAGGCCATCGGCGCCGGCTACTTCCAGCAGCGGGTTCCGGTTGGTCTGGGTGTATTCGCGCCACGTATAGGAGGGCAGCGCATACCATTCGTAATATTGCGGGTACTTATCGATCGTCATTTTCGCCATCTTGGCGAGATCAATGGCCGAAACCACATGTCCCTCGCCGGGAAGCCCGGTCGTGTTCACGAAGTTCACAGACGATAGTCCCATCTCATGCGCCATATCGGTCATCCGGCGAGAGAAGGCTTCCTCGGAACCTGAAATGCCCTGCGCCAACACAATGCAGGCATCATTGCCAGACATTGTGATGACCCCATGAAGCAGTTCTTCAACAGTCGGCGTATCCCGGGGCACCAGGCCCATCGTGGACGTACCGGAAGGGAAGCCACCCCGGCGCCAGGCGTCTTCGCTGACGGTGAACTTGTCGGTGAGGGAGAGTTCGCCCCGCTCGATCAGCTCGAAGACAACCAGCGCGGTCATCATCTTGGTCATCGAAGCGGGCGTCATCGGCTCGTCGCCGCGCTTGGAATAGAGGATCTTGCCGGTCGCGTGATCCATGATCACGGCAAATTCCGCCGGCGTGTCGATCATCTGAGCCGAAACGCTGGCGCCGCTGAGGGCGCCGAGGGTCAGTAAGGCCGCAAACACCTTGCGAAAAGGAACCACGATATCTTTCTCCTGTGCCGTTCAGGTGGCCGCAGGATAATCAGCGGCCTTCTGCACTGTATAGGCAGGAAAAAGGGCCGGTTTGTGGTCAGCGTCAATGGGCGCGCTGAGGGTTCCTCAGGATCCGCCCGTCTGCCGTGCCATTGGAGGCGAGCGCTGAGCGGATCTGTTCTGCCTCAGCATGGTCCTGGAAGGGGCCAACACGAACGCGGAAGAAGTCTGCTCCGTTGACCCGCGCAGGCACGATTTCAACCGGCATCGAGGCGTCCAGACGGCGCAACATCGCCTCTGCATTGCCGATGTCCGAGAAAGACGCGAGCTGCACAAACACGCCGCCCGCCACGGCCACCGGGGCCGGATAGGCGGAGGCCTGAGGCGCCACCGTCATCGCCATCAGGCGAGGCGCAGAGGCAGTCTTCCCGCCACCGCCCAGAAGCTCGTCCTCTGCAGCATAAGGGGCAGACGCCATCTCGGTAACGGCCGGCTGGGACATGGGCGCGCTCGCTGGCGGCAGAGCAGGCGCGCTGGTTTTGAGTGAAAGGGGTTGCGCCGCAAGCGCAGGCGCCGGGCTGAGATAGCGAAGACGCACCGCTCCCGTCCCTGTTCCATGGATTCCAAGAACGTCAGCCGCCTTGCGAGAAAGCTGCAGAGTCGCTCCATCCTCGAACGGACCGCGATCATTCACGCGGACCACAACTTCCCGGCCGTTCTCCACATGGGTAACCTGCACAAGGCTCGGCAGTGGCAGGCTCGGGTGCGCCGCCGTCAATTCCATCTGGCTGAAGACTTCACCATTGGCGGTCGGCAAGCCGGAAAATTCTTCGCCATAGACAATCGCCATTCCGGTTTCATCAAACCCGGCATTTGCATCGGCGGGGGCGGCAGGGGCCGGAACCGGGGCGGCCGCTCGCGCATATGCTCCCCCCTGCCCGGCCGGCTCAGGCATGGCCTGAAGCGAAACAGCTTCGACTGCAGGGCGAGCGGGCGCGATCACCTGCGGCGCTTCAGAATAGGCACTTTCACGGACGGTAGACGCGATCGGGCTGGGCTGGACCGAAGCCGTCCTGAATTCCCCGCCAGCTGGCTGAGAATCCGGATACCGGAAGGCAATTCGCGCCGTTGCCTTGTCGGCGGGCCCGGATTTCGCCAGTGGCGCTGCTGGTGCAGGCCCCTGAGCTGTCCGGGTCGGGGCGGCAGCATTCATCGCTTCGTTCTTGAAAACGATCGGCGCACCGCGCGGTCCTGCTTCAGCCGTCGCGGCAAGCGCGCAGGAAAAAGCTAGAACCGACAGGGCAACCTTTGACCGGCTGACAAAAATCGAACGCTTGAACGGCATGGCCGCTAGTCTCCTCATTCTGAGTACCAGATCACATTCGGTGGTCCGGGCGGTTTTCTACCGCTTTCAGAAGTCTGTTTACCACGTGATGGTGGAATCCCGGTCAACGCCCGAAGGTAATCCAACAGGCAGGATTAAGCGCTCGGTAATAGATTTGACGCTGTTGCCCCCTTGCCTTCCCCGCAGGCTTCGGAGAAACAGCACCGGCCCGGAGGAGTGGCAGAGTGGTTTAATGCGGCGGTCTTGAAAACCGTTGAGCCTTCGCGGGCTCCGGGGGTTCGAATCCCTCCTCCTCCGCCATATCCCCAGAATAGAGACCTTTACAACTCTTTGAACGTGTTGAATTTATTGCACAAGTTTGCACCACGCTGCGCGCGCTCGAACTTGATCTGCTGCACATTTTGCTACACATTTCGCTGCACCAAGTCCGCTAAGACTGACGGAGGGGCGCATGTCGATCGTGAAGCGCGGGAGCACGTTTCAGCTTCGCCGGCGGGTGCCGCAGAGGTACCGCGCGGTGGAGCCGCGCGAGGTGATCTGGATCAGCCTGCATACCGATTCCGAGACCGTGGCGCGCAGCAAGGCGGACCGTGCCTGGGGGCAGCTGGTCGAAGCCTGGGAGGCGCGGCTGGCCGGTGACACAGAAGACGCCGAGGCCCGCCATGCGGCCGCCCATGAGCTCGCCCGGATCCGGGGCTTTCGCTACCTCGATGTCGGCCTCGTCGCCCGCCTGCCGGCGGAGGAACTCTTGGCCCGCGTCGAGGCGATTGGCGCGCGTAAAGCTGCACCGGACCCGGTGGAGGCGTCTGCCCTGCTCGGCACGGTGCCCGCACCTTCTCTGACGCTTGAGAAGGCCCTGGAGCTCTATTGGGGCCTTGCGCGGGAGAAGACGCTCGGCAAGAACGAGGACCAGCTGCGGCGCTGGAAGAACCCGCGTGTCAAAGCCGTGCGCAACTTTGTGGAGATCGTCGGCAACAAGCCGATTGAGACGATCACGCGGGACGACATGCTCGATTTCCGCCAGCATTGGCTGGAACGGATCGAAGCGGGCGAGGTGACGCCAAACTCCGCCAACAAGGACCTCATCCATCTCGGCGACGTACTGAAGACCGTGAACACGATGAAGCGGCTCGGCCTCACCCTCCCCCTCGGCGAGCTCTCGTTCCGCGAAGGCGAGACGCGCACCCGTCCGCCATTCAGTGCGACGTGGATCAAGACCCGCCTGCTCGCCCCCGGCGCGCTCGCTGGCCTCAATGATGAAGCCCGCTGCCTCCTCCTCGGCATGGTCAACACAGGCTACCGCCCGTCCGAAGGCGCAGGTCTTACCGCGAAGACGATCCGGCTCGACGCCGCTGTGCCGCACATCGCCATCGAACCCGAGGGCCGCCAGCTCAAGAGCGCCTATGCCCGGCGCGTCATCCCGCTGACCGGCGTTTCGCTGGAAGCGTTCAGGGCATTCCCGGAGGGATTCCCGCGTTACCGGGAGAGCAGCGCGGGGCTGAGCGCGACGGTCAACAAATACCTCAAGGCCAATGGCCTGCTGGAGACACCGGCGCACTCGTTCTATTCGCTGCGGCATGCGTTCGAGGACCGGATGCTGGCGGCGGGCATCGATGACCGCATCCGGCGCGACCTGTTCGGCCACCGGCTCGACCGCGAACGCTATGGGAAGGGCGCCTCGCTTGATCATGTGGCGCGGCTCGTGCGCGAGATCGCGCTCTGAGACAGCTGGAGACGTCATACGTGCGGCGCACGATCCTCGTGCGGCATTGAACGCGTCGGCTTCGGCAGCAAGCGCCGCGCGGCTTGAGGTCGTTCTCCCGCAAGATAGCGGGCGAGACGTTCTTCCCGGCTGGCCAGGGCCGCATGCTCGGCTTCCAGCCGTTCGAGGATCGGCCAATAGGCATCGCCCGACATATCGATCAGCCGGGCGACGATCTGGATCGCGTTCTCGATACGCTGGGCACTGATGTGTTGCATAACGCCGAGGATCGCAGAGCGACCTGCCTGCTGCCAATTGCAGCCGGGGCCATTTGGAGCAGGCGCTTGCAATGCTTTGCAAAGCCTGTTTGGCGGTGACGCCTGCGCGGGTCCTCGTCAGGGCCACGGCCGCGGCGCGCCGCGCGTTCCGCGCCCCCTTCACGAGGACCCGCGCAGGCATGGAGGCTGGTCATGGCCGAATGGCAGGGCCTGCCATTCGGCCTGGAAGCAGCTCGGCAGTCTGCTTGCGGTGTGCTCTCGGGCGATTGCCTGAAGGTGGCTCGCCGGGGCCCCACTCACTCCGGCTCCGATTGTTCCCAACGGAGCGACTCTGCAACGAGCGACCTGCGCCGGCGCAGCTTCTTTGCGATCTGGTTGATGAAGTGATCAAACCGACGCTCACCAAGGGCATGCGCGATGTCGCGCTCGCTTTCCGGAATCGGGTCTGTCCGGGTGAGCCAGTAGAGGACAAAATGCCCGGTCGTCTCGACGCCGAGATCTACCGCCCAGAATAGCCGCCCCAGGCGCTTC
Organism: Hyphomonas sp.; assembly: GCA_046291585.1. Classification (GTDB taxonomy): domain Bacteria; phylum Pseudomonadota; class Alphaproteobacteria; order Caulobacterales; family Hyphomonadaceae; genus Hyphomonas. The sequence continues at coordinate 6,513 of JBKBRT010000036.1, forward strand.
TCGAAATTATCCATGCGCTCCATCAGCCGGTCCTCCAGCGAGCGATTGCGGTCCGGATCAAGATAGCAGCGCAGCGCCTGTTCCAGGATGTCAGTCTTTGTCGTCTTCTGCTCGCGTGCGGCGGCCTCAAGCTGTGCGAGCAGCGCCGCATTGAGACGGAGGTTGATGCGGGGTTTCATCGGGCAGCGTCGGAGTGTGTCGCAGCGACCGTCATCGGATGGCCTTTGGACGGGGTTGTTCTGGGTGTCATGAGGCTGTCTCCGGCAGTGTCTCCCAGTGTGCCGCCGCAGATGGGACTTGCCTAGTTGGAGCGTCGACAACGAAGCGCAACCCTGTGCAAGCGGCCGCATCGCGATGCAATTGATGGTGTACGGACGTCTGCGCGGCTGCAGCAGATCCCGCAAAATCCGTACACCACAACGGCGTGCAACGGGCACCGAAGAATCGTTGTGCAGACAAGGCGTAAGGCAGGGCCTGGCGCCAGCGCTTTTAACTTGCCCTACCGGGTCCGCCTGTAACCGTCCGATGACTGCACATCGATTCCGGGTCGCAATAGTTCTCCATTTGGCCTTCCCTTCCTGGTGAGGAGCTGAACATGGATTTGAAACGTTTTGAGAACAGGGCCCACCAGACATACTGGTCCACGCACGTTGAAGCCTGGCGCCGGAGCGGACTTTCGCGCACGCGCTATTGCCGGGATCACAGGCTGGACCGGCGTACTTTTGCCGGCTGGATAATCTACGTGATGGGCCTTGAGGAAGCAGAAAAACATCAGAAATATCAGGCAGAACTTCGGCACGAACAGTCGCGGAAGAACCTTGAGAAAGGCCGCTCCGGCAAGCGACAGGGCGTACGTTTCGGCGCACGGACGGACACGCGTAGCCGCGCCGTTCAGGCCTTCTGGGCGATGCACCTGGAAGCGTTGAACTGGAGCGGAATGAGCCTTCGCCAGTACGCGTCCGCCCTGAACCTTTCCCGGCATGCCCTGCAAAAATGGCGCACGCGGCATGAAGATGGCGAGCTTGAAATCGACTGGCGGTCACAGCTTCATCCCTCCGCCCGTCCGCGCGTTAGAGATAGTGCTAGCACTAATGTCGCGGAAACCGCCTTGACACCGACCGCCGGTGCAACGCGGCGGCCAGCGCGGCGCGTGTTCACTGACGAACAGAAGCTCGCCATCGCACGTGAAAGCGACCAGCCGGGCACCAGTGTGTCCGCCACCGCCCGGAAGCACGGCATCGTCACCGGCCTCCTGTTCCGCTGGCGGGTCGAGTTCGGGATCGGCCAGAAGGCCCGCGCGAAACTGGCAACCGTGCTGGTTCCGGAAGGGAGGCCGTTGCCGATGGATCTTGTGAAACCGCCCGCCGGAATGATGGCCATGACGCTTGAGGATGGCGCACGCGTCTTCGTCCCTGAAGGGAGCGATCCCGAGGCGGTTCTTCTCGAAATGTCCGGCAAGGAACCTGAGGCATGATGATCGTCCCGGCCGGGGTAAAGGTGCATCTCGCTCTCGGCTACACCGACATGCGGAAGGGCATCGACGGCCTCACAATGCTGGTTCAGGACGTGCTCAAGAAAGACCCTTTCAGCGGCCATTTGTTCGCGTTCCGGGGCAAGAAAGCCTCGATGCTGAAGATCCTGTTCTGGGATGGAAACGGGCTCTGCCTGTTCACCAAACGCATCGACCAGGGCGGCTTTGTCTGGCCTGTTATGGCAGGTCATGACGGCTCGATCACGCTGACACCGGCCCAGCTCGCCATGCTGATCGAAGGTATCGACTGGCGCGCGCCCGAACGGGTATGGAAGCCCGCCCTTGCCGGATAAGATCACCCGATAAATGTGCCCGAACGGCGCGAAAAAACTCCTGCTTCTGCCCGTTCTGTGATATGAGTCCGTATGCGGATCGACCTTGGCAACCTGCCTTCTGATACGGCGCTCCTGCACCAGCTGGTGCGAGACATGGCGGCTGTTGTCGAACGCCGGGATGGCGAAATAGAGCGGCTCCAGCAGATCATAAAGAAGCTCCAGAGAATGCAGTTTGGACGAAGCGCCGAGCGCCTCGATCCCGGCCAGCTGGCGCTCGCACTTGAAGATCTGGATGCCGATATCGGGCGTGTCGTGGAGAGTCATCCGGTTGTCGTTGCGGATGTGGCCGAACCTCCCGCGCACCGTAAGCCCTTGCCCGAACACCTTCCTCGCGAGGAAGTCCGGATCGATACCGATCATGCGGCGTGTCCAGGCTGCGGCGGCGTTCTGCACGGCATGGGAGAGAGTGTTAGCGAGATGCTGGACTGGGTACCGGCACAGTTGCGTGTCGTGCGGATCGTCCGCCCGAAATATGCCTGTCGGACATGCGGAACCGTGGCTCAGGCGCCTGCGCCGGAGCGTGTGATCGCCGGTGGTCTCGCGACGCCGGCACTGCTCGCCCAGGTGCTCGTCAGCAAGTACTGCGACCACACCCCGCTCTATCGACAATCGCAAATCTTCGCGCGGCATGGCGTCGATCTTCCCCGTTCGACGCTCGCCGGATGGGTCGGCGGCGCCTGCTGGTGGCTCGAAGCGTTGCGTGAAAAACTCTGCGCAAATGTGTTCGCTTCGGACCATCTGTTCGCCGACGATACGCCGGTTCCGGTGCTTGATCCGGGGCGCGGAAAGACGAAGACCGGACGGCTCTGGGTGTATGCCCGCGAGCAGCGCGGATGGGGCGGTCCGGAGCCGCCGGCCGCCGTGTTCCTGTTCGCGCCGGACCGCAAGGCCGAGCATCCCGTCTCGCATCTTCAGGTCTTCAAAGGCGTTCTCCATGTCGATGGATATGCCGGGTTTGAACAGGTCGCCGCTCGGCCCGGTGTGACCCTCGCAGCCTGCTGGGCGCACACGCGGCGCAAGTTCTACGATGTCGCGAAGGCCACTGGTTCGCCCATTGCTGAAGAGGCACTCCAGCGTATCGCCGACCTTTACGCCATCGAGGCGGACGTCCGTGGAAAAGCACCGCACTGGCGGCTTGCCGCACGCCGGAAACTGTCCGCTTCGCGCGTTGAAAACCTCCGCCTCTGGCTCGAAAGCCAACTGGCCCAGGTGCCCGCCCGCAGCACGCTCGCAGATGCCATCCGATACGCGCTTGGGCGTTGGACAGGCCTCACCCGGTTCCTCGATGACGGCCGTATCGAACTCGACACCAACCCGGTCGAACGCGCGATCCGCCCGGTCGCCCTCGGCCGCAAGAACCACCTGTTTGCAGGCAGCGATGGCGGTGCTGAACGATGGGCCATCCTCTGCTCGCTGATCGAAACGGCGAAGCTCAATGGCGTCGAACCCTATGCCTGGCTCACCGATGTCCTGAGACGCATGGCCGATGGCCACCCGGCCAATCGGATCGGCGAACTCCTGCCATGGGCTTGGAAAGCGGAAAATCCCGTCAAGACCTGACATCATGTGTCGCCTCCGGACGGATACATTTGCTGTCTGCACCTGTCCAACGCTAGCCGAAAAATGACAGGACTTCTTTTCGCTAACTGGGACCTGGAGCGCCTCCCCTTCCCCGCAGTATTCGCCGCTTTCACTGGAGTTTCCCCCAGTCTGTAGATGGTCGCCAGGCCGCCGCATGCCTTTGGCCAGAGACGGCGCTGGAAAGAACTAAATGAAGTACCTTTCCGCGAGGCTTGATAAAAAGACGTGCTTCATAAGCTGGCCAACAAGCTTTGAAACTGCCAGTTTCTCACTACGAATTGCCGGTCTGGCTGATCGCCCTGGCCCCGAATACTTCGACGAACTGAGGCATGAGCATAGCCCATCTACATACTCGCACGAAGCCTGGCTGCAGCTTTCGGCAACGACAAACCAGGAGCAGAAAGCAGTCATAGACAGGTTAACTTGCTCGGGCGGGAAATCGCCGAAGACAGACATAGGTGGCTCGAGGGCGAACGACCGATTTGGAGAGTTCCGTGCTTCTTCCGGCAGACCGGACTCTTGACACAACGGGAGGAGTTATCAGGGGCCTGAGCATTTTTAAGCCGATATTGGCTTGCGTGAAACAGCCAGTTTCAGAAACTGACTGGCGGTTTTGCCGCAAACGGCGCTCAGTCCAGTCCAAGAGTAAAAGTCTTTAAGCGTCCTCTTCGGTTGCGGAAGAATTGCCGCAAAAGCTCCAAGCAAGTTCCTCGCCATCATGAAAAGGGACGATCGGAATGCCCGCCTCGTTGATTCGCGCGGGAACAAGTTGCGACTTGCGCTCGATGGTGACGAAGTCTGAGTTCAGGGGAAGGCCGTAAAAGCGCAGGCCGTTCTCTGACGCGAAAGCTTCAAGGTGGTGGAGCGCGCCTTCTTCTTCAAAGACACTCGCGTAGCTCTCCAGAGCAAAGGGCGCATTGAATATGCCGGCGCACCCGCACGCGGACTCCTTGTCGCTGACAGAGTGCTGCGCGGAGTCTGTGCCGAGGAAGAATTTTGCGGAACCAGATGTCGCTGCCGCACGCAAGGCAAGCCGATGGCCCTCCCGTTTGGCGATCAGCAAGCAGTAGAAATGAGGGCGTATTCCGCCGTCGAACATGGCGTTGCGATTGATCGCCAGATGGTGCGGCGTGATAGTGGCCGCGAGATTTGGACCAGCGGCTTCGACGAACGCGAACACTTCGGCGGTCGTGATATGTTCGAACACCATCTTGAGCGCTGGAAAGTCAGCGATCAGCTTGGTCAGGATTCGGTCGATGAAGACCGTCTCCCGGTCAAAGATGTCGACATGACGATCAGTGACCTCCCCGTGCAGTAGCAGCGGCATTCCGATGCGCTCCATGGCCGCGAGCACAGGATAGATCTTTCCTATGTCCGTGACGCCGTGATCCGAATTGGTGGTGGCGTGAGCAGGGTAGAGCTTTCAGGCCGTAAAGACCCCTTCGGCAAACTCGCTTTCGACCTCGCCGGACTCGATTGTGTCGGTGAGGTAGCAGGTCATCAAAGGCGTGAAGACCGCGCCCGGCTCAAGGGCGGCAAGTATGCGGTCGCGGTAGGCGGCTGCAGCTGCAGCGGTTGTGATTGGAGGGCTGAGATTCGGCATCACGATTGCCCGCGCAAACTGCCTCGCTGTGTAGCCCACGACCGAAGCGAGCATTGCGCCATCTCGCAGATGAACATGCCAGTCATCAGGGCGCCGCAACGTCAGCCGGACGGGCGCCTGTACCGCGCCTCTGTCAGAGGTTTGCATAAAAATGTTGCTCCGCGGCAGCTGCAACGTGGGTCACGGCGCCGTGCCGGGACGACGCTTGATCAGGGGTGGTCAAACTTAAAATATTATTGTCGAGCGCCATTGAACCGCATGAAGCGTCGACACCGGGAGTGAGTAGCCAGATTGTGCACCATATCAATTACCCAGAGCCTGGACGTAGCCATTGAGCCAACCGGATCGCCTGGCTCGCAATCGGCAAGAGGGTCAGGGATTGCAGAAGGGGCAATGCGCCGGATCTGCCTCTGTCAGGCCGTCTGAGCGTGGCTGGCTTATTTCGTTGTCACACATGAAACATCCCATACGCTCATTCAGCACCCATGCTGTCGGAGCTCCGCACCAACTGCACGGCAAACCGGGTTCGGTGCCTGTCATGCCCCAGCCCGGCGCGCTGCAAACACTACAGGCCTGACTGAGACGGTCTGCAAACTTCTTCGCGAGCGACTCGATGGACATCATCCGTTTGGGATTGAAGTGGGCGCGCATGTCGGTCTGAACGAAGGCCAGGCCATCGCTCGAGGCATAGACAGCTTTCTCGATCGCTGCTTCGAGGTTTGCTAAACTCTGGATGCCTTTTTGAACTGGACCCGCCGGTCCGGTGTTTGGCCGCACAATCATTGCCTGACCAGGAAATCCGGCCGCGCGAAGGTGTTCTACAATATCGTTCAAGCGTCTGGTTTCCCAACTCGCGTAACAGGGGGCCAGATCGACGCTGTGCTCGATCGCGACGAGACCGCTTTTCGCGTCGATAAGTACGAGTTTTTCGAGGCCGACCGGGATGAAGGGGATTTGAGGATGCGGCCCGAAGCTGCCCTCGCTCGCAATAGCAAGGTCCAACCCGGACACTTTCAATCCAAGCCGGGCCTTCGCGACCAGCACCTCATCCATGCTGCCTCGTCGCTCAATCTCACCTGAGAATGTTCCCAATTGGTCTGTGTCGAGATCACGGGGCACTTCGACGTCGGTGCCCAGGATGTCCCGAAACGCGGGGCCAATGGCCCGCTCCTTGCCGTGCATGGTGGCAAGGAGCGCGCGGCGACCGGCAAAGGCAGATGCAGGGTCTTGCATCAGAAATATCCGTCTCTCTTTTGATGTTCGAGGGTGCCTTCGTCGCCGATCCGTCCATTTCGTTCGGATCGATTGCTCTGAAGCGTCTCCTTTACGACAGCCGGCAGCGTATCTGCGCCTGACTCAGTGGCAGCTGTCACAGGCCAGCAGCCGAGTGAACGGAACCGGACATTTCGCGGCTCCGACGCGCCTAGTCCCAGCCTCTGCGCCCTCTTTGGATCATCAACGACGATCCATTGCCCCTTGTGGGATACCACTGAGCGCTCCGCCGCCAGGTAAAGCGGACACAGGCCGATGTTTCGGGTCAGAATCCATGCCCAAAGGTCGAACTCGGTCCAGTTTGAAAGTGGGAACACGCGCAGGGTCTGATCGGGCCGCCGTCTCCAGTTGTAGGTATTCCAGAGTTCAGGGCGCTGCTGTTTCGGATCCCAGCTATGACCTCGGTTACGAACGGAAACGATCCTTTCTTTCGCACGGGAGGCTTCCTCGTCGCGGCGCGCACCACCAAAAATGACATCATACCGGCCGGCGTCGAGCGCCTGTTTCAGGGGCTCGGTGCGCATCACGCTGGTATAGTGCGATCCATGTTCGATGGGATTGAGGCCAGCCTTGCGTCCCTCCTCATTGTGATGGATCACGAGTTCAAAGCGGTTCTCTGCAGCAAAGCGGCTCCGGAAATCGAGCACCTCCCTGAATTCCCAGGTCGAGTCGATATGCAGCAAAGGCATGGGCGGAGGCGACGGGTAAAAGGCCCGAAGCACCAGGTGTGCCAGGACTGTCGAATCCTTGCCGCCCGAAAAAAGCAGGACGGGCCGTTCGGATTCTGCCATGCCCTCCCGCAGGATCTGTATGGCTTCGCTTTCCAACTGGTCCAGATACGAGGGCGCCGTCATGCGGCCGCGGCGCGGTCGGCGCGCTCCCGCCAGGGCGCCAGCTCCCAGTTGAGCTCGCCGCAATAGCGCTCGGCGAGGCTGCCGGCATCATCGACCGTGTAAAGATGAAGCCACCCATTTTCAAAGAGATCCCGGACATTGGAGTGGCGCGCGAGTATGTCATTGATCGCCGCTTTCGGAGCGGCCACGCAGACCGTCAGGCGCACAGGATCGTGAGCCAGTTTCTCGCCGTCATGAACCGACTGGATCGGGAGGCCGGTGCGAAGCACGCCGCCATTGCCCTCCAATACACCGAATCCGCCGACGACATTGTGCAACACCTTGTTTCCGGCGCCAAAGATATCCGGCGCAACCGCGGACCCATAATATTGAAGGTTGATCCAGCTGGCGACGACCACTGGCGCTGTCAGGATCAGTTCAAGGACCCGGAAGCCTTCGTCCTGCTCCCAGTTATAGTTGTGCAGGAACGCTTCGCTTGAAAGATCACGTCCCCGTGTGATGCCGCGCGGCGCGGCGATGAACGCCTTGCACCCGGCAAGCCCCCATTCTGGGCGGGTCTCAGACCAGTCGCGGCTGCGGCGGTATAGTTGCGAACCGGACTTTGCACCGGGAAGACGCGCCGCGCGGCCACTCCTTGTTGCCCGCCCTGCGGCAGCAAGCCAGCCAGTGACTTTTGTGAGAAGAGGATGCGGCTTCGCCTCAGCACAGTCGCCAGAATAGAGTTTGATCTCGTCTGTGGCCGTATCATGCAGCGCGCCGATAAACACCGTATCACGAGGTATGGTAATCCCGCGCGCCTCCAATCCGGATCGCACATGGGCCGCATTCAGCAGGCTAGCAAGCAAGCGCGCATTGACCTCACCGGAATAACCTCCGCACGCCCCGCATTGCAAGGCGCTTTGATGAGGGTTGTTGACCACTGAAGCGCCATGGCCCGCCAACAGGACAATTGGTGCAAAGTTGTCAGTCAGTGACATCGCCCTCAGGATCGTTTCCGCGGCTGCGATCTGGGCCGCCGGTTCAAGATCCGGCACCAGGTGAGGCTGAGGCTCTGGCTTTCCCTTCTTGAAGTTCAGACCGGCGGAATCACCGACAAGCTTTCCGGCAAATGTGAAGCCGCCTGCTTCAACAAAGGCGAAGGAGGAGACGGCCGCTTGCCGGAACCGGCCCCAGGCTCTGATCGCTCTCGCCTGGTAGCGCCGGTTTTCGTCATCCTTCTGGTCCGAGACCGTTCCGGAAACGGATGACAAGCCCGGGTTCAAGAGTACCGGCAATCGATGCTCTAGCGTGTCTGAAGCAAATCTCTTGTGTGAGGCTGTCAGACCAAAGAAGCCGGCAAAACCGAGCGTTTCGATTTCCGGACTGAGGCGTTCCAGCTCCCGCCGGAACACTTCGGACCGCACGTCGATGCAGAAGGCGGCCTGCAGCTGAGGCCGCGCGCCGGCTGTCTTGGCTGCTTTCTCCGATAGCTTGTCATTAAGCCGGCGCGCCGATGCGATCTCGGCTGCCGTTTGTAACACCGCGTCGCAGTCTATCTCAGCCGAGACATCGATGGGAGCAGCCAGCGCCAAGCGCGACCGCGCCCATGCGTCCGTTATAAGAGGCGCGTACCGACGATAAAGTTGCACTTCCCAGAATAGTCGGATGGCCAACAGGTCACCTGCAGAGGTATCGGCTTCGGTTTGTTTGAGTTCGGATTGCCAGAGCCTGTAGCGCGCCAGCTGCGCCCAGCCGCCAAGGCTGAGCAAAAGTGCATGAAAGTAAGCTTCCATCGCGCTCGCCGGCAGCTGGAGCGTCTCACACGCAGAGAGCAGAAACTCAGCGCGATCGGGCGAAAGTCTGTCGGCTTCAGCTGCAAACCCGGACAGCTCATGGATCTCCGGGGTAAGATCATGGCTGGCATAGCCTCTCCAGTCTTTCCAGGCAGAGGCTTTTTCGGGAAGGACCCACAGAGCCTGTCCATCATCAAAATAGGCTCCGGCCCAGTTGCCAAGTCGGTCAGTCAGGATGCCCGTCCAGTCGGTGTTGGTCGCTTCGCTGACAAGGTCGCTGATCAGTGGGATCCGGGGTATCGGCGTTGCGGACGCGTCGAGGGAGGCTTTCAGATCACCAATGGTGAAGGGTTTGCCGGAGACACGCAGTGCTGCCTGCAGTTCTGAATCGGTTAGTTCGCCCGCTTCGATCTTCCCACGAAACCATCCCCGGTCGGGCAGAAACCGTGCGCCCGTCAGTCGCGAAAGGCGTGAGGCCGCTTTTTCTAGAGGTTCTCCGGTCTGTCCAACAAACGGATTGACCGCAACGGTGGCGCTGAGGGGCCATGCTGGGGGAATGTGCCGTGCGGCTTGGTCGACCGCTCGTTCGATGGTGGACGTCTTGCGAAGGGTCATTGAGCGGGTCCTTTCGGGTGGGTGGTAGAAAGCCTTCTGGCAGGCTCATGCGACCAGTTGTTCAGCCATCTGTCCATCAGGGCGTTGGCGTAGAAGCCATTCAGCAAGTGGACGCGGAGGCCTCTTACGGCCGGGTGTCCCGACCACAGAGGGAAAGTAGACTGTGCGAACGCAGTGAGACCAAAACTGATCAGGGCAAGGCACATCAATGCCCATTCCAGGGGACCTGGTATCGGCGCGGCCGGCAGGGTTCCTTTCATGAGGTGTTCCGCGCCGCGCTGCAGCGTGAAATAGGCGAGCGTGGCTGCGACTGCGTAAGCGGCAGTGTATGCCGTCAGCGCGCGTGGGGCGCGATCGGCAAATCCCTGGGCCAGCAGATAGGCAATTCCGAAAATCAGGATGGCGCCGAGCGCGATCGCCTGAGGAGATTCACTTTCAAAACCGAAAAGGAACCCTGTTGCAGCGTAGAGCGCGAGCGCGCAAACGAACGCCAGGGCAACCGCGCCGACCCCAGGGACCGCTACGGGGCCAGGTCGGCGGGCCTCTGCGATCTTGTTCACGGCATTGCCCGAGCTGAGGAACGCGTGCGCTTTGTAGAGAGAATGGGCAACGATATGCAGAAGTGCCATCGGGAAGAGCGCAAGCCCGCATTGCAGCATCATGAAACCCATCTGTGCGATGGTTGACCAGGCCAGCGAAGTTTTGACAGCAGGCTGCGTCAGCATGACAAGGCCGCCGAACAACGCGGTAAAGCCGCCAACCATCACCAGGAGCGCGAGCGCGCCGGGGGCTAGCAGCATGACATCGGCAAACCGGATCAGCAGAAACCCGCCGGCATTGATCACGCCAGCGTGCAGCAGGGCCGAGACCGGCGTCGGCGCCTCCATTACTTCAGTCAGCCAGCCATGGACCGGAAACTGCGCCGACTTGATCAGCGCGCTGATGGCAAGCGTCGCGGCTGCAAGCGATGTCCAGATCGAACTCCCGCCGTCGCGTGCCGCCAGGTTGATCGCGGCGATATCCGCTGTCCCGAAAGCCGCCCAGAGGCAAGTTACGGCTGCTAGAAGCGCGGCATCGCCGATCCGCGCTAGGAAGAACTTTTTCCGGGCTGCCCGTAGTGCGCCAGCACGACCTGAATAAAACTTGAGCAGCCTGTCAAGGAACAGGCTCGTTGCGATCCAGGCTGCGACCAGCTGCCAGAGCGATCCCGACATCACAAGCATGAGCACCGAGGCCAGCGTCAGCGCCATCCAGCCAAAGAAAGGTCCCTGGCGTGCCTCGCCGTCCAGATACCGGACGCTGAACTTCAGCACTAGCCCTCCGATGAAGGACACGAGTCCAAAGAGGACCACGCTAACCAGATCGACCCGTATAGAGATGATACCCAAGTTTAACGTCTGGACGCCATCTCTCGCCAAAGAGACGGCCAGCGCGGTCGCAGCGGCCAGCAAGATGACCCAAAACCAGGCTCCGATTATACGGACCTTGGGTCTCAGGGCTCCCGATGCGAGCGCTATGCACGCGTAAACAGAGAGCAAGGCCGGTGCGGCCAAGGAAGCATAAATGAGCGAAATTGACATCGAGTATCTCCTCGTTGCCGCGTTCACTAGCCAAAGCTATTCGTTCTGTTAAATATAAAGTATGGATCGATTCATTCGCTTATGAAGAACAATCAGGATGCTCAACTATAATCACCTCCGGTATTTCTGGGCGGTCGCCAAGGAGGGCCACCTCACTCGGGCAGCCGAGCATCTCAACGTGTCGCAATCGGCTTTGTCGGCTC
>JBKBRT010000037.1:0-17792 GCA_046291585.1 Hyphomonas sp.
TTGCCCATCACGGCCCCACAAACTCTCTCGTCATCAGCGCAAATCCTGAAACCATCCTGGCGATGGAACGGGTGGTTGCCGCGCTTGATGTGCGCCGGCCGCAGGTGATGGTGGAAGCCATCATTGTAGAGATGTCAGACAATGCCGCGCGGGAACTCGGTCTCCAGTTCCTTCTGTCGGGAACAAATGGCGATGTTCCGTTTGCATCTACAAACTTTTCCCGCGCCGCGCCAAACCTCCTGGCGCTGACGGGCGCGCTGGTCACAGATGCTTTTAGCGATACATCCACAGCCAACCCCTTTCGCGAAGCCGCGATCAGTTCACTGACTGGATCCTCCGGGCTCACACTCGGCTTTGGCGGATCCTCTGGCGACAATCTCTTTGGCGTGATCCTGAATGCCGTACAGGATGACACCTCTTCGCGCATTCTCTCCACGCCCTTCGGGATGACGCTGAACAATGCAACCTCGGCCCTCATCGTTGGCCAGGAAATCCCAGTGACCACCGGCCAGGTTCTGGGCGAAGCCAATTCCAACCCCTTCAGAACGGTTGAGCGCAAAGACGTCGGCATCCAGTTGGAAGTCACCCCGCGCATCGGTGAAAATGACACTGTGCGGCTGGATATCCGTCAGGAAGTCTCCAGCGTATTTGGCAGCGTCGGAACGGTGACGCCTGATCTCATCCTCGACAAGCGGGAGATCCGGGCCAGCGTTCTGGCGGATGATGGCGAGATTATCGTCCTCGGCGGTCTCATCGAGCAGACAGACACGCTGCGCGACACAAAGGTTCCTGTTCTGGGCGATATCCCGGCCGTCGGGCGGCTCTTCCGCTCACAGGGCAAGGCAGCCACCCGCACAAATCTGATGGTGTTCATCCGCCCCACAATCGTCCGCAACAAGGCGGATGCGCAGGCGGTGACACAACAGAAATACCTCTACGTACAGGCTGAGGAACTGATGCGGGAACAGACCCCCGGCGGGTCGATCGATCAATATGTTCGCGAGGTGCTCGGGACAGGCGGCCCCGCCACGCAGCTGGTCCAACCGCCGCGATAATTGTCTGATGTCACGCGCTCAGGTCACCTATGCATTTGCCCGCGACAAGGGGATCGTCGTGATCCCCGGTCGGCCGGAGCTGACATTTGCGGTGCGCGAAGGTGCTGATCCCGCGTCCGTGCTTGAAGCCCGCCGCGTGGCCGGTCTGCCGGTGCATCTGGAAGCGATGAGTTCGGTTCTATATGAACGCCAATTGTCGGAAAGCTTCGGACAGTCCCGTCTTGATGGCAGCGCCGCGGAAGCAGCGGCGGGGACAGGCGGAGACCTGGAAAGCCTGTTCGATGGCCTTCCCCAAACCGAAGACCTTCTGGCCGGCGACACCGACGCCCCGATCATTACCCTGATCAACGGCCTGCTCCAGGATGCCATCCGGCGCCGGGCCTCTGATATCCATATTGATCCGTTCGAGGACAAACTGTCGGTCCGCTACCGCATTGATGGCGAGTTGCAGGAGGTCTTCACCGCATCCCGCCGCGTCGCCGCCCCGCTGGTGTCCCGCATCAAGGTAATGAGCCGTCTCGATATTGCCGAGAAGCGTATGCCACAGGATGGACGCATCTCGCTGACTTTGGGAGGCCGTGCGCTTGACGTGCGCGTTGCCACCCTCCCAACCCGCTATGGCGAACGGGTGGCGTTGCGCATCCTTGATACAAAGCAGGCACTCCTGGGTCTGGAGACCCTGGGGATGGATGAGCATACGGAGAAACGCTTTCGCGCGGCGCTGAGCGAGCCCAACGGCGTGATCCTCGTCACTGGTCCCACAGGCTCGGGCAAAACCACCACGCTTTATTCCGCGCTCGCCCAGCTAAATACCGGGCGGGTCAACATCATGACCCTGGAAGACCCGGTCGAGTATGGCCTGGACGGGATCAGCCAGACACCGATGGACCATAAGGTCGGCCTCACCTTTGCCGCCACCCTGCGCTCCATTCTCCGGAACGACCCCAATATTGTCATGGTCGGCGAGATCCGCGATGCGGAGACGGCCGAGGTTGCGCTGGAGTTTGCCCTGACCGGACGTCTCGCCCTCTCGACGATCCACACAAACAGTTCAGCCGGTGCAATCACCCGCCTTCGGGACATGGGCGTGGAAAGCTTTCTCCTCGCGTCAACGATGCGCGCTATCCTCGCCCAAAGGCTGATCCGCCGGCTCTGCATTCACTGCAAGGAGGCGTATGCACCCCCGCCCGCCCTGGTGGAGCGCCTTGGCCTTGAGAACCGGGAGGATCTTACCCTCTACCGCCCCATAGGCTGCGCGGCCTGTGGCCAGACCGGCTATGAAGGCCGCCTTGGCGTGTATGAACTCCTCCTCGTGGACACTGCGATCCGCCGCATGATCCATGACGGCGCGACCGAAGAGCAGATAGAGCGCACAGCCTTTGCCAAATCTGATATGCTCTTCCAGAACGGATTGCGGCATGTGCTGAGCGGCGACTCGAGTGCTGAGGAGCTGCTGCACGTCTGCCGCCGGGAGGCGTGGTTCGGTGGCAGCGTTTGAATACAAAGCCCTGACAGCAGACGGCCGGCGCACCAGCGGCGTCATCTCCGCTGACACCGCCCGCTCGGCCCGGCGCGAACTGCGCGATCGCCAGCTCACGCCTGTTTCACTCACCGAAGCACGCGGTGAAAAAGCCCTCGGCTTTGCCGGCGCCGGCCGTCTCAGCGAGAAAGATCGCACACTCCTGACGCGCCAGCTCGCCGTCCTCGTCTCATCCGGAATGACCGTTGAACAGGCCCTCACCGCCGCCGCCGGTGACAGCGACGCCTCGCCTCAGCGCGGCCTTCTCCTCGGCGTGCGTTCGCAGGTCATGGAAGGCTCCACCCTCGCCGAAGCCATGCGGGCAGCCCCCCGCGCCTTCCCGCCGCTCTTCCGCGCCGTCGTTTCGTCGGGCGAGTCATCCGGGCGGCTCGGCCTTGTTCTCGATCAGCTTGCCCATCACCTTGAGCGCAGCTACCGGCTTCGCACGCTGGTGCGGTCTGCCCTCATCTATCCGGCGATCCTTGGCATCATGGCCACGCTGATGGTCACCGCCCTGATGGTCTGGGTCGTGCCCAAACTGATCGAGCAGTTCGCGATGCTCGGCGCAGATGAGCTGCCGCCGCTGACCCAATTTGTCATTGGACTGTCCGGATTTGTCCGGGATTGGGGGCTGGTTGTCCTGATTTTGACCGGAATTGTCACTGTTTTGGCCGCGCGTGTCCTGAAAATTCCCGCCTGGAAGCAACGCTGGGACGCCTTTATCCTGCGCATTCCTTTCTTCGGAGACATGGCGCGGAAAGTCTCCGCCGCCCGCTTTGCCCGCATCCATGCCACCATGTCCGGGGCTGGCGCTACAGTCCTCGAAAGCCTTTCAGGCGCCCGTAACGCTATGGGAAATATGGTGTTTCGTTCGGCTGCCGATCAGATTCTGGAGATCGTCCAGCGCGGCGGCGCGCTGTCTTCAGCCATGAAATCCACCGGGGTCTTCCCCCAGATGATGGTCCACATGGTCGCCAGCGGCGAAGCTGCCCGGAATGTTCCTGCCATGATGAACCGCGCCGCCGATTTTCTCGAAGACGAATTTGAAACCGCCACCAATGTCGCCCTTGGGCTCCTCGAACCCATGATCATCATTTTCCTGGGCGGGATCGTTGGCACGATCGTTCTCTCAATCATGCTGCCTATCATGCAGCTCAACACTCTCGCCCTCGGATAAAGGAGCGTCTTCATGTCCCCTGATACTGAAACACAAGTCGTGGAAAACCGCCGGAAACAGGCAGGCTTCTCTCTCGTTGAGCTCATGGTGGTTGTGTTCATCATGGGCCTTCTGGCCACTCTGATCATCGTCAACGTT
The DNA here is from genome assembly GCA_046291585.1 of Hyphomonas sp. Taxonomy (GTDB): domain Bacteria; phylum Pseudomonadota; class Alphaproteobacteria; order Caulobacterales; family Hyphomonadaceae; genus Hyphomonas. The sequence goes on from JBKBRT010000037.1 coordinate 3,890, forward strand.
GCCCCTGTGGGCGACCGCTCGCGCGTGACCAAAGCGAAGGCCGACATTTCAAATCTTGAAAACGCTCTCGAGCAATACAGCCTCGACCTCTACACCTATCCCTCAACGCAACAGGGCCTCTCCGCCCTTTCAACCCCGCCCGCAGGCGTGGATACGACCCTCTACCGTCCCGGAGGGTACATCCGCCGGGTCCAGAACGACCCGTGGGGCAATCCCTATCAGTATACTTTCCCAGGCGTGCGTTCGGGCGGACGGTTTGATGTTTTCTCCTTCGGCGCAGACGGCAAACCCGGCGGCGACGGCAATGACGCCGACATCGGTAACTGGGACTGAACCTCGCCTTGAGCGTCTCCGCCTCCTCCCCACCACGCGACATCCGTCAGACACCTGCGCGTGGCCTGAGGGCGGGCTTTTCGCTTGTGGAAATCATGGTCACGCTCTCGATTATCGGCGTGGCTACGTCGCTAATCCTGATCACGCTTCCGGCCCGGCCGATATTCAAACAGGAAGCGTCCCGCCTTCAACAGACCCTCGAACAGACCGCGTTGCGCGCCACAGTAACGGGCCAACCGATGGGCCTGATTGTTGAGACGCAGAGCTACGCGCCAGCCATATGGCAGAATGGCAGCTGGCGCCTGCTCGCAGGTTACCGCCTACCGTCGGACATCAGCCTCAAAGTCGATGGCAAACTGCCCACCTTACCGGAGGAAGGAGAACCTCCTGTACCGGCAATCATCTTTGATCCTCTCGGCCACACTGACCCCATCGTTCTTGAACTCATCCGCAATGGCAGCGTAACCCGCCTTACGCCCCTCCCCGATGGCCGCGTGGATTTAGAGGTGCGCTGATGAGCGATCAGCGCGGCTTCACGCTTATGGAAGCCTTGGTAGCGGTTGCCGTATTTGCAACGGCTGCGATGGGTCTCATTTCGCTGAATACAAACAGTGTGAGGATCAGCTCTCAGCTCGAAACCCGGACCCTTGCCCGCCTGGTTGCTGAAAACGTTGCCGTTGAAACTGTAACAGATCCCCAGACCCAGATAGTCGGCCGAACTGTGGGCGAGGATAACCAGCGCCGGAGAAGCTTTGAATGGGAACGCATCATCGCTCCCTCACAAAGGGCCGGCCTCATCGAAGTTTCCATTCGTGTTCGCATGAAAGGCGAGGAAGCTGTTCTCAGTGAAGTGACACTCCTTCATCGGATCGAGCGCGCGACATGACCGCACGTTCAAAATTTCAGTCCGGCATATCGCTGGTGGAGACCATGATCGCGCTGTTCGTCGTGGCGCTTCTGGCCACGGCAGGTGGCATCATGCTCACACAGTCCCTGCGGGGCGCCCGTCTCGTCGAAGATCGAGGGTCTGACGCGCAGCAGATCCAGAGCGCGCTCGCCGTTCTCCGCGATGATTTTTCAGCTTTTGTTGACCGGCCCGGTCGCTCTGATGTCTCATCCGAACTGCCCACACGTTTTGAGGGCCAACCCGTGCGTTTCGACGGCCGGATCATGGCATTCGTCCGCAATGGCTGGTCCAATCCTGCAGATGCTCCCCGCAGCGATTTACAACGCGTCGAATATCTGTTTGCAGACGGTACGCTCACTCGCCGCTCATGGAGTGCCCCGGATATAGGCCCCGGTACAGCCATCGCAGAACAGGCGTTACTGTCCGGGCTCGAAGAGGTGACCGTCCGCTACGGCCGCGAGCAAAGCTGGAAGCCCGACTGGATAGTCCCGGCTTCTTCGGCTGAGGCTCCGTTCCCGGACAAGATAGAGCTTACCTTTTCGTTTGGGGAAGACGATACGTTGACCGCAATGTTCCGCCTGGGTCTGCGCGAATGAACAGGCCTTATTCACAACGCGGCGCAGCTTTGTTGTCTGTCCTTTTCATCGTGGCCGCGCTCGCCGTTGCCGCCTTGATTGCGACGACCGCCATCGCCCGGCAAACTGATATGGCGAAAGCTGCCTTCCGCAGATCAGACGCCAACTGGGCTGCGTACTCGGCCGAAGCACTGGCGCTCAGCGCCGTAGGAGAGGTTGCAAACCTCACCAATGGTCAGCTCACGCCCTTGACCGCCGGCATCAGCGAGCCCGTCATCATTCCGGTGCGCGGCGGGATGGTCTCAATTGAAGTCAGCGACGCGTCCAACTGTTTTAATATCAATGCACTTGGCAATCCCGACGAAGGCGCCGCCACGCTCGCGCGCCTCTCCTGGGTAAATCTGCTAATCGATCTCGGCGTGAATGCCACAGAAGCCAATGGGCTTGCCAATGCGCTTGCCGACTGGTTGGACGCTGACAGCGAAACGCGCCCCGGTGGCGCGGAAGACAGCTACTATCTTACCCTGCGTCCAGCCTATCGGGCAGCAAACCAGCCAATGGACAGCCCTCGTGAACTCGCTTCCGTGTCAGGCTATACGAAAGCGCTTAGAGAGGCATTGGGCCCCTTCATCTGCGCGCGGCCGGAAACTCAGATGATGCGCCTGAACATAAACACACTGCGCCCGGATCAGGCGCCTCTACTGAGAGCAGCCTATTCCGAGGCCCTGACCCTGCCGGCAACGACGCGTATCCTTCAGAATCGCCCGGAAATAGGGTGGTCAGGTGTTGACCAGTTCGAAGCTCTCCCTGACATACGCACAATCCCTGAAGGTCAGAAACGGACGCAATCCTTGTCGATCACCAGCAACGTATACCTGGCCGAAGGTCAGACGGTCCTGGACGGCGGAAGCTGGCCATTTGCCTTCATCATATCGGCCGGTAGCGGAACTGCCCCCCGTATTCTCTGGCGTCGCATGGGAGAAGAGTGATGAAGTCCATTCTCTATGTTGCGCTTCCGTCGAACGCTGAAGGTCAGATCCAGATTGCGCAGGAGCGCGGCGACCGGCTCGAACTGATCCATCATCGTGGCCCCTTTGGCCCAAGCGGGTGCATCGCTTTTGCTCCATCCACTGCAATTGGCCATTTCCGCGCGCTCGTTCCTGCCCGCAATGAAGCCGATGCAGCGCGCGCCGCGCTCTATGCGATCGAAGACGAGCTTGCGCAGCCCGTGGAGGACATCCACCTCGTCCTTGGCCCGCGGATGAAGGATTCGCCGGAACGCGATATCTACGTCGTCGACAGGTCGCTTTTGAAATCCTGGATCGACCTTCTCTCAAAATCCGGACTGGCTCCCGAAAAACTGATGCCTGAACAGTGTCTGTTTACGGACATTGATCATCCCGTAGATATGGGCGATCGCATCATCCAGCGCGAAGGAAACCGGATTGTCGGCATCGATACGGCGCTGCCTCAGCAGGCCCGCGATGCGCTAAGCGCGCCCGCTGACACCTCAGGCCATCAGACCGGTCAGGATATTATACGCCTCGCAGAACGAAGCCGAACGCGATCTGGCGTTAATCTGCGTACGGGTGTTTTCGCTTTGTCAAAGGACACGAAACAGGGTGTCAGCGCCTGGCGCAAGGCTGCCGGTATAGCCATAGCGGCAATATCAATCTGGACAGGCACGTTGATCCTGGAAGCACGTAACTACCAACATTCCACAGAACTCACTCAGAAACGCGCCGCAGAGCGCTATTCAGAGATCTTTCCGGCCGCGGCCATCCCTACTGATATCGACCGTGCGACACGCGACATGCTCGCCGTAACAACAACACCGGACAATCTGGATTTCCGGACATCCGTTGCCGCGCTCTACGAGGCCGTGGCGATGACCCCCGATACGCTGATCGTTGGACTGCACTTCAACAGCATCGAGAACCGCCTGACAGCCGACCTCAATGGCCCATCGGCTGAAACGGTAGGCGGTGTAATCGCCTTCCTCCAGACTAGGGGGTTTGAGGTGACGCCGTCACAGCCAACAGACGGTCCTGACAATAGCCAGACCGTTCAAATCATACTGGAGCCGGTGCCATGACCGCCTGGTGGACGACGCGCAGCGCTCGGGAAAAAATGTTGCTTGGCGTTGCTGCTTTGATGCTAGCGATTGCGATCATCTGGCAATTCGTCCTGCACCCGGCCCTCCAAACGCTGGAGCGCGCAAAGATGAACCATGAACGCGCCGCGCAGACACTGACGCGCCTCGATCGAATTGAGACGCTGCTCCAGCAAGGTGAAACGATCCTGCCCTATACGACGATCGCTGCCACTCAGGACACCGCCGCCCTTAAGGCCGAAGCTGAGAGGATGGCACGGGAAGGAAACCTCTCCATCGACGGCGCCGTACCTCCCGGCCCCAAATCCTTCAGGATCACGGTGTCCGGGGTAACGGGTCCCGCCTATTTCAAATGGATTGAACAGGTCGAGACTGGCCTTGGCCTCTCCACCAGTTCTGCAGCCCTGACACAGAACGCAGATGGCACCATGGACGCCGATACGGAATTCAGCCTTGATGGTGTCTCATGATGCGCTTGCTTCTCCTCCTTATCCTGATTGCCGGCTTCCTCATCGGCATTGTGGCGTTCGCGCCGCTCAGTTTCATCCTAAAAACAGCTGGCGCCGAAACGCGCGGACTGAGCTGGACCTCTGCAGAAGGCACTTTGTCAGGCGGAAAAATCACGGGCCTCAAAGCGGGTGGGGATCTGCTAGGCGACGCTAGTCTGAAGCTCAATCCAGCCTCCCTTCTGGGGCTCGGCCTGGAATATGATTTCGACTGGAATGGCCCCTCTGGAAGAGGAAACGGAAAAGCTGCTGCCTACGCGTCCGGCACGACAGAATTACGAGACTTTGACATAGAAATCGACTTCGCGTCCTTGGAAGGCGTCGCCGCATGGGTCCGTCAATCCGGTGGCAGGGCCCGCCTCACCGGAGAGGTGATACGCTTTAAAAACCGTTCATGCGATGAAGCCAGGGGGCAAACATGGAGCGATGCGCTTGGCAGGAATTCAATCGTGCTGGGCTCCGGTTGGACGGACATGTCGGGCGCGCTGTCCTGTGAGGGAGACATGTTGCTGATCCCTTTTCAGTCTGCGAGCTCGGCGGGTACTCAGTTTGACGCGGCAGCCAAGATCAACCCGAATGGAAACAACAGTATAGAGGCGCGCGTATCCGGCGTCATACCGCAACAGTTTCACTATGGCCTTCCCATCGCCGGCTTCGTTCCTGATGGTTCCAACTATATCTACCGTTACCCTGCCATGGTTCGCGAGGCACCAAGATGATCCGTTTGCTGTCTATTTCTCTGACCGCGCTCCTTCTGACCAGCTGCGCAACTGACCCTGAGGCCCCCGCCAAACGCGCAGCGGCGGATGCAATGACATCGGCGGCATCTGAAGTGCCCGTTGAGGGCCTTCCGCCTCAAACGCTGGCGGCAGGCGAATGCGGACTTTTCCTCTGGGGTATGGCAGCGCCGCGCCGGTTCACATTCTTTACAGAAGCCTCATCTGGTGAAGCCTTGGTTCTGCATGAATCGGCGCCGCACAAGCTCGTCATGACCGATACCAATGGCGAGGTTTTCGGTCAGTTTTTTACCCAGATGCAGTATCTTTCGGCTGACGGTAGTTGGTCGATAAACCTCAGCCTAAAGCCGGGAGAAGTGCTCGAAGGCGGGCAACGGGTGGAATCCGGGCGGTTGGTGACTACCGGCGCAGATGGCTGGGAAACCGTTCTCCCGGTTACAGGCGTGCGTGCCTGTATCCCGGGCTGAAGCCGGACCGTTCAGGTTAACAGATCAACCGGCACGGCAAGGGAGTCAGCAAGTCTTTTAGCGGTTTTGAGACCGTAGGACATGCCCCGCTCTATTGCGGATATATGGTTTGGCCGTATGCCGCATAGCTCACCCAGTTCCTTTTGCGTCATCAGACGGAACTGGCGCACCACGCGAACGGGATGCTCTCCATCGGCAATGCGCTTCAACAACGCTGGCGGCAGGGGCACAACATTGGGGTCAGCGCCCTTCACACGGCCGCTGGTTATGTCCTTGAGATTACTCTCAAGTTCAGCCACCTTTTGCTCCAGGTCGATCACGCGCACCTCAAGCGAATAGACGAGTTTCGGATCCTGCATTTTGCCCGCTGCCCCTGTCATACAGGATGCAGGGCTAATGCGGTTCTGCTACACTTCAGTGTCGCCCGTAATAATGTTTTGTGTCAGTGCGCTAGCATTCGATGACATTGACTGCGAGACCGCCCTGGCTGGTCTCCTTGTACTTGGATGACATGTCGAGCCCGGTCTGCCGCATTGTCTCAATCACCTGATCGAGGGACACCTTCGTCTGCTCGAGAGAGTGAAGCGCCAGCCGGGCCGCATTCGCCGCTTTGACCGCACCGATCGCGTTACGCTCAATGCATGGGATCTGCACCAGGCCGCCCACCGGATCACATGTCAGTCCCAGATTATGCTCCATGCCGATCTCGGCCGCATTCGCGACCTGTTGTGGCGTCCCGCCCCAGACGGCAGCCAGGCCACCCGCCGCCATGGAACATGCGACACCAACCTCACCCTGGCATCCCATCTCGGCGCCGGAAATGGACGCGCGCTGCTTGTAGAGCAAACCTATCCCCCCCGCCGTAAGCAGGAACTTCCGAATCCGCTGCGTTGCATCTTCGGTATCTGCACAATAATGCCGGATCACCGAAGGGATGATCCCAGCCGCGCCATTGGTTGGCGCCGTCACCACCTGCCCGCCCGCAGCGTTCTCTTCATTTACCGCCATGGCATATACATTCAGCCAGTCGAACAACTGTTCGCGCTCATTCGAGGGCAGCCCGTCCTGCAGCTTCTGCCAGATCTCCGGCGCGCGCCGGCGAACCTTAAGCCCCCCCGGCAGCTCGCCTTTGCGCACCAGCCCGCGATCAATGCAGGCCATCATCACCGTCGCAATCCGGTCCAGGGCCGCCTCGGTTTTCTCACGCGGCCGCTTAGCATCCTCATTCGCCAGGATCACGTCGTCAATGCCGAGGCCGTTGGTATGGCAAAGTTCCAAAAGCTGCGCTGCTGACGAAAACCCGAACGGCACAGGGTCTCCCACCGGAAGGATATCGTTTGCCAACGGCCTTTCCAGTTGCTTACGTGTCGCGATGAATCCGCCGCCTGTAGAATACCACGTCTCGTCGGCAATGACCTCACCACCTTCGTCAAACGCCCTGATCCGCAACCCGTTGGGATGTAGCTCCGGCATTACATCATAGGCGAAGCGGATGTCCGTCTCCGGATCGAAACTCATCTTTCGGCCGTCCGGAAGCAACAGCAATTTCTGCTCATAGGCCTGCGCCACGAGTCGATCGGCCTCTTCCGGGTCCAGCGTTTCGGGGTCGAGGCCGACAAGGCCCAGAACAACTGCTTTCGGCGTCGCATGCCCGACACCGGTCAACGCCAGCGAACCTTGCAGCTCCGCCTCAATCCGCACGGTAGAAACCAGCTTACCAGCGCTTCCCAGATGCGCCATGAACCGCTTTCCAATCCGGATCGGGCCCACGGTGTGAGAGCTCGACGGCCCGATCCCGACCCGAAAAATATCCAGTACTGACAGCATCTGAAGGGACCAGTTCCTCTGCGTAACCTGTTGCAGAGTGGTGGCCGAATTGGTCTGTCCCTGCAACCCGCCTCAGTCAGGCTCGGTCACATCAAGCCCATACAGCCAGTCATGGCGCCCATGCACGATGGAGGGCAAATACTTCCCCGCCATCCACATCGGTCCATAGGTGCCCAGCTGGTAGAACGGGTTGGACCGATGGAACAGCGCCGCATTTTCCCGCGCCACATTCTGAACGCGCGTTGTCCGTGGCTTGCGCTTGCGCTCATATGTCTGGAGCGCGGATTCCACAGGCTCGCGGCGCCCCAATTCGCGAGCCAGAACATAGGCATCCTCAATCGCCATTACCGCCCCTTGTGCCATGAAGGGCAACATTGGGTGGCACGCGTCGCCCATCAGCACGACACGGCCGTCATGCCATTTTGTGAGTTCCGGACGATCATACAGCGACCAGCGCATCAGCAAGGGCGCCTCATCGATGATCCGCTGGATCACAGGGTTCCAGCCTTTGAAATCCTTCAATGCCTGCTCCCGGGCGCCCACGGACGTCCAGGATTCGTCGCCCTTATCCGGACTTTCAACAACGCCTACGAAGTTTGCCAAGCTCCCCCGGCGCAGGCGATAGGTCACCGCATGGCGGCGTTTTCCCGCCCATACACAGGCTGTCTCCGGGGGCGGATAATCACCCAGCTTGTTCACCGGCACCACGGCTCGCCAGGCAACATTCCCGGTATAGCGAGGCTTGTCCGGACCGAGCATCTGCGCACGCACTGCCGAATGGATGCCGTCTGCCCCGATGAGCAGATCGCCCACGACAGTCTCGCCAGTGCTGAGGATAGCCGACACACCCGTTTCGCGGTGCTCGTATCCCGTTACTCGCGCCCCCAGCCGGATCGTATCCGGCACACGGTCCACCACACAGGCTTTCAGCGCTTCCACCAGATCTGCCCGGTGAATATGCAGGTATTCGCCGCGCCATCTGGCTTGAGACGCCTCGCGGAGCGGTATGCTGAATATCCTCGCGCCGCTCCGCCCGAGCCTCAACTCCTGGGCACGGGGTCGAAACGCATCCCGCGCAACCCGCGCCGATGCGCCCAGCGCATCGAGTACCTTCATTCCATTGGGACTGATCTGCAGGCCGGCGCCCACCTCGGCGATTTCCCGCGCCTGTTCCAGAACGGTTACGCAATGCCCTGCCTTGAGGAAAGCCAGCGCCGCCGTCAGTCCACCGATACCGCCACCTGCAATCAGGATCTGCATGGGCTTACCACCGGTCCTGTTGGGGCCGTCTCCTTAGCGCGCGCGAGAGGGATCTTGCTTGCCACCGATCAGAATGAACCGGCGGTCGCAGTACTTACATTCAACAAAATCGTCATCGCCCATCTCATACCACACCTTGGGGTGGCCGAGTGCGCCGCCGCCTCCATTGCAGGAAACCTTGTGCGTCGAGACCATGGAAATCTCTGGCGGCGTAAAAACATCGCGTTTGGCGGGCATGCCTTGGGTTCTCCTGAATTGGCCGTGACGCGATTGCTTGCGACGCAGCCAGCGGCCCCCTAATTAGAGACTGGGCATGGACCGCGCAAGGCGCCCTGCCAACGGGAAACTACTGACCATGCCGGACCCCACCTACGCGATTGAAGTCCGCGATCTGCGGAAGACTTATGCTGCATCCGGAAAAATGCCGGAAAAACAAGCACTAAACGGCATCAATCTCACCATTCCGACAGGTTCCATCTTTGGCCTCCTCGGACCAAACGGCGCAGGAAAATCCACCTTCATCAATATTCTCGCCGGCTTGGTCAAAAAAACATCGGGGACTGCGCGAATCTGGGGGCTCGATGTCGACAAGGAACCGCGCCAAAGCCGGGCGGCGATCGGCGTCGTGAATCAGGAAGTGGTGGCTGACCCCTTCTTTACGCCTTTCGAAATGCTGGAACTGATGGCAGGTTTTTACGGCGTGCCCAAAACCGAACGCCGCACCGTTGAAATTCTCACCGCGCTAGGGCTCGCCGACAAGAAGGACGCATATGTGCGCCAGCTTTCGGGCGGTATGAAGCGGCGCCTGATGGTCGCCAAGGCCCTCGTTCACAATCCCCCGGTTCTGATCCTGGATGAGCCCACCGCCGGGGTGGATGTCGAGCTGCGCCGGCTCCTCTGGGATTACGTGCGCGAACTCCACGCAAAAGGCACCACCATCATCCTGACGACGCACTATCTGGAAGAGGCTGAGGAGCTCTGCGACACGATCGCCATCGTCAATCACGGTGAAATCGTCGCCTGCGAGCCTACGCACCAGCTCCTTTCCCGCCTCGATTACAAGACGCTCGTGATTTACCCCAAAGAGCCCCTCACTGCTGTCCCTGCAGACCTTTCCGGAATGGATGCAAAGATCCGCCAGGATGGTGGCCTCGCCATCACCTTTCGGACGAGTGAAACAGGGATCGGGCGCCTGCTGGAGCGTGTCCGCACGGCTGGCATAAGCATTGGCGACCTTTCAACCGAGGCACCAGACCTTGAAGACGTATTTATCTCTCTGACGAGTGAAACTGCCTGAGAGGCCGGAAAAACAGAGCCTTAAAGGCTCTGTTTGATCCAGTCTGTGAGGGCCTGGCGGTTCATCGCGCCATTGCGCGTAGCTGTGACCTTGCCACCTTTGAACATGAGCAGCGTCGGCAGGCCGCGCACCCCATACCGGGCGCCTACCAGCGGATAGTCGTCAACGTTAACTTTCACGATCTTGACCTTGCCGGTCATTTCCTCGGCGACGGCCTCCAGATGTGGAGACATCTGCTTGCAGGGGCCGCACCATTCGGCCCAGAAATCCACGACGACGGGTGTATCGGACTCGGTGACGACGCCGTCGAAATCGTCTTCATTTATATTGATGGCTGCCATGGTTGCGGGTCCTTTTGCCGTCATTCTAGATTTACATTGGGATACATAGGAACTCTTCAGCCGAGTCAAACCATCCCGCGCGCACTTGTGAGCACAGCTAAAAGCTGCGCTTCGGGCAGCCGCATCAGCCGCGGCCCATCCGTCCAGCAGAGGGCCGCCACCACTTCCCGGTCAGGAAAGGCGGAGCGCAGAACCGCCCAATACGCCGCCATCTGCGCCACATAGGTCTCTGCCACATCCGAGGGTTTGTCTGGCGCGGGTTGATCCGTCTTGAAATCGATCACCAGCACCCGGTCTGGCGTCACCACCAACCGGTCAACCCGGCCGTTGATAACGGTGCCCTCTTGCAATTCTTTCGACTTGCCGATGATGGCGGCCTCCGCGCGTCCGCCGGGTTGAAAGATCGCGCCAAGCGCCGGGTCACGCGTCACGCCGAGCGCCGCCGCCTTCATCTCCGCCCGCTGCGCGCCCGTAAGTTCAGTGTCACGCGAGAGATAAGCATCGGCTGCCGCTTCCCGCTTCTCCTCGGCCAGCTCCGGCAGGTATTGCAACAGGGCGTGAATGGCCCGGCCGCGCTTCAGGCGCTCCTCCCGCGCCGCATCAAATGGCGCAACAATCCGGGTCTTCGGCCCCAGCAGGCTTGTCGGCGCCGAAAGCTTCCGGGCAACCGGATCAACGGGCGCCGGCCTCAACGCCCAGTCCGGAAGACCACTCATGCTCAAGGCTGCAGCGTCGCCCCGCGCCGCCGTAGCCACCTTCCCGCAGCGCCTCCCTTGCTCGATTTCCTCAAAGGGCAACAGCTCCATCGCCGCATCGCACAGCGCATACCAGGAATCCTTTTCAAACCCGGTTTTTCCCTCACCAGCCTGCCCCTGCCAGTGGCCTGCAATAATCAACCGGTCCTGCGCTCGCGTCAGCGCCACATAAAGCAGCCGGCGATGCTCCTCCCGCGCTTTGGCTTCGGCAATTGCCCGCGCCCGCTTGGACGCTTCGGCGTCGGTTTCCTTGCGCGGCGACCAGACCACAGCATTCGCGCTCTCCAGCACCGCCGGCGCGCTGGCTTTTGGCTTGAACGTGGTGTCCGGCAGGATCACCACCGGCGCCTGCAGCCCCTTGGCGCCATGCACCGTCATCACCCGCACTTCCCGGCCCGCTTCCGCCAGGTCGCGCTTGATCTCGACATTTTCAGCTTCCATCGCCGCAACGAATGACTGGAGCGAAGAGGGCGCCGCGCTGTCATGGCTCAGCGCCCGCGACAGCAGCGCCTCAATCGGGTCGCGCGCGGGCATGCCAAGACGCGCATTCACCCTCTCCCATCCCGTCTGCCCGCCCTCGCCAACCCGGTCGAGTACCTGGCTCAGGAACTCATAAGGCGGCAGATGCGCCCGGTCGAAAAGCCCCTGAAGGAAACGCGCCGCCCTCTGAACATCCGCGTCATCGCTTGCTTTGACGCGAGACCAGAGCGTCTCCCCCCTCGCCCGGCGCGAGGCCAGCGGAAACAGATACCGATCGTCATCCACCAGCCCGCAGAACGGACCACGCAATATCTCCGCCAACGTCAGATCCCGCAGGTCCAGCGTCGCAAACCGCATGAGGTTGAGGCAATCTTGCACGCCGATGAAATCCGTCAGGATCAGCCGGTCCGCGCCCGCCACCGGCAGGCCTTCGGCTTTGAGCGCATTGATCAGCGAGTCAAACAACCCGCCCTGCCGCTTGCTGACAAGGATCAGCACATCCTCAGGCCGCACCGGCCGCTCAGCCTTGCCCTCCCACACCGTCTCGCCCCGGTCGATCATCCGCCGCACCGCCCGCGCAACCGATGTCGCCAGCTTCGCCTTCGGTGACGTCGCCCGCACCACATCCACGGGCCTTTCCCAAGCATCGGTCTCATCGTCCGCGATTTTCGGCTCAATTGGCCAAATCTCAACCGCGCCATGCTGATCCCAGCGCCGCGCCGTATGCTGAATATTGTCCGCCGTGCGGGGCGGCGCGCTTCCAATCCCCACATCAATCGGCGGCGAATTGTTCCACACCGTATCCACGTAAGTCAGCACTTCCGGCGCCGAGCGGAACGACATCAGCATCTCAACGCCAGCGGCATCCGCCATCCGCTCTTCCAGCCGCCGTGTCTCTGTCAGCAGCCGCTCAGGCTCCGCGCCCTGGAACGAATAAATCGACTGCTTCTCATCGCCCACGATGAACATCGTCCGCGGGTCTTGCGAATAATCCCGCCCCTCTCCGGCACCAAATTCATGCGTCAGTGCCCGGATCAGATCCCACTGCTCCGGGCTCGTATCCTGCGCCTCGTCCAGCAACACATGCGAGATACTGCCATCGAGCTTGTAAAGCACCCAGCTCGCCATCCCGTCGGCTTCCAGAAGCTCCCGCGTTTTCTGGATCAGATCATCAAAATCCAGCGCGCCCCGCCGCGCTTTCTCATCGCGGTAGGCCTCCAGCGCCGGCAAGCCGATGCGTAACAATGCCGCCGTCCGCGCAAAGGCTTTGGCGCGCTGCAACACCTCTACCAGCTCCCGGATACGCGCGGTCTCACGCCCCTCGCCATCCTTGATCTGGAAATATTCCGGCAACAGAGGACACAGCTGCCCCGGCGCCTTGGTGTAGGGATTTGTTTTGCGGAACTCGCCCTTCTCCGTCAGGAAAAACGGCGCATACGCGACCCACACAGCCTCCGGCGTCTCCGCCAGAAGCGCCTCCGCCAACACCTCCGCCCGCCCCTGATCCGTCGCCGTGCCCTTCAGCAGCGCGTGCATCGCTTCCCGGATCACATCGCGCGGCAACGCGTCACCCATCGCCGCCGCCAGTATCTCTGCCGGGCTCTCCAACGGCGCGCCCAGATCGGCCCGCAGCGCTTCCCTCATCCGCTCAATGACGAAATCATGCCGCTCGGCAAACCGCATCACTGCTGCGCCAGACCCCTTCAGCGCGTCCAGCGCGCTCGCTGCGCCTTCATTCATCGCTTCGCGGGTAATCAACGCCAGTTCTTCCGGCGCAGTTTCTACCGCCGCCAGGATCGCTTGCTCCTTAACCGCCTGCCACAACGCCTTCGCGTCCCGGTCCTCCATCTCCGCAAAGCCGGGCACGACGCCCGCCTCCAGCGGAAACCGCCTCAGGATACGTGCGCAGAACGCATGGATCGTCTCGATCCGCAGCCCGCCCGGCGTCTCCAGCGCGCGTGCAAACAAGCGCCGTGCGTCGCGCAGATCCTCCCGCGAATATTTCTCCGGCGCGCGCCCTTCCAGGTCTGACAGCGCCTCGCGTAGCTTGTCATCCTCCTTCACCGCCCAGTCTCCCAGTGTACGGAAGAGGCGCGTCAGCATCTCATTGGCCGCTGCGCGCGTGTAGGTAATACAAAGGATGGAGTCCGGGTCCGCCCCCGGCCGCCCATCCTCCCGCCGCAACAGAAGCCGCGCCACCCGGTCGATCAATACCTTTGTCTTGCCGCTCCCCGCATTCGCCGTCGCATAGGCCGACACGTTGGGATTTGCCGCGTCTGCCTGCGCGCGGGTCGCCGCTGCAAAG
>JBKBRT010000249.1:0-3690 GCA_046291585.1 Hyphomonas sp.
GGCCGCAGGGCGCGGATGATCCTCGATGGCGGAGATCTCTTCATCGATTGGCGCGAAAGCGACGACCACGTCTACATGACCGGACCGGTGGAGCTGGAATTCGAGGCGGAAATTTAGACGTCTGGAAGGCTTGTTCCGGCGCCCGGGTGCCTGCAATTTGACTGCCGGCGCGCAAAGAGGGGAGTTCCATGCGGTACATATCTGCGGTTGTTTCAATGCTGATCGTGAGCGCAGCGGCCCACGCTGAACCATTGATGGTCAACAAGGGCCAATGGCATGTCACCCAGGACATATACTATGAGGCCAGCGCCAATGGAGCACCGCTCGATTTTCCCTCTGAGCATTCGGCCGTCGATGAGTGCTGGTCACTGGACGAAGAAGTGATGATTGATGCCAGCATGGTCGACATGTTCGAGGGTTGCTCGGCTACCGACGTGACCTCGAAAGAATTCGGGCTGGATATCGGCATGACGTGCGACTTTGATGGGCTGGAAGTTGATGGCGCTGCGGAATTCTCCCTCAGCCATGGCCGGAACAGTTTCGTAGCCCAGATTTACCTTCAAAGCCTCGAGCGCGACCCGGTCGATTTCCAGAGCCATATCCTGATGATCGGCCACCGCACCGGCGCCTGCAAAACGCCCGGCTGAGCCTAAACACGGCTATCTGCTTGCATTTCCGCTCCATCAGCGCGATCTGACGGGCACTTATGGCTGATACTGCCCCACTTTCTGGCCCGACCGTCATTACGCTCGGATGCCGCCTCAACACCTACGAGTCTGAGGTGATGCGCCGCCATGCGCTGGCCGCGGGGCTTGAGGATGCCATCATCGTCAACACCTGCGCGGTCACATCGGAAGCCGTGCGCGGCGCTCGTCAGGCCATTCGACGGGCGGCCCGGGAGAATCCCGGCGCAGCGATCGTTGTTACCGGCTGCGCGGCCCAGACCGATCCCGAGGCCTTCGCGGCGATGCCGGAAGTCACCCGCGTCATCGGCAACCATGACAAGATGAAAGCCGAAACCTGGCGGCCGGCTGGTCTGCTCGGCGGGGAAGAGAAGATCCGCGTCAACGACATCATGAGTGTGCGGGAAACGGCCGCCCACCTGATTGACGGCATGGAAGGGCGCGCCCGCGCCTATGTGCAGGTCCAGAATGGTTGTGACCACCGGTGCACCTTCTGCATCATCCCCTATGGAAGGGGAAACTCCCGCTCCGTTCCGGCAGGGGAGGTGGTCGCTCAGGTGCGTGCGCTGGCCGCCAGCGGGCATCATGAAGTGGTGCTGACGGGTGTTGACCTCACGAGCTGGGGCGCAGACCTTCCGGGCACGCCCCAGCTCGGCAACCTGGTGCAGCGCATCCTCAAACTCGTTCCGGACCTGCGTGCTCTGCGGATTTCCTCCATCGACGCCATCGAGATGGATGATGCCCTGATCGAAGCCCTCGGTGATCCGCGTGTCGCACCTTACCTGCATCTCTCGCTGCAGCATGGCGACAATCTGATCCTTAAGCGGATGAAGCGCCGCCACAGCCGGGATCAAGCCATTCAGCTTACGGAACGTCTGCGTGCTGTGCGGCCGGATATTGCGTTGGGCGCTGATATCATCGCCGGTTTCCCGACCGAAACTGAAGCGCATTTTGAAAACTCTTTGCGCCTCATCGAAGAATGCGGGCTCTCTTTCCTGCACGCCTTTCCTTACAGCCCCCGCCCCGGGACACCCGCCGCAAAGATGCCCCAGCTGGCCAAGCCGCTCATCAAGGACCGCGCTGCGCGTCTGCGGGCCGCAGGCGACGCGGCGCTCCTCCGGCATTTTGACCGGCATCTGAGGCGGGTCCGTGACGTGCTGGTTGAGCGGGACACGGCGGCCCGCCTGTCAGATTTCACGCAGGTGAAACTCAGCCGCGAGGCAGGAGAAGGTGGACGGATCGCCCGCGTGCAGATAACCGGCCATGACGGCAAACAGCTACTGGGTGACCCCATCTCATGATCCTCTGGTTCGGCAAGAAAAAGAAACTCGACGACGCCAAGGCCGCTGGCGAAGCGATGAAGGCGCCTGAACTCAGCGCCGAAGAGATCGCCGCGCAGGAAGCGGCCGCCGCAGAGAAGGCCGAGATCGAGCGCAAGGTGGCCGAGGCAAATCTTGCCTGGGAGGAACGCCAGCGGCGGGAAGCGCAGGAGGCGCAAGACGAAGCGGTCCGCGCCAAGGCGGCGGCGGAACTCAAACTGCTGGAAGAGCGGCGCGAACATGCACGCCTGCGCGAGGAGGCCGCAGAGGCTGCGCGCGCCGCTGCCGAAGCTGAAGCCAATGATCCTGGCCTCTTCGGGCGCCTGGGCGAGGGCCTTGCCCGCTCAACGGCAAAACTCACCGAAGGGCTCGCCGCGCTCGGCCGCCGCAAGCTCGACGACGAAACGCTCGAAGAGTTGCAGGATCTGCTGATCACGTCGGATATGGGCACCAAGGTCGCCGCCCGTGTCACCAAGGGCATCGCCCGGGGGCGTTTCGACAAGGAAATTTCCGGCGAGGAAATTCGCCTCGCGCTGGCTGAAGAGATCGAAGAGATTCTCAAGCCCCGTGAGAAGGTCGTCGATTTCTCAGACGGGCCGCGCCCGCGTATTGTGCTCTTTGTTGGGGTCAATGGCTCGGGCAAGACAACGACGATCGGCAAGATCGCGTCGAAACTTCAGGAGCAGGGCGCCAAGGCGCTGCTGGTGGCCGGCGACACATTTCGCGCTGCTGCCGTCGAGCAGCTGAAAGTCTGGGGCGAGCGCGGCGGCATTCCGGTGATGGCGGGCGCCCATGGCGCCGACGCGGCAGGCCTTGTCTATGGCGCGGTGGAGCGGGCGAAAGCCGAAGACCTTGATCTGGTTCTGGTGGATACCGCCGGGCGCCTGCAGAACAAAGCGGAGCTGATGTCAGAGCTCGGCAAGATCGTCCGTGTCATGAAGAAAATTGATCCGGACGCCCCGCATGATGTGATCCTCGTGCTTGACGCCACCGTCGGTCAGAACGCGCTCTCCCAGGTCGAGGCATTCCGGCATACAGCCGGCGTCACCGGCCTCGTGATGACCAAGCTCGACGGCACCGCTAAAGGCGGCGTGCTGGTGGCGATCGCCGAAGCCCACGACCTGCCGATTCACTTCATCGGCATCGGCGAACGCGCAGAAGACCTCCGCCCGTTCAGTGCGGAGGCCTTTGCCAAGGCGCTGGTTGGGATCAAGGCGCAGTAGGCTATTCCGCCGCCATCGCCTGTGCCGGTGCCTGCCGTGCGCCGCGCACCAGGCGGCCGGGCAATTTCCCGGTAGGCTCGCCGTCGCGATGGGTGATCTCGCCTTTCAGGATCGTGGCCGTATAGCCCGAGGCGCGCTGCATAAGTCGGCGGCCACCCGCGGGCAGATCGCGGATCACGTCGGGCAGGTGGAGCTTCATATTTGCAAGGTCGATAACGTTGAGATCAGCGCGGTATCCCTTCGCGATCAGGCCCCGGTCCCAGAGGCCGATCCACTCAGCGGTCTTGCGAGACTGGCGATGGACGATGCTCTCGACAGTGAGCTTCTGCCCCTTGGTGCGGTCACGCACCCAATGGGTCAACATCGTGGAGGTGAACGACCCGTCGCAGATCATGCCGACATGAGCGCCGCCATCGGAGAGCCCCGGCAGCGTCGCGGGGCTTTGCATCATCTCCATGATGGGAT
>JBKBRT010000250.1:0-3662 GCA_046291585.1 Hyphomonas sp.
GGTTCGACCAGATTGCCCGAATGGCCATTTGTGCCCGGAGGTGCTAACGATTATCAACTGGCCGGGGACGGCGATATCGATTGACGTCCCGTTCCGGTATGAAGGGGGCACATTTGGTTGATGATCTGGCCTTTTTCCTGGATCATCCCGATCCGTCGCTGATCATTGACCCAGAGAGCCGTCGCTTTCTGGCAGTCAACCGCGCCGCCCAATCTGTTTACGGATATAATGCCGACGCATTTTTATCGATGCGGCTTGAAGATCTCGATGAGGACGCAACAGAATTTGCGTTGGAGGAGTTTGACGCACGCGTCGTTCGCCTGCATCGCAGGCAGAATGGAGAGACGTTCAAGGTCTGGATCCGTCACAGGAACGTGGTGCATGGTGGCCGGCAGGCTGTTCTCCTGATCGTACAGGATATGCACGGTCTCGCGGCATCAGTGAACATGCTGAACGATCCGAGTACTGCCCTTGCGCGCCGTCAGGAACAGGAAACCAATCTTCGGATCGCGGGGCGACTTCTGAAGGTGGGTTTCTGGAAATATGACATACCCAATCGCAGGCTCGTCTGGTCGCCCAGCCTCTACGAAATTGCGGGTATTGAGCCGTGGGAGTTTGACGGAACGCTTGAGGCATATGTCAAAATTCTTTATCCGGATGATCGCGAGCTGGCGGCCAAGGCCGTCGCCGCATTGGATAATCCCGACATTCATATCTACGAATTCGAACGCCGCCTGAAGCGAAAGGATGGCAGTATTGTCTATATCAAAGGCGCTGGCGAGAGAACGCGGACCCCTTCAGGCGATGTCATAACGGGCGTCGTCCAGGATGTGACCGCTGAGCGGCAACAGCAAGGTCAGCTCCGGTTGCTCGAGGCGTCCATCGAACGGCTCAACGATATCGTGGTCATTCTGGGCGTTGATCCACGGGTCGCCGGAACGGACGCGCCGATCGTCTATATCAATTCGGCTTTCGAGCGGATCACCGGACATGCCCGGAAGGATATGCTCGGGCGTCCGCTATCCTATATCATGTCTCTGGTCGAACCCCAGCTTGATCCCCGGATGATGGAAGCAACCCTGAATGCCGGGCAATCCCTTCGCATGGAACTGTTCGGGCCGGTCCGGCCGGAGAAGTGGGTAACGTGGGATGTCGAACTTCTTCCGATCGCAGACGAACACGGAAAATACTCCCATTGGGTGGCCGTTGCGCGCGATATCACTGATCGGCGGCTCGCAGAAAAACGCGCTGCAATAAACGAAGATCGCTTCCAGCTGGTCAGCCGCTCGACGGCCGATGTGGTCTGGGAATGGGATATTCTGGGCGATGCGTTTCTGTGGAGCGAGGCTTTCGATCAGCTCACTGCCTCGCCCGGCGCGCATCGGGAAACCGGATTTGAGTCCTGGAGCAGGCGCCTTCACGCAGAGGACCGCGAGCGCGTTATTGCGTCTCTGCACCAGGCTGTGGCCTCGCCTTATGCGCAGAGCTGGTCAGAAGAATACCGGTTCCTTCAGGATGACGGGAGTGAGCGGGCGATCCTCGATCGTGGCTTCGTGGTCCGGGACAGCGATGGCCGGGCGGCGCGTATGGTCGGTACGATGATTGATCTGACTGACCGTCACGCCAGCGAGCAGCGCTCGCGGGAGTCCGAGCGGCTTGAGGCGATCGGTCAACTCACGGGCGGTGTCGCGCATGACTTCAATAATCTGCTTACCGTCATTCTGGGAAACAGTGATGTCCTGAAGGATAGGGTGAATGATCCTGTTCTTCGCCGCATGGCGGAATTGATCCATCTGGCTGCAACGCGCGGGTCGGACCTCACGCGTCGCCTTCTCGCGTTTGCCCGGCGCCAGCCTTTGAAACCGCAGCACGTCTGTCTGAACGAGAGAACAGGCTCCGTTCACGCGCTTTTGCGGGGAGCGCTCGATGCGAGAGTGCGCGTCCGTCACATCGCCGAACCGAATTTGTGGATGGCACATATTGATCCGGGACAATTTGATGTGGCGATCCTTAATCTGGCATTCAACGCGCGCGACGCGATGCCAGAAGGGGGCACGCTGACCATCACGACCGAGAATGTCAAAGTGCGCGGGCGCTCGGGCATCGGACGGGAAGGCGTTCCTGCCGGCGAATATGTCGGCGTCACGATCACGGACACAGGCACCGGCATGACAGAAGAGGCAAAGCGCCGCGCGTTTGAGCCATTCTTCACGACCAAGCCTGCCGGGAAGGGAAGCGGTCTTGGGCTCAGCATGGTTTACGGTTTCGCGCGTCAGTCCGAAGGACATGTGCTGATCCGTTCCCAGCAGGGCAAGGGCACCTCCATACGTCTGTTCTTTCCAAGAGCGCTCAGCAGCGAGGCGGATGCCACGGTGCTCTCCCTGCCGGCCGTAGAGGGAGAATTTGTAGAAACCGGAAAAGTTCTCATCGTCGAGGATGATCCGCTTGTCAGAGAGCACGCGGCTCATAACTTTGAAGCATTGGGTTATACGGTAACGCTCGCGGCCTCTGCCGAAGAAGCGTTGCGCGTGCTCTCTGCGCATCCAGACATTTTCCTGCTGTTTACGGATATTATTCTGGGTGCGGGAATGAACGGGATCGAGCTGGCTGCAGAAGCGTGCAGGCGCAAACCCGGCCTCAATGTGCTGTACACGTCCGGATATGTTCCAGGCGATTATGGATTTGAAAGTCCACTTGAGCTGGAAGCGGAATTGCTGCGGAAGCCTTACGAGCGGGACGAACTGGTCAGAACGCTGAGGCGCCTTTTCAAAAGATTCCCTTCAGAAGCTTAGTTGGGTGTTGCGCCGCGTCTCTACGCCTTTCGGGCGACCAGACGATATCCGATTCCTCTGGCCGTCTGCAGCGCGTTGCCGGATCCCGCTTCTAGCCCGTCCAGTTTCCGGCGGAGGCGGCTGATATAAGTCTCCAGTACTTTCTCACCTTCGCGGTAGGATCTGCCGAAGGCCTGAAAGTAGAGGTCTTGCCGGCTTACAGGCCTCCCATTTGCGACAACCAGGGCATCAAGCAGACTTGCTTCTGCGTGGGTCAGTTCGGCGGCCTGACCGACGTGGCGCAAGATTCGATCAGCAGGGAGGTACTCGACACTTCCAATCATCAGAACCGCCGGCATGGCTGGCGCTGGGGTGAGGTTAGCTCGCCGTGTGAGGCGGCTGGCCCGGGCGTGAAGTTCCTTCGCACTGGCGGGCTTCAACACATAATCATCAATTCCGCGGTTGATGAGATCGGCGCGAAACTCTGTATCCCCCCATCCAGACAGCATGATAATCGGCACATCACTGATCCGGCGGATCTCGGACAGGACCTCTGAACCCGACGCATCTGGCAGCTGCAGGTCGAGGATCACACAGCTGACGGTCTGAAAATCGGCAGAATACAGAAATGGCTTGAGCGCTTCGAACGATCCGAATGTATCGAATTGATCCGCGGGCTCCGGCCAGCCGAGGGTAATGGTCTCCAGGACGAGACTGTCATCGTCGATCAACACTAATCGCATTGTCAGCTCCGGCCGCGACAGGGCATGGAAACATGTCCGCTTCCGGTCGTTTTCCTTCAGAACAGAGCTAGCCACCTGCGAATTTACAGATTCATAACATGTCTGACAGAATTCGGCGATCAAAGCTCAGGATCAGGCTCCTCTCGAC
>JBKBRT010000038.1:0-17472 GCA_046291585.1 Hyphomonas sp.
ACGAGCCGAAGGTGGACTCCCGGCGGTATTCCGTTGTCCGGAACTCGAATTCCTTGAGGCTCGCGCCGCCGCTCACGGTGAGGGAGTCATTCAGATCATAAGCGAGGGAGCCCGCATAAGTTTGGAAGGTGTTGTCCACATATTGTGGCCGGTCGCGGAATTCAGTGAACGCAAACTGTGCCGGGTTTGTTACGTCCAGAGATCCGTAGTCGATAAATGGCGTGCGGCCATTTCCTCTGAAATCGTAGGTGAACCCCGAAACCGGACCTATTGCGTCCAGGAGAACCGTTGTCTGAACCGGGTTATCGAATTCGGAGACCACGCGCCCCGCGACCACATTACCGCGAAGGCGGTCAGTGAAGTCGTGATCTACATTGATCGTGTACTGCGAGAACGTTGTCTGCAGCTCGTCATACCGGTTTTCCGACCGGATCGGATGCGTCCCGTTCGGCAGTGGGCTGACATTGAACAGACCATATTCGATCGTATTGTTTTCAGGGTTGATCGAATAATCGACAACCTGGAAACGGTTTTCCTGGCTGCGCATAAAGGTTTCAAGATAGGCTTCTTCCCGCGATCCGTCGAAATCCGAATGCAGAACATCGAGAGACACGGTGGTGGCGTCTGTCGGACGGAATTGAACCGATCCCGTAAGGCCCAGACGCTCCTGTTCATGCGTCAGGCGGCCATACCGTGGAATGCGCGGATAATAAACGCCGGAATTGGTGTCGATCAGTGAGCATTGCGGGCCCGCCGGGCAGGCCGCGCCGGCCACAGAGGCAAAGTTGCCATCCTGCCAGCGGACGGTTGAGAAGCCTTCTTCGAGGATCGTGCGATCAGAATAGGCTACTGACAGCAGGGCGCCGAATGTGCCGGCTTCATTCTTCCAAGACAGCAGGCCAGCATAGCGCGGGCTCGTCTCTTCAGACAGATCATTGTAGCCAAGCTGCGCAGATACGGCTCCGGTCAGTCCTGCGTCATAGTCGAAAGGCTGCGCCGTACGCAGATCAACCGTTGCCCCAAGGGAGCCTTCTTCAATCGAAGCCGAGGCAGTCTTGGTAACCTTCAGCTCATTGAAAAGGTCAGAGGCAAAGGTATTGAAATCAAATCCGCGACCGCGATTGGAGCCACCTGAAGAATCCGAAGCGCCGCTCGTCGCGAGGGCTTCCATTCCGTTAATCCGTATCCGGGTGAAATCAGCGCCGAGACCACGCACGGTGATCTGTCGACCTTCGCCGCCTACGCGGTCAATCGACACCCCCGGAATACGCTGAAGTGACTCGGCGAGGTTCAGGTCCGGGAAGTCAGCGATATCTTCTGCGGCGATGACATCGACAATGCTCGTCTCATTTCTTTTGACGGCAAGCGACTTCTGAAGGCTGTCCCGAAAGCCCGTCACAACGACTGTGGCTTGCCGGCTCTCGGCCTCGTCGGCATCCTGTTCCTGCGCGATAGCCGATGTGCCGCTCGCCAGAAGGCCAATAGCGGCCGCGCTCATGAGCAGCCGGAAGTTAAAACTATTCTGTCTGAAACGCATGTCTGGTCTCCTCCCCAGGATATTGTCGTTTCTACTCACTCTCCCTTCGTTGAGGGAGATCACGATTATGATACCGGTAGCATTACTTGTTTTGCCACCGGTGACAATTCCAATTTTTAGAGTTGTTTCGTGTTTTTTAGATTTTCTTTGCAAGTGTCATGGAAGCGCTCCAGAAAGCCGATCAGGCGCCCGAGGGCGGGAGTTGGGGGCGCGCGGGAAGCAATCTAAGGTAGATTATTTTCGCGCCATCACATTCCACCGATGCGGTTTGGCCGGAAACGGCGGCATGCACGCCGGTGACCGCGCCTGTCGAGGCAAACAACCCCTTGCGCACCGGCATGCCGCGGGCTGCGCATATCTCCAGAAGTTGCCGAAATGATTCCATCGGGCCACCGGGAATGGAGGACGCATCCGCTCGGCCGGCCTCTTTCCCGTCAATCAGGGTTCGTATCTTCCAGCGGGAAAGCGGCGCTTCCCGCCAGCCGGAAATTTCCTGCCCCAGGATGAGGCCATTATTGTTGCCGAAATCCGAGATGGTCACGAGGGGGCCATGATCATTGATTCCCGCAAAACAACTCGAGGCTATTTCAACACCGATATGCATGGAGCCAGCAATTTCAGCGGCTTCTTCAAGCGCCCATTGGGTTTTTTCGGCGGGAGCGTCGTGACCCGCGACGATGACAATCTCGCCCTCTACCGCGCCAAACCCCCCGTCAAAAACATAGGCGTCAACAGGTGCGCCGTCGGTATGGGAGACCTGCGACGCGAAGATCGGCCCGGCAAGCCGGTCGGTTCCATAAGCGCTGTCCCAGGGGGGATTGATCCGGCCGATTTTCCAGCCCGCCAGCGCGTCCGGCCAGAGCTGGATGGCGCGGGTCTGAATGGCGTAGGCTTCTGCCAGGGTAGAGGGAAGGGCGCCAGGATAAACCGCCAGCGGCTGGGCTTGAATCCGGGCGCGCACAAATGCCTCCGCGCGGGCATCAGCCGACGCAATTTTGCTCACTTCAGTTGTATTGATCTGCGCCATCCCTGAAGCCCGTTCTGTCAGCTGAGGCGGATTTCCGCCCCGCGGGTCTGTTGTTGATATTCTCTCGACCCGCTCGCTGGACAGGTCAGGAAACCGGTGTCATACTTGCTTTAAAGTGCTCTCTGTCAACTGGTTTTTCTCAGGAGGCAGCGTGACAATAGAAGTAGGACGCCAGGTGAGAGCGTCGGTTCGAGGAGGATTTCATGACATTTCATTTCCGCGCATCTGCGCGCAGCAGTGCAGCTGTTCTGGCGCTTGTTCTTGGCGGGTGCGCCAGCCTTGCCATAGCCCCGTCCATGAGCGCTGCGCCGGTCATCGCGTCTGCAGAAGTAGCCGCGCCAGATCAGGTCTGGTTTTTCCCCGAGATCGACTGGTCGTCTTACACCACGGGTGGGCGAGGCGGCGAAATTGTCCGGGTGACGACGCTGGCCAATGAGGGGCCCGGAAGCCTGCGGGAGGCAGTCGGCAGGGAGGGCGCGCGAATCATCGTGTTTGAGGTTGGCGGCGTCATTGATCTGGAAACCGAAACGCTGGTCATCTCCAATCCCAATCTCACGATCGCAGGCCAGACAGCGCCTTCGCCAGGCATCACGCTGATCCGGGGCGGCGTCGACGTGAAAACAAATGATGTCATCCTTCAGCACATCCGTATACGGCCGGGTGACAATGGGGAGGCGCGCGCTTCAGGTTTTGCAGAAGACTCCATCGCCACCACATCGGCCCATAACCTGATCGTCGATCATTGCTCGCTCACCTGGGCGGTTGATGAAAACCTGTCAGCCTCCGGCCCTCGCTTCACAGGGGACACACCGGAAGAATGGCGGGCAGGCACGTCGCGCAATATTCTCTACAGTCACAACCTGATATCAGAGGGCCTGGCAGATGCGACGCATCCCAAATTCGAGCATTCGAAAGGCTCGCTGATCCATGACAATGTCAATGGAATCCTGATTTACGGAAATCTGTACGCTCACAATTACGAGCGCAGTCCCTTGTTCAAGGGAGGCGTCCACGGCCAGATCGTCAACAACTTCATTTACGATCCCGGGCAGCGCGCCGTGCATTACAATCTGCAGGCGCTGGAATGGGGCAAGGTGCCCTTCGAGACCGGCAAGATGGACCTCATCGGCAATGTGATGCGGGCCGGTCAGTCCACGGCAGAGGGGCTGCCGCTGGTGATGATCGGCGGGGATGGCGATCTGGCGCTTCACGCGCGGGACAACATTGCGGTCGATCGCTGGGGCAATCCGCTGCCGGAGCGCGGCCGCTATACGGCGGGCCCGGCGAAGTTCATCGACGTGGCTGACGCAATGCCGCTGCCGGCAGGATTGCCCGTTCTGCCCGCCATAGCGGTCGAACGTTTCGTCCTGGCCAATGCCGGGGCGCGGCCCTGGGACCGGGACAGCCATGATGTGCGCGTGTTTGCAAGCGCTGCTGAAGGGCGGGGGGAGATCATCGACAGCCAGTCCGAAGTTGGCGGCTATCCGGAGGTGGAACCGAGCTACCGGGCCTTCGATCCGGCCCTGTGGGATCTCGAGACCATGCTGCCGAAATCTTCCGAAGCGCTGGATTCGGGCGCCCGCAGCCGGGGTACCTGACGGGCCCTGCGCGCCTGCCGCTTGCAAAATGTCCACCGCCGGGCAAAAGAGGACAATCCATTTTCAAACAAGGGTTTCCGGTGAACGACAAATCAAAGCCAGACCTTGAAGCCGAGATCGCGGCCGCCGTAAGGGAAGCCGCTGAGTTCAAGCAGCACGGCCGGGCCACGATCAACGACATCGCGCGCATTGCGAAGGTGTCAAAGAAGACTGTCTCGCGCGTCATCAATGACAGCCCACTGGTCAAGCCGCGCACCCGTGAGGTCGTCAAAGCGATCATCGACGAGCTTGGCTATACGCCGGATCCTCAGGCGCGCGCGCTGGCGCTGCGCCGGTCCTTTCTGGTCGGGCTGGTCTATGACAATCCCAGCCCACAATATGTCGTGAATATGCAGCGCGGCATTCTCGATGCGCTTGAGGAAACCGATTTCCAGCTGGTCCTCCGCCCGGTCAGCCGCACGGACGCGAACTATCCAGGTCGCCTGCGCCAGTTCATCCAGCAGCACCGGCCCTTCGGTCTTATCCTGCCCCCCTCCGTTTCTGAGGATGAAGACCTCGCCCAGATGTTCCGGGACAATGATGTGGACTATGTCCGCATCGCATCTGGCATGCTCGACGAGCCTGCGCGCATGATCTTGACGCACGACAGCGAAGGCGCCGCGCAGGCGGCCCGGCATCTCTGCGCGCTGGGACACACGGTGATTGCTCACATTCATGGCCCGGAATCCTTCCGGTCAGCCCATGAGCGCCGCGACGGGTTCCGGCGCGGCCTCGCTGAGGCGGGCATCTCCCTTGACCCTGAGCTCACCGTCGAAGCGGGTTACACCTTCGATTCAGGCCTTCAGGCGATGGAGCGCCTGCTGTATGGCAAGCGCCGCCCGACGGCCGTGTTTGCGGGCAATGACGAGATGGCCACCGGTGCCTATGTCGCTGTCCGCAAGGCGGGTCTTCGTATTCCTGAGGACGTCTCCATCGTCGGCTTCGATGATACCCCGATTGCCGGACGGCTCTGGCCAGCGTTGACCACTGTACGCCTGCCGATCCGCGAAATGGGCACGGCGGCCGCGCGGCTGTTGCTGGACCAGTCTGCCGGGAAGGAGCCCAAAGACGTGATCAGCTTCACGCCTGAGATCGTGGTGCGGGAGTCCGCCGCCGCCGCGCCGCGCCGGGCAGGCTGACAGGGAATTTCCGAATTTGAGGACAGGGGGTCGATAACGGCTTGCGGCGCATGGCAGGTGCAGTTATGACACCGGTTACCAAATGATACGCCGCCCGCTAAGGAACCCTGTCATGAAAATCGCGCTCATCATTGAAAACAGCCAGGCAGCAAAAAGCAGCATCGTTTACGACGCGCTGAAAGCTGTCGCAGAGCCGCTCGGCAATGACGTGTTCCACTACGGCATGTATACGCCCGAGGACCAGGCGCACCTCACCTATCCGATGATCGGTATCCTCGCCGGTATCCTGATCAACTCGAAAGCCGCCGACTTCATTGTCACGGGCTGTGGCACAGGCATGGGCTCCAACCTTGCCTGTAATTCGATGCCGGGCATTTTCTGCGGGCTGATCATAGACCCGACCGATGCTTATCTGTTTGGCCAGATCAATGACGGCAATGCCATCTCCATGCCCTATGCAAAGGGCTTCGGTTGGGCCGCCGAGCTCAACCTGCAGGACTGCTACCGCAAGCTGTTTGAGGTCAAGCGCGGCGAAGGCTATCCCAAGGAACGCGCCGCCGTCATGGCGAAGAATCGCGGTATCCTCAGTGATCTGAAGAAGGCGTCCTGCCACGATATGCTCACCGTGCTGAAGACGATCGATCAGGACCTTCTGAAGACGGCCATTTCGGGTGAAAAGTTCCAGGAATACTTCTTCGCCAACTCGCAGGATGAGGCGATGTCCGCCTACCTGAAGACCGTTCTGGCATCCTGATCGCCGCGCGGCCTTGCGCGCATGTAAAGTCGAATTTCCGGAGGGAACCCTTGAACCTCAGCATGTTCAGCCTTGAAGGCAAGGTCGCTATCGTCACCGGAGCCAATACCGGTCTTGGGCAGGGCATTGCCGTCGCGCTGGCCGAGGCCGGGGCCAATCTTGCCCTGGTCGGCCGCTCGTCGCCCGATGAGACCGTCGAACGGGTGCAGAAGGCCGGCGGCAAGGCGCATGTCATCATGGCCGATCTCGGCAGCGTCGAACCGGTGGATGCCATTGTGGACGAGACCAGAGAGGCGCTCGGCGGCGTTGACATCCTCGTTAACAATGCCGGCATCATCAAACGCAACGACTCCCTCGATTTCACCATCGAGGAATGGGACAGCGTGATGAACGTCAACCTGCGCTCCCTCTTCTTCCTCAGTCAGAAGGTGGCCCGTGCGATGATCGATGCTGGCAACGGCGGCAAGATCATCAACATCGCCTCCATGCTGTCCTATCAGGGCGGCGTCCGCGTCCCCTCCTATACGGCGTCCAAGAGCGGTGTCCTGGGCCTGACCCGCATTCTGGCCAATGAGTGGGCGGGGCACGGCATCAATGTGAACGCCATTGCGCCGGGCTATTTTGCCACCAACAATACCGACGCCCTGCGCGCTGATGACAAGCGCAACACCGAGATTCTCGGGCGCATCCCGGCAGGCCGCTGGGGCCAGCCCTCCGATCTTGCCGGCGCTGCCGTGTTCCTTTCCTCCCGCGCATCTGATTATGTGCACGGAACAGTCGTCGCCGTGGATGGCGGCTGGCTCGCGCGCTAGGCCGGGCCGGGGAGGAAAACAGCCATGGCCGCGCGCGTTGTCTGCTTTGGAGAGCTGCTGCTGCGCCTGACCGCGCCGGGGGCCGAGCGCCTGCTTCAGTCCTGGGCGCTGGACGTGTGCGTTGGCGGGGCCGAAGCTAATGTCGGGGTGTCTCTTGCCGCCTTCGGGCATGACGTGCGCTTTGCCAGCGTCGTGGCGGACAATCCCCTCGGCGCGGCGGCCCTGGGCGAGCTTCGCCGGCACGGCGTCCACACCGATACCGTGATCTCCGCGCCGGGCCGGATGGGGCTTTATTTTCTGGAGCCGGGCGCCGTGCGCCGCCCCTCCCGCATCACCTATGACCGCGCGGGTTCTGCCTTTGCGGGCACCGCCCCGGAAAGCCTCGACTGGTCCGCCATTCTTCCCGGTGCGGGCCTGTTCCACATCTCCGGCGTCACCCCCGCCATCGGACCAAACGGCGCCGCAGCCGCAGTGCGCGCCGTCAAGGCCGCTGTCGCCGCCGGTGTCCCTGTCTCCTTTGACGGCAACTATCGCGCGCTGCTGTGGGAAGCCTGGGACGGGGATGGCCCGGCCATCCTCAGGGAAATTCTCTCCTGTGCCACTTACGCCTTCATCAATGAGCGCGACATTGCGCTGATCCTGAGATCGCGGTTTGAGGATCGCCAGTCTGCCTTCGCGCATGCCTTCGAGGCTTTCCCGCGCCTTCAGGCCATCGCGGCGACCACGCGCCAGCAATCCTCCGTAGACGATCAGGCGATTGCCGGAGAGCTTGTGACGCGGGAGGGTCGCTGGACCTCGCCGGTGCATGAACTCCCCGGCGTGATTGACCGGATCGGCGGCGGCGACGCCTTCGCCGCCGGCGCGCTGCACGGCCTGATAACGGGCAGGGACGGCCAGTACACAATCGATTTCGCCGTCGCGGCAGGGGCGTTGAAACACTCGATTCCGGGAGATTTCAACCGTGTGAGCGTCGCCGAAGTCGAAGCGGCCATGGCGGGCGGAAGCCTCGATGTAAAACGCTGAGATCCAGCGCCGAAACAGTATTGACACCGGTTACCATAACGCCAGTATGGGGCCATACAAAAGACTAGGCCGGCCACAAAGACCGGCGCCCAACGGGGGCAGGAAAAACACCCATGCGGATGCCAGCTTCAGCGGATCCAGTAAGGCTAAGCCGACGCTATGTGCTGGCCGCCGGGGCAGCTGTGGCCGGGCTCAGCGCCTGCGGCATGCGCGCGGGCCGGGCGTTCCTGTCAACCGATACGCACCCGGAGGAATACCCCACCGTTCAGGCCGTGAAGGAAATGGGGCGCCTATTGGATGCGCGCACCGAGGGCCGGCTCGGTATCAAGATCTATGCCGGGGGACAGCTCGGATCGGAGCAGGATACACTGGAGATTACCGTTTTCGGCGGTCTCGACATGAACCGCGTAAATCTCGCGCCGCTGAACTCCATCGAACCGCTGACGACCATCCCCGCGCTGCCCTTTCTTTTCAGGTCGAACGACCACATGCGCCGAGCGCTAGACGGTCCCATCGGCGACGAAATACTCGCTTCCCTGGAGCCCCACGGCCTCATCGGCCTCTGCTTCTATGACAGCGGCGACCGAAACTTCTACAACACCCGCCGCCCCATCCGCACCCTTGAAGACATGCGCGGCCTGAAGATCCGTGTGCCGAGCTCAGATCTTTACGTCTCGATGATCCGCGCGCTGGGCGCCGATGCAACACCGATGAGCATCGCCGAGGTCTATCAGGCACTCGTCCAGGGCGTTATCGATGGGGCGGAAAACAACTGGCCCTCCTATGAAAGCGGGCGCCATTTCGAAGCGGCAAAATACTACAGCCTCACCCAGCATGTGATTGCGCCCGAAGTCCTCGTCATGTCGAAATCCCGCTGGGACAAGCTGGACGAGGCAGACCGGGCGCTCGTGCGTCAGACGGCCAAGGAATCGGTCCCTTACATGCGCGGCCTGTGGGATCAGCGCGTCCAGGATTCCCGCGCGCGCCTGATCGCTTCGGGCATCGAAGTGAACGAAGTCGACGACAAAGCTGCCTTTGCAGCTGCCATGCGCCCGGTCTGGGACCGCTATATCGTCTCCGAAAAGGCCCAGCGTCTCGTCTCCCAGATAGAAGCGATGGGGGAGACCGCATGATCCGTATGCTTGCAAAAATCACCGGCCTTGCCTCCGATCTTCTGATAAAAGCCGCTGCGTTCGGGCTGGTCCTGATGACCCTCATTGTCGGCTGGCAGGTGTTTGGCCGTTATGTTCTCAATTCCACCCCGTCCTGGTCAGAACAGGCCGCGCTCACGCTGATGATCTGGTATGTCGCCTTCGCGGCGGCGGCCGGCGTGCGCCAGGGATTTCACATCCGCATTGTGGCGCTGGAGGAGGCCGTGCCGCCGCGTGTGCGAAAGTGGATGCAGGTGACCTCCAACACCATCGTCGGCCTTTGCGGCGCGGCGATGTTGATATGGGGCGGCGAACTTGTCCTGCGCACCTGGAGCCATGTTGTTCCCTCGCTCGGTATCCCGCGCGGGCTCACCTATCTCGCCCTGCCGATCTCCGGCGCGCTGATGGCCTTGTTCGCGTTCGAACAGGTGCTCGAACGTCTCGGGCTTGGCGCAGAAGACGCCCCAAATGAGGAACCCGCCTGATGGAACTCCTCATTCTCATGGGCGTGCTCGTCCTGCTGCTCGTCATCGGTGTGCCGGTGGCCTACTCGCTGCTCGGCGCCGCCATCGCCACCTTCCTGGCGATGGATATTCCCCTGATTGTTGTCTTTCAGCGCCTTGCGGGCGGCATCAGCGTCTTCTCGCTGATGGCCATTCCCTTCTTCATTTTTGCGGGGGATCTGATGTATCGCTCCGGCATTGCCCAGCGCCTCGTCGAGGTGGCAGAGGCCATGCTGGGGCGCACGCGTGGCGGTCTCGGCCTCGTCAATGTTGGCGCCTCCACCATGTTCGGCGCTGTCTCCGGCTCTGCCATCGCCAGCGCCTCGGCGATGGGCGCGACGCTCATGCCTCTGATGAAACAGAAGGGCTATGGCGCAGACTACGCCGTCAACGTCACGGCGTCTGCCGCGATCGTTGGCCTGCTCATTCCGCCCTCGCACAATATGATCATCTACTCGGCAGCCTCGGGCATCGGTGTGCCGATCGGGGAGCTGTTCCTCGCCGGGGTCGTGCCCGGCATCGTCACGGCCGCGATCCTGATGGCCGTCACCTGGCTCATCGCCGTCAAGCGCGGCTATCCCAGCGGGCAGTTTCCAGGCTGGCGCGCCTTCGCCCGGGCGATCCTGATTGCCGTCCCCGGTCTGTTGGCGGCGGTCATCATCATGGGCGGCATCCTCTCGGGCATCTTCACCGCCACGGAGTCATCCGCTGTCGCTGTCATTTACACCATCCTCGTCGGCGCCTTTGTTTACCGCTCGCTGGGATGGTCCCGCTTCGTGGACGCCGCCCAACAATCGGTGAAGGTCACAGCGATGGTGCTCCTCATCATCGGCGCGGCCACCGCCTTCGGTTACGCGCTTGCTGTGCTCGAAGCGCCCGCAAAGCTCGCTGAACTCATCACCTCGATCACTCGAAACCCGCTCGCCATCCTGCTCATCATTAACATCACGCTGCTGGTCCTGGGCACGTTCATGGACATGTCACCCCTCATCGTCATCACCACGCCGATCCTGCTTCCGGTGGTTATGGAAGTGGGGGTAGACCCTGTCCATTTCGGCATCATCATGATGCTCAATCTCGGCATCGGCCTCGTGACGCCCCCGGTCGGCTCTGTGCTGTTCGTCGGCGCGGCCGTCGGCGGCATCAAGGTCGAAGACGCCGTCAAGACGATCTGGCCGTTCTATCTGGCGCTGATCGTCTCGCTCCTGCTCATCACCTACATTCCCGCCCTGTCGCTATCCCTGCCGGGCCTGTTCAAATAGAGGCCAGCCCATGATCCGCCTGCTGACTGGATTGCTCGCGTCTGCCGTCCTGGCCGCTTGCGCCTCAGCGCCCGCGCCGCAAACAACTGCGGCGCCCGCCATGGTGATCATCGTGGAAGAAGACGTGAAGGTGGAAGAAGCCCCGCCCCACGGCAAGATCGGCATGAGCACCGCCTGGCGCATCTCGGATGCCGTCCCCGTGCGCGCCTTCGAGTTCCGCAAGCGCGCGCTCCATCCGGGCAGCGCCATCGGTCTCCACCCGATCAATCATGACGAGATTTATTATGTCCTCTCCGGCGAAGGGGTCGTCCATTCTGACGGGGCGGAAGAAACCCTTACGGCGGGGATGGCTGCCTACCTCTATACTGGCGCGACCGTGGGCATCCGGCAGGTAGGCGATCAGCCGCTCTTCCTGATTATTGCCTACCCGCCGGGCAAATGAGCGCGGAATTCCGGCGCCAGCGGCCACCGCGTCACTGAGGCAAACTTGGCCCTCGCTTCTGAGCCACCGGGCCGTTAACAAGGGCATCTTCCCCAAGGTTACCCCAGACCGCTGAGTTAAATTCATGACGACGACACGTATCGAGCCGACCCTGGCGGCTGCCGGTGAATATCTGCGCCAGCAGGCAGAGCGGATCGAAGAAGATCCGATGACCAATTCGGTCTTCGCCCTGGCCCAGACGCTGTTTCGCGATATCGAACAGGCCGAAACGGACCTGGATGAAGTCGCCGGCCTGATCGACGAGGCCCATCTCCTCCTGGTAAGTCAGCGCGCCGAGCGCCTGCGCGAGCGTCATGCTGGCGCAAACCCTGAAAAGGTCTGGCCGCAGGTCAGGGGCCGGCTTGAAGCGCTGGCGGGGCAGGGGCTTGATGTATTCCGCGCCGCTCTGGAAGAGGCGCGCGGCGGCGTCGTGTTCACCGCCCACCCCACCTTTTCGCTCTCGCCGGAACTGCGCGCCGCCATTGCCGGCGAAGCGGCGCAGCCCGGGAAAGAGGCCCGCGCGGCGCTGGAAACCGCGATCCGCGCCGATGCCCGGAACTGGAACCGCTCGATCACCCTGTCGCGCGAGCATGAGGAAGCCCAGGCAGCGCTCCTCAATGCGGCCGGCGCCCAAGAATATTATGCCGGGCTCATCTACGACGTCGCCCGCGCGCACTTCCCCGAAGACTGGCGCGCGCTGCGCCCGGTCCTGCCAACCATCGCCAGCTGGGTCGGCTACGATCTCGATGGCCGCACCGATATCCAGTGGTATCATTCGATTACCTTCCGTCTCGCCGAGAAGGCCGAGCAGTTGCGCCGCTACCATGTCCGCGTGCAGGCCATCCTAAAGGCCTATCCCGGCGCCAGCCACCTCATTTCACTTGCTGAGCGTCTGGATCTCGCCGCCGGTGAAACCGCGCTTCAGGCGGCCCAGTTCAGTGGAGACCTTCAGGACCCGGAACATCTTGTTGCCGCCGCCAACCGGCTGACATCTGAAGGTCCAGGGCGCTTGACCGACGCTGCCGAGATCATCGCCGCGCTCGATAAAGCGCTCGCCGCCGCCGAGGGAGAGACCGCGCTCGCCCGCGAGCTGCTCGTCCTGCGCGCCCAGGTGGAGTGCCAGCAGCTGGGCACCGGCCGCATCCATCTGCGCGTCAATGCCGCCCAGATTGCCAACGTTATCCGCCGGGAGCTCAATCTCGACGCGGATGAACGCAGCCTCGGACGTCTCACCCTGGCCGAGCTCTCGCGCCGCGCCGCTGCGCCCAAACCGGTGGAGGTGAACTTCGCTGACCTCTTCCTCGAACAGTCCACCGCGCGGCGCCAGTTCATGATGTGCGCGCAGATCCTGAAGCATATCGATGCCGTCTCGCCCATCCGCTTCCTGATTGCCGAGAGCGAAAACCCCGCCACCGTCATGGCCGCGCTGTATCTCGCCCGTCATTATGGCGTGAACACAAAGCTCGACATCTCGCCCCTCTTTGAAACGCCCGAAGCGCTGGAGACAGGCGGGCGTTTTATCGAGCGACTGCTGGATGAGCCGGAATTTGCCACCTATGTCCGCCGCCGGGGGCATCTTTCTATCCAGCTCGGATTTTCAGACTCGGGCCGTTTCATCGGCCAGATCGCGGGCAATATGGCGATCGAGCGTATCCATAACCTGATCCTGCGCGCGATGGCGCCGCGCGTGCCGGGCGCGGGCCTCCTGATCTTCAACACGCATGGCGAATCGATGGGACGCGGCGCCTGGCCTGGCTCCTTTGAGCAACGCTTTGACCATCTGCTTACGCCCTGGACCCGCGCGAACGCCCAGGCCCTCGGCATACGGATTATCCATGAGTCGAGCTTTCAGGGCGGCGATGGTTATCTCCATTTCGCCACGCCCGAACTCGCCGAAACGACGCTCGCCCACTGGTGCAGTCATCTCCTCACCCCGCCGCCGGAGAGCGCCGCGCGTGATCCGTTCTACACCCGCACAGACCTCGTCTGGGATTTCTATCGCGCCCTGCGCGCCTGGCATGAGCGCTTCTTTGCAAATCCCGATTATGGCCGCCTCCTGTCAGACTTTGCGCCCGGCTTCGTCGTTACCGCGGGCTCCCGCCAGACCCGGCGCCCGTCCGGTGCGGCGGGCCCGCGCGCGCTGCGCGCCATCTCTCACAATGCCGAGCTGCAACAGCTCGGCATTCCGGTGAACACTGCGTCGGGGATCGGCTCATCCCTGCAACGGGAAACCGACCGTCTCGTCGATCTCGTCAACACCAGCCCCCGCATGAGCAGCCTCGTCCAGCTGGCCTGGCGCGCCCGCCTGCTGACCAGCCTGCCGGTTCTGCGGGGGTATGCGTCGATCTACAATCCCGATGTCTGGATCGCCCATGCCCGCGCTGCGAGCCCAGACGAGACCTCCGCCTATCGCAGCGTCTATTATGCCCTGCGGGATGGAGAAACGGCTCTCTCGGTCAATCGCACGGCCAATCTTCTGTCGATTGATCTGGACCGGTTTGACCGTCTGCTCGCCCGCCTCGATGAAGCGCCCTCAACCGCGACCCGCCATGAAGACCGCATCAACCTGCACATCATCCACGGCGTGCGCCAGGCGCTGATGATGCGGGCCTTTGCGCTCGTCGGCCGTCTGCCGCGCATTTCAGAGCGCCACGACACCAGCCTGCGCGACATCATCCGCCTCGTGACAAGTCTGCGCATCGGGGAAAGCGTTGAACTTCTCAACCGCATCTTCCCGCCCTCTCAGGACCGGCTCTCACACCTTGCGGCGCTTGACGAAGCAGGGGGCGGCGAAACCGGCCCCGGCCAGTATGGCTATGACCATATTCACGCCGAGATCATCGGCCCGCTGGACCGGATCGACCAGATGCTCCACCAGATCAGCCTGTCACTGAACCACCCCTACGACGCGGTCGGCTGACCTCTGCGCCGGCCGGGAAGGGGTGTCTGTAAACGACATCC
This sequence comes from Hyphomonas sp., assembly GCA_046291585.1. GTDB lineage: Bacteria > Pseudomonadota > Alphaproteobacteria > Caulobacterales > Hyphomonadaceae > Hyphomonas. The sequence goes on from JBKBRT010000038.1 coordinate 14,288, forward strand.
CTTTCGCAGGGCGTGTTTCATTGCTACCACACGTATAGGCAGGGTCTGGTATGAGGACTCTCAACCGTGGGTTTTGTATTGTCGCTGCGTAAATCAATTGCAGGGCGACATCCGCCGGTCTACCTGCGTTAAATCTGTTTTCTGGATCAACCCCTGGCTGGATAGCGCTGCATGAATACCGAAAGGCTCGACTGGGATACGTTACGTGTGTTCCGCGTCGTCGCGGAACTCAGCAGCATGAGCGGCGCGGCCGCCCGCCTCGGCGAATCGCCGCCCACGATCAGTCGCAAGATCGATGATCTTGAATCCACGCTCGGTGCCCAGCTCTTCCTGCGCTCCACGCGCGGCGTCGAGCTGACCGAAGCCGGCAAGGTCGTCCTGCGATACGCCCACCAGATGGCCGAAGCAGCCAGCACGTTGCGCGATGAAGCCGGCGCTCAGCGCGCGCCCGTCGAGGGCCGGATCACCCTCTCCACCGGCGATGGCATCGGCCCCTACTGGCTCGCCCCGCGCCTGCACGAATTCCAGAACCTCAACCCGCGCATCCAGATCCGCATGATCGTCAATGACGAGCCTGCGGACGTGAGCAATGGCGACGCAGACCTCGCCCTGCATTTTGCAGAGCCCAAGAGCCATGAGCTGCTGACCCACAAGCTCGGCGTCCAGCACTATATTGGCTTTGCCTCGAAAGATTACTTCCGCGAGCGCAAGCCTCCCGAAAGCCTGTTTGAATACTACAAATACCGCTGCCTGATGCATTCCTCCTATGTGAACCAGGTGGAGCGCTGGGCGCCCAAAGTGTCCGAGCTGCGCCGGATGATCGACTATGCCTTCGTGTCGAACTCGGGCACCGCGCTGATCCAGTCCTGCGCGGCGGGCGGCGGCGTGGCGATCCTGCCCTCGTTTATCGCCGCCATCGACAACCGCCTCGTCCCGCTGGACCTTCCGGAAATCGCGCCGATCCAGTTCTGGGTGGCCTATACCGAACGGTTCCGCCGCCGGGCGGAAGGACAGATCTTCATCGACTGGATCCGCAAGCGGTTCGAGCAGGACGACGCGATGTGGTTCCGTGATGAATTCGTCCATCCCAGGGAAGTGTTTTCCAACGTCCACATATTCCCGGGTCTTACCGGAACGCGCCAGAACTCCTGACGGCCACGTTCTGTCCCGGCGCCATTGCGCTGCAGCGAGCTGGCGTCTTATGATCGGCGTGAGTGTTTATCTGGCAGCGGTACCGCGCCGAGGGGGATAGTATCGACACACATGATCGGCGCCCGGCCACCATCGTCGATGTAGCCCGAGAGGCTGGCGTATCCTTCAAGACAGTCAGTCGCGTTCTCAACGGAGAGCCGAATGTGCGCCCCGAAACGCGGGCCCGGGTGATGGATGTCGTTACCCGGCTCGGCTACCGGGCCAATCAGCATGCCCGCAATCTGCGCGCCGGCCAGAGCCGGCTGATCGGCCTGTTCTATTCAAACATCTCGCGGAACTATCTCGGCGAAATCCAGATCGGCGCGCTTCAGCGGGGCAATGCCGAAGGCTTCAGCATCGCCTTCGAGCATCTCGAAGAAGGCGTCTCCCCGCGCGGCGGCGCGGCGCTTGCCGGCGCGGTGGTTATTCCGCCGCTGACCGAAGACAAACGCCTGATCGCCAGCCTGATTGAAGCGGGCACGCCCTTCGTCCGCCTCTCCCACACGGTCGCCGCCGGGGAGGTGGGTCATGTCACCATGGATGACGAGGCCGCAGCCGGGGAAATGACCCGCCACCTCATTGACCTGGGTCACCGCCGTATCGGGTTCATCGCCGGTCCCGCCAGCCACCCCCAATCGCTGCTGCGCGAGGCGGGCTACCGGGCAAGCCTGGCCGCCGCCGGAATTGCGGAAGATGACAGCCTGATCGCGCGCGGAACCTTCGATTATGAATCCGGCCTCCAGGCGGCCGCTGAACTGCTCAGCCGCGACCCGCGCCCCACCGCCATTTTCGCCAGCAATGACGATATGGCCGCTGCTGTGCTCGCAGTGGCCTTCCGGTCCGGCCTGCGCGTGCCGGAGCAGCTGTCGGTCGCCGGCTTCGACGATACCCCGCTCGCCTCGGTCGTTTATCCAGCCCTGACGACGATTGCCCAGCCCAGCCGGGAAATGGCGTCGGTCTCGGTCGGCATGCTGCTGGAAAAGCGCGCCTCCGAAGAGCCTCAGAAGGCCGTTCTGCCCTACCGGCTCGTGGTGCGCGAAACCACCGCAGCGCCCAAGGGCTAACCGGCCAGTTCCCTGCGCCCGGCCTTTGGTGTAATCGCCCAAAGTATGACCAAGCCTCTGAGCCAGATCGAACCCCTCGCGCACATCGCTGCCACGAAACCCTATGTTCCGGGCGGCAAGCTGCAGGGCGCCAAAGGCCCCGTGGCCATGCTCGCCTCCAATGAAAACCCGTTTGGGCCCAGCCCGAAAGCGGTCGAGGCGGCCCGGGCTGCAGCGAGCGATGTCCATGTCTATCCAGACCCGGATTACGGCGCCCTGCGCGCGGCGATCGCCGCCGCCAAAGGCATAGCCGACGTCTCCCGCGTCGTTACCTCGGCCGGCTCCGATGAGATCATCCACCTCCTGACCCAGTGCTATGCCGGGCCGGGCGATGAAGTGCTTTTCACCGAACATGCTTTCTCCATGTACCGCGTCTCGGCCGGCGCGCACGGAGCCACCTCCGTCACCGTGCCGGAGACGGACATGACCGCCGGCGTCAATGCCATCCTCGGCGCGGTCAGCCCGCGCACGAAAATCCTCTTCCTGGCCAACCCGAACAACCCGACCGGCACCATGCTGCCGATTGAAGATCTCAAAGCCCTCCAGGACGCGCTCCCGCCGCATGTCCTGTTCGTGGTGGATGGCGCCTATTCGGAATATCTCGGTCCTTCCTATGAGGCCGAGCTGCGCGACCTTGTCGACCGGCGCGACACCACCGTGATGATGCGCACCTTCTCCAAGATCTATGGCCTCGCTGCCATGCGCCTCGGCTGGGCCTACATGCCCGCCGCGATCGCCACGATCTACCAGCGCATCCGTGGCCCTTTCAATGTCAGCAGCATTGCTGCCGCCGCCGGCATCGCCTGCGTGGGGGACGAGGAGTTCCTCAATCTGTCACGGGACCACAACACCCGCTGGCGCGCCATCATGACGGACGGGCTGAACGCCATG
>JBKBRT010000251.1:0-3641 GCA_046291585.1 Hyphomonas sp.
GCATGGCTGGCCGCGTCCTTCGGAAGGCCCGGAACTTTCACCTTCTTGGCAGGCATGTCGGAGAACATCTGCACCAGCCGCACGCCGTTTTCCGACAGGGCGAGGATGAACGCCTCATGCGGGAAGGTGACCGCGCGCAGCAGGGGCAAAAGATGAAACCGGTCCGAGACATGAGCAGACCCATCAAGTTTGTTGGCGAGCCGGAAACTGGTTACGCCTTTAGCGGTCGCAAAAACCGCGAGGCTGTTGGCCTGCACCCGCCAGAAATTGTCATCCTCGGCGAGATGCAGAAGGCTTGTCTCGACCAGACCGGTCTCTTTCTTGTCCTGCCCGGCCGCCTCGGCCTGTTTCACGGCTTCATCGATCAGATGGCGGAATTTCAGCCGCGCTTCGCCAATCTTCTGCGTCAGCGGCGTGGTCGGCACATAGATCGAAACGCATGTACCGCCGCCAATGCCATTCAGCCGGACAATATCCTGAGCAGTCGGGGTATCCACGTACAGCATGCCAAAGTCTCCCGTTGATCCAATTCAACAGGAAGACAGATCATCCGCGCAGCGCAGACCCTCAATAAGGGGAACTACGGAGGGGGCCTACAGAATGAACTTCGAGAGGTCCGCATTCCCCGCCAGGCTGCCAACTTTCTCATCGACATAACCAGCCGTGATCGTGAAGGTCTCGCCGCCCTTGTCGGGCGCGTCAAAACTGATGTCGTCCAGCAGCCGCTCTAGGATCGTCTGCAGACGCCGCGCGCCAATATTCTCAATGGATTTGTTAACCGCTTCAGCCATGTCCGCAATCCGGTCGATCGCGCCATCTTCAAAGGTCAGGGTCACATTCTCTGCCGCCATCAGCGCTTCATACTGACGGATGAGGCTTGCCTCCGGCTCCACCAGGATGCGGCGCAGATCATCCCGCGTCAGCGGCTCCAGCTCCACACGGATGGGAAGGCGGCCCTGCAGTTCCGGCAACAGGTCAGACGGCTTGGACACATGAAACGCGCCCGAGGCAATGAACAGGATATGGTCGGTCTTCACCGCCCCCCGCTTGGTCGAAACGGTCGTGCCTTCGATCAGCGGCAGCAGGTCGCGCTGCACGCCTTCACGGCTGACATCAGCGCCGCCCCGGTCCTTGCGTGCGGCAATCTTGTCGATCTCATCGAGGAATACGATCCCGTCTTCTTCGACCGCCGTTATGGCTTCCCGCACGATCTGGTCCTCGTCCACCAGCTTGTCGGCTTCCTCGGTCACCAGGGGTTTAGCAGCCTCGCGCACAGTCGTGCGCACGCGCCGCGTCCGACCGCCCATCGCCTTGCCCAGCATGTCGCCCAGATTGATCATGCTCATCGAGCCGCCCTGGCCCGGCATATCCAGCATCTGCATGGGATTGTTGGTGTCGGCAAAGTCGAGGTCGACTTCCTTGTCATCGAGTTCCCCGGACCGCAGCTTGCGGCGGAACACCTCGCGGGTGGAGCTTTGCGCTTCGGCGCCAACGAGCGCGTCCAGAAGGCGTTCCTCGGCCTTGTCCCGCGCGGCCTTGTCCACCGTGGCGCGCTTCTGCTCTCGGATCATGCCGACAGCCGCCTCCACCAGATCGCGCACGATCTGCTCCACATCGCGGCCCACATAGCCCACTTCGGTGAACTTCGTCGCTTCGACTTTGAGGAATGGTGCATTGGCCAGCCGTGCGAGGCGCCGCGACACTTCAGTCTTGCCCACGCCCGTCGGCCCGATCATCAGGATATTCTTCGGCGTGATCTCGCCCCGCAGGTTTTCCGGGGCCTGTTTGCGCCGCCAGCGATTGCGCAGGGCAATGGCCACCGCGCGCTTGGCGGCATTCTGGCCAACGATATGGCGGTCAAGTTCAGCGACGATTTCGCGGGGCGTCAGGTGTTTCATGAAGTCGGTCTCTTTAGGAGAATCAGGGGCGATATCCGGGGCCGCGATTTGCGCAGGTCCCTTCTCAGCGCCCGTCAGAGTTCCAGGGTTTCTACGCTGAAATGACTATTGGTGTAGACGCAGATATCGGCCGCGATCTGCATGGCCTTGCGCCCGATTACCTCCGCATCGTCCTCATAATCATATAGGCCGCGCGCGGCCGCGAGGGCATAATTACCTCCAGACCCGATGGACACCACATGGTGTTCGGGCTCCAGCACATCGCCCGCGCCGGTAATCACCAGCGTGCTTTTCTTGTCAGCCACAATCAGCAGCGCTTCCAGCTTCTGGAGGTATTTCTCCGTCCGCCAGTCTTTGGCGAGTTCCACAGCGGCCCGCTGCAGCTGATCAGGGAAGCGTTCCAGTTTCGCCTCCAGCCGCTCGAACAGGGTAAACGCGTCGGCCGTTGCCCCGGCGAATCCAGCGAGAATCTCCCCATGGGCGATCCGGCGCACCTTGCGGGCGTTGCCCTTCATTATGGTCTGGCCCATCGACACCTGGCCGTCGCTGAGCATCACGAGTTTGCCATTCTTGCGCACGGCGAGCACCGTCGTTCCGTGCCAGATGGCCTTTGAATCCTGAGGGTTAGTCATACCGGACACATGGCGTCTTTGAGCCGTGCGCGCAATAGTTAGCGGCTGCGTCAGGAAATACAGAAGATTGTCACATAACTGTCGCTCGCTTCTTCTATTTGGGGGCCGGATTACCCGGAAGGATGTTCATGCTTCAGCAGCTCGGTCTCCTGCCTATGGGCTGGCTACTGATCGCGCTTATCGCGGTCTTTGCGTCCGTTGCATTCTTTGCCGGACGTGTCCGCGCCGAGCGCATTCTGCTGTCAGGAACGCCGAGCCTGCACTCCCGCCCTAATTACCATGGTTACTTTGTCGCCATGTGGGCCCTCATCCCGGCGATCCTGGTGGCGCTGGCCTATGCCTTCGGCGCCGAGGGCTTCTCGCGGGGCCAGCTGACAAGCGAATTGCCTGCCGCCTTCGATCTCCTGTCTGACGCCGAGATGAAGACCTATCTCGACTCGGTCGCCCATGCGGCCCGGTCCCGGGACTATGCGGGAACAGACCTTGTCTTTTCGGCGGTCACCAACCGCTATCTTGAGATTCTGGGTGGCGTGAATATCGGCGCTCTGTTGTCTATGGTGCTGGGCGCAGTGGCCGGTCTCTTCTTTGCCCGCCAGAAGCTGGCCGCCAGCTTCCGGGCGCGCACGCTGGTCGAGCGCGGCATGGAGGGCGTGCTCTTCCTCTGCGCCGGCGTGGCCATCGCCACGACCGTCGGCATCGTTGTGTCCCTGCTCTATGAGAGCATCCAGTTCTTCAGCGTCGTGCCGATCTGGGATTTCCTCTTCGGCACCCGCTGGAACGCCCAGACCGAAGCAGAGTTTGGCGCGCTGCCGCTCTTCTTCGGCACGTTCATGATCGCCCTGATTGCGATGATCGTGGCCGCGCCCATCGGCCTCTTCTCGGCGATCTATCTCTCCGAATATGCCGGGCCGAAGGCGCGTGCCTGGATCAAGCCGATCCTGGAAATCCTCGCCGGTATCCCGACGGTCGTTTACGGCTTCTTCGCCCTGCTGGTGGTGGCGCCAGGGGTTCGCTCCGCAGCGATCTGGATCAATGAAACGCTGATCAATATCGGCCTGGCCAGCGAGCCGCTGCTGGCCGCTCAGCCGACCAGCGCGCTCGCCGCTGGCCT
>JBKBRT010000252.1:0-3639 GCA_046291585.1 Hyphomonas sp.
ACCGGTTTCATCCGTGTGCCGCCACCTGGCCCCGCCACGCCGGTAATCGCCACGGCAATGTTCGCCCGGCTATTGGCCATCGCGCCTTCGGCCATCATCCGCGCGACCGGCTCGGACACCGCCCCGAAATCGGCCAGCACATCGCCGGGCACGCCCAGCATCTCTTCCTTCGCCCGGTTGGAATAGGTCACAAACCCCCGCTCGAACACCGAGGAGGAGCCGGCAATGTCGGTCAGCAGCGCCGCGACGAGCCCCCCGGTGCAACTCTCGGCGGTGGCGATTTTCAGGCGCGCGCGCTCGGCATCATCGAGCACCAGCATGGCGAGGTTACGAAGGCGATCTGGAAACATGGTGACTTGTCTAGCGCCCGATCAGTTGCCCGTGAAGACTGGATTTCGGCACACGAATGTCCGTTCCTTACCAGCAGCGAAAGGCACGCCGGATATAGAAGGGCAGGGAGAGGAGATTTCCCATGCACCCTTCCGCCACGCCCCCCCAATCCTTCATCGTCGCCTCGAGCCGCGACCGCGCCGAAAGGCCCGGTCAGATCGGCCCCGACACCAACACCGTCAAAGTCTCTGCCCGCGATACCGGCGGGGCGTTCTCGCTGTTCGAATACACCGGCCGGGCCGAGGGCGGCCCACCGCTACACGTCCATCCCGATCAGGACGAGATATTCTTCGTCCAAGAGGGGCGCTACCTCTTCCAGTGCGGGCCGGACCGCTCAACGCTTGAGGCGGGCGACATGATCTTCCTGCCCCGCAGCGTGCCCCACACATTCTGCCAGATCAGCCCGCAGGGGCGCCTCCTCTACATGTATACCCCCGCCGGAGACATGGAGGCCTTCTTCGAAGCGCTGGCATCCCTTGAGGGCCCGCCACTCCCGGCCGAGGCAGGCGCCCTCTTTGCCCGGCACGGTATGGAAGTCGTCGGCCCGCCGCTCGCGGCCGGTTGACCCGGCCTCTGGCTAAGGCACAGTCTTCGGTATGGAGCCGACCTTCATCTTCCGGGCGCCCAGTCCGCCGCTGGCCGGCCTCATCCGGTGCCATCAGGTCATCCGCCTGCGCTTTGGCCCGGATGATCCCGTGCCGGCCAAGCCCTATTGGCCGCGCCCGGCCATCGCGCTCGCCTTCTATCCGCGAGAGCCCGAATTCGTCCGCGCGCTGGGGGAGCCCGTCGCGCAGAAGAAGCCCCGCGCGGTGCTGATCGGCCAGCCCACCCTGATGACCTGCCGTCAGGGTGGGCGGGATTTCAGCGTCTACCAGATCGAACTCCAGCCCGGCGCCCTGCATCGGCTGACGGGCCTCTCCGCCAGCGAGATCACCGACCGCTATGTCGACGCCGAAGCGGTTTTCCCCCTCTGCTTCCGGTCTCGCGCCGACGCTATCGAGGATACCGAAGACCCCGAAACCATGATCGCGCTCGCCGAAGCCTATCTCTTCGCCATCGCGAACCGCTCCGGGGCAGGCGCCTCGGCCAGCGAATGGGTCGCCGCCAGCTTGCTCGCAGACCCCTCTGCCAGCATAGACCGGCTCGCCGCCCGCGCAGGCCTCGGCCCCCGCCAGCTCCGCCGCCAGTTTCAGGACCAGGCCGGCATCAGCCCCAAACTGTTCGCCCGCATTGCCCGCTTCGATCGCGCCGTTCGCCTCGGCAACAAGCAACCCGGCGAGGACTGGCTCAGCCGCGCCATCGACGCCGGCTATTACGACCACCAGCATCTGGCGCGAGACTTCCGGGAGTTCACCGGCCTCAGCCCCACAGGCTTTGCCAGCCTTGAGCAGACCTCGCCCGAAAGAGTGTTCGGCCGAGTTGAAAGCTAAAAGCGTCTAGTTCCCCGTGAAGACCGGATTTCGCTTCTGGATGAAGGCGGCGGCGCTTTCCTTCGCGTCGGCCGTCTGCATCAGGCGGCGGATTTCGGTAATCGCCCATTTGCCGGTATCGCGCCAGTCGGGGTCCAGCGTCCGGCGCAGCCCTGCCTTGATCGACGCCACAGCCTGAGGCGGGTTCGCCGCGATCTTCTCTGCCAGTGCCAGCGCTGTGGGCATCAGGTCCCCCGGCGCCACCACCCGGCCCACCAGGCCAATCGCCTTGGCCTCGGCCGCATCAATCACGTCGCCGGTGAAGAGTAGCTCGCTCGCCTTCTCCCGGCCCACAAGCTGCGCCAGCCGCCCCAGCCCCGGCGCGTCACAGCAGAGCCCCCGCGTCACGAAAATCTCGCCGATCTTTGCGGTTTCAGACATCACCCGCATATCCGCCATGATCGCCAGCTCCGCGCCCCAGCCGAGCGCAAAGCCATTGATCGCCGCAATCACCGGAATATCCGTATGCAGAAGGGCGTCGGCGGCCGGGGTCAGCCCGCCGGTATCCTTCGCCTTGGCCGCTCGCTCCGGCGTCATCGGCGCGCCCTTGGAGAGGATCTTCTTCACATCATCCCCCGCGCAGAAGGCCCGCGTGCCCGATCCCGTGATCACAATCGCCCGGGCGTCAGAGGTGCGCACCGCGTTTTCCAGCGCGTCATACAGCTCATAATCGAGCGAGTTCATCGCCTCGGGCCGGTTCAACGTCAGCACCGTCACATGCCCGCGTTTCTCGGTGATCAGAATATCGTCCATGTCTTCCTCCCGGGTATCTTTTGACCGGAAGGCTCTCATGAAGCCGAAGCCTTGAAAATAATGCCGCGAGGTAAGGGCAGGGGGCGTTTCCCCCTTCGTCAGCCGGCTACCGCCGTCTGCCACCTCCCCCGCTACGCAGGGGAGGATTACAGCGCGCCATTTCAGGCGAAGTGCTCTTATCCTCCCCTGCGAAGCGGGGGAGGTGGACGCGAAGCGGACTGAGGGGGGATTGAGGCCAGGTACAGCCCCAAACCTCAGACCGGCATCAGCAACGCCACAGCCTCCGCCGCAATCCCCTCGCGCCGGCCTGTAAATCCGAGTCCCTCGGTCGTCGTCGCCTTCACGCTAACAGCGTCGAGCGGCAGGCCGAGCAGCTCAGCCGTGCGCGCCCGCATTGCCTCGCGGTGAGGCTTCACCTTGGGCGCCTCGCAGATCACCGTGATGTCGCAATTGGCGATGACATACCCCTTCGCCTCGGCGAGCCTCTGGGCCTCCTTCAGGAAGAGGCCACTGTCAGCCCCCTTCCACTGGGGATCAGACGGCGGGAAATGATCCCCAATATCCCCCAGCGCCACCGCGCCGAGGATCGCATCGGTCAGCGCATGCCAGGCCGCGTCGGCGTCCGAATGACCCTTCAGCTTGGCGATGTGGGGAATGGCCACCCCGCACAGGGTCACATGATCCCCCGCCTCGAACTCATGCACGTCATAGCCCTTGCCGATGCGCGGGGCGCCGGTGGGGGAGAGGAGGCGGGCCAGCATGTCGAAATCCTCCGGGTAAGTGATCTTGGTCAGCCGCGCCGAGCCGGAGACCATCTCGACCCTCCCGCCGGCAGCCTCGATGGCGGTCAGGTCATCGACGAGGTCCGGCCCGGCAGCGGAAAGCGCCGCGCGGATCTCGCCCAGACGGAAGGCTTGCGGCGTCTGCACCCGGACGAGGCCGGTTCTGTCCACATTTGTCCAGTTTTGTCCGGTATCTGACTTCAAAGCGTCCGCCACGGGCATCGCCGGGGCCGCGCCTGACACCG
>JBKBRT010000039.1:0-17405 GCA_046291585.1 Hyphomonas sp.
GGTCAAGGCCTGGCAGCGCCGAAGTCATCCCGAATCCTACTGCCCGAAACTCCGGCGGCAGTGCGCGGCGGGCGATAGCGCCCAACCCGCAACACTATTTATCTAAAGGGCGCCGCGGCGCCCGCCGCGCACAGGCTCCACCTAGAGAGCCACCCGAACTGCTCCGACCCCGGATGGCTCCGCCAGTCCGGTCAAAGGCATGTGCGGGGTTCAGAGGAAAGGCACCGCCCTTCCCCTGCCCGTCTCAGCCTGTCACGCGCGCCGCATGAACACTGTCTGGGCCTGGCAGAATTCCAGAAGGCCATCCTGCCCGCCTTCCACGCCCACGCCTGACTGCTTGTGTCCGCCAAACGCCGCATGCGGAGAAAGATGCTGGCTTTCATTGATCCAGACCGTGCCGGCCTGAAGCTGCGAGGCCAGCGCCTGCGCGCGGTCGAGGTCCTTCGTCCAGATGGAGGCGCCCAGACCATAAACGGTCGCATTGGCGCGGCCGACCACCTCATCGATGTCATCAAAAGACATCAGCGGCAGCACCGGCCCGAACTGCTCTTCCTGCACGATGCGGGCGTCTTCCGGCGGATTGTCGAGGATCGTGACCGGCACGAAATAGCCCGGCGCCGTGGAGGCTTCGCCGCCGATCAGGAACTTGTAGCCCTGGTCCTTGGCGTCCTGGATCAGCTCCAGCACCCGGTCATACTGCGCCTTATTCTGCACCGGGCCGATCTGTGTGCCCTGCTCTGCCCCGTCGCCGACCTTCACGCCCCGGGCATGCTCGACGATGGCCGCCTTCAATGGTTCGTACACGTCCTTGTGGATATACATCCGCTTGGTCGCGATGCATATCTGCCCGGCATTGCGGAACGCCGCCCAGAACAGCTGCTCGGCCACCTGCTTCACATCCACGTCCGGCATCACGATGGCCGCGTCATTGCCGCCGAGTTCCAGCGTCACCTTCTTGAGGTCCTTCGCCGCGCTCGCCATCACCTTCTTGCCGGTCTCGGTCGAACCGGTGAAGCTCACCTTGTTGATATCCTTGTGCGCCGTCAGCCAGGGGCCGAGCCGGTCGGCGCCCGAGATCACATTCACAACGCCGGGCGGAAGCACGCCCCGGATCAGCTCGCCGATCCTCAGCGTCGTCAGCGGCGTTGTCGGCGCGGGCTTGACCACAACCGTATTGCCCGCCAGCAGCGCCGGCGCGAGCTTGAACATCATCAGGATAATTGGAAAATTCCAAGGCACGATCGCCGCCACCACGCCGATCGGCCCATAGCGCGTCACCGCCAGGCGTTCAGGCGAGTCTTCGGAAACGTGTTCGGGAATATCGAGCTTGGCCGTCTCCATCAGCCAGTGCGCCCCGCCCATCACATCGCCCATCGCGTCGGGATGGGGTTTGCCCTGCTCGGTCGTCAGCAGCCGGGCGAGTTCCTCGCCATTCTGCGCAATCACGCCGGCAATCGCCTGCAGGGCCTGGCGCCGCTTGTCGATGGGCGTGGCCTTCCAGGCGGGCAGCGCCGCGCGGGCCGCCGCCACGGCTTCGTCCAGCTGTGTCTCCGTGCAGTTGGGCGCCTGCGCGAAGACCGCGCCGGTCGCGGGATTTTCGACCCCAAAGGTCTCGCTTCCCGAAACCGCCTGGCCATTGATCGTCATCGTAAAGGACTGCGACATCTGCTTCGTTTCCTCAGTCTGGCTGCGTTTTGCGGCCAAGCTAAGCCAGACGAAGCGAAAACCGAAGACCGTATTTGTCAGATTATCCTCGGGTTATCCTTGGGGAAGAGAGCTTCCCGCGCCCGGCACCATCACAAAGCCTGCCCTTGCCGGGCAGCAGCTCCCCTCGCTGTGGCGTGCCAAACCTTACAGAGGGTCTTCGGCGGGAACTTCAGGGTCATCCATCATCTGGCCCGCAGCGTCGCCGCGCGGCTCATCTGGAGTGAAAGTGTCTTCCTGTTCCATCACCTCGGGGATCTGGCCCGGGGGCGTTCCGGCAGGTCCTTCCAGAACCGTTTCCGGCAGGGTCGGATCAGGGGTCATCATGTTCTGATCATCCGTATCCGTCGGCTCGATGGTGCGGTCAAAACCCGGGTCAACCGGAGCCATCGGCTCAGGCTCGTTACCGCAGGCGGTCAGGGCCACACCGGCAAACAGGGCGACGCTTATTCCAAGGGCTGCTTTACGCACTAATCTGATCCTTCCTTGCTTATACAGTGACAACGCGAGGGGTGCTGATCGGTTCCAGAGAGTCGATGTGCCAGGCGCCGTGAGTGGCTTCGTGGAAGCGGCCGTCCCGGAAGCTCTGAACATTCAGCGCCGCAATACCGTCTTGCAGTGTCAGGATATTGAAGGCGGGGGGCTTTGCCCGAAGGCGGGTAGACAAGGTGCCCGCCGTAATCGCGATATATCCCCCTCCGCAATCACGGATAACTTCCGCATGCGGCGTATGCACATGCCCGGTCATCAGAATCTGCACCGGGCTTTCGGCAAGGCGGCGGCTGGCCTCCTGCCCACGTTTGGTTTCGGTCTGAAGGCCTGCGAGTGTCGGAGAAACGAAGGGGTGGTGACAGGCAATGATATGGAGGCCGTGCTTGTCGGAATGGTCGATGGCCTTGTCGAGCTCACTGAGATTCACGCGGCCCTCCGCCCAGTTCATCCGCGTCTGCCAGCCACGCGCCGTGTTCAGCCCCCGGATAGAGGCTCCCTCGATGTCGAGTGGCCCCGCATGTTCGGCAAAGTAATTATCGTAACGCCCAAAGGCATCGGACGCGCGCGCTGCGACATTCAGGAGCGGGGTGTCATGATTGCCCGGCACGCAGAGGATCGGCGCGGTAAATTGCATCAACCAGGCTTGCGCTGCCTGAAATTCTTCGCGCTTGCCCCGCTGGGTCAGATCGCCGGAGACGACAATCGCATTTACGTCCAGCGCCTCCACCAGATCACGGGCAGCGTTCAGGGCGTCTTGATCTTCGCGGCCAAAGTGAAGGTCCGCAAAGTGGGCGATCTTCATGCTTCACCCCCAGCCACCAGAACGCAGGCTGCTTTCTGAATGTACGAGATGGTGAGGGCTACACCCGGCTCGCAGGGTTCTCCGTCTATCGTCGCCGGGATCAATTCGCCCTTGGCATGGCTCATACGAATGGTGGAGACGCCGTCCGCATGGAAATGCGCACTCTCGCGCCAGCCGCGCACCAGCGCGTCCATTGCCGAGGCGGCAAGGTCGAGCCGGCTATCGGGGGCGATCACGGCAATCTCCAGCCCGCCTTCATCAGCGGGCATAACCGCCGCGGCCGTCCCGGGGAAATCGCGGTGCGACCCGGGCTGGTCGACCTCAAACTGAATGTTGGTTTCGATATCCAGCGCGTCCCGATCTGTCAGAATGCTGACGGCCTCCATGAGCGAGCCCTCCCGGACGGCTTCGCGCGAGGCGCCCAGATGGGTCAACTGGCCGAACAGGGCGGCGACGTAAAATCGCTGACCACCGACTTCACCAGCCGAAATCCAGCTTGGCTTCGGGTTCTCGAGCACGGACTGGACCACTTTTTTCCAGTCCAGCTCTCCGTCATGCAATCTCTTGGGCAGCAAATTCATTGTTCCGCCCGGCAAAACCAGAACCGGAATTTTGCCATTGGCAGACTGAAGTACGGCGCAAATAGTGCCATCCCCGCCCCAAACGGCAATTGCCTCTGCCCCGCCGGCGACAAGATCTTCCACCTGTTGATACAGATCGGCATCCAGATCGGGCGAGAGCAAAGGCATATGCCCGGCTTCAACGATCGCCAGCTGGAGCTGGTCGCGGCCATCTTCCGGTACAGAGCCGGATTTTTCATTCACGATTATACCAAGTTTCATCTGCCAGTGCCTCCCGGAATTTCAAACGTTTCACCAATCGGAAAGTTCCGGGAAGAATAATTCCAGCTGCGTCGGGAACCCGGCTGCGCGGCGCGCGTTTTATCTTCGTCCTCAGCTGACGAAACACAAGGATTGCACACATGAAAAAGACAATGACAGTACCTTTCCTCGCCCTGGCCGCCGTTTTCCTGGCAGCCTGCAATACAGTTGAAGGCGTTGGCCAAGATGTGAAGGCCGGCGGTGAAGCGATCGAGACCACCGCATCGGATGTCAAAGAAGACATCTCCAACTGATCGATCGAATAAGCAGTTAAGAAAACGCGCTCCTAAAGGGGCGCGTTTTTTTTGTAACCGGTACTGAGGTAATATTGGATCAGTTATGACCGGCAATCGAGAACAGCAGCTCGATCGCAATCTTTCCGTCGACGTCATCGTTTACCGCAACTGTGCCCCCAATCTGCCGGGCAAAAGCCGACAGGAACAAGCTGGTATCGCGATCAAGCTCGATTGAGCCTTCTTCACCGCCGCCACACGTCAGCGTCATACGGCAATCATTCTGATCGCGGTCAAAGTGCAGGGTCACATCAGCGACCTCGTCTTCATCAGCTTCCGGGCACAGCAATCCGATCGCTTCCAGCACGAACATGCCGAGTGGGACAGCAAGATCAGCGGGCAGCGGGCCGGGCGTGACATCGGGAATGATATGGCGGCCACCTTCGCCCCAGCCCTTCTGCTCGTCCACCTGGTTACAGATGGCATTGAACAGATCGAGCGCCTCCACCGTATCAAGATCGCCCTCATTGAGCAGGGTATGATGAACGGCTGCCATCATGGCAACGCGGTGGGCCGCGACTTTGAGGGCGCTTTGCGTTTGCGGCAGCGCCTCACCCCGGCCTTGCAGCTTCAGCATGCTGAGCATTACCTGCAGATTATTCTTCACGCGGTGATGCACTTCGCGAAACGCGGCTTTCATCTGGATCAACGCCAGCTGCAAATCTGCTTCATGCTTGGAAACGCGGCCGGTAAGGTCATCAAACGCTTCAGCCACCTGCTGCACCTCCAGCGGCGCGCGTGTCAGCTCCGGCGCGAGGAGCGCGTAGCGTGCCGAGCTGCGCATATCCAGAATACGCAGTCTAATTCTCTCCAACCAGCGCAGTACCATGGCATCTGCAATCCAGCTGGCTGCCAGAAGCGCTGCCAGGTAGGCCAGAATGGGTACAAGAAATGCGAGAATAACCTCAACTCTCTGCACGGGCGTCGGCGAACCCACCATCAGCCAGAGCCCCTCGGCAGACAGCGGCAGGAGCACCACATCCAGCGGGCGGCCTTGTTCCGGTGTCAGGCGATAGGTTCTCTTTTCCATCGCCGCGCCTTCGCTGATCCATTCCATGGGAATGCCCGCGACGATATTTGAACCGATGACTTGTCCGCCCGGTACCACCAGAGAGACCGAGACGCCGCTCGACTGGGACATGCCCGACATTCGGGCGACAATGTCTTCCAGAGAAAGGCTGAGCGCGATCGACCCGGAGAAATTGCCTTCCGGATCTGTCTGCCGTCGCAGAAGATAAATCGTGGGGTCTCCCAGCGCCATGCCGCGCTGACCGCTCACTTCGACCGCCTCGACACCCTTGCGCAGGCGATTGTTCCATTCGAGCTGAGGCATGGGCATGCCGACGAGCCCCTCACCGACCGTGTGACAGGTGACGAGGCCCTCCGGATCAAATCTCAGGACATTCCGAAGCGGCAGCTCCAGCCCGGCGAACCGGTCTGAAATCTGACTACAGGTTAAGCCATGATCATCCATCGTGACCATGCGCAGCGCCATCCGGGCTCTGACGAGCATGGCGTCAGTTTGACGAAGACGATCGTTCGCGCTTTCGTTGAGTTCATGAAAGCGCAGCTGGCGGGAAAACTGCTGCTCACTCCAGGCGTGAATGGCGCCCATGATCAGCAGCGGGCTGAGGACAAACGCCATAGCCACAATAACCTGAAGCCTTAGGCTCAGGCGCCTGCGTCTTAAGCGTCCTTCGCCGCTTGCTGACGTCATCCGTTATTGCGGCTGAGAACGTCAACCTGGCCCATGATGTCGTTGAAGGCAGCTTCGCCCGACGTGACATTTGAGCCGCTGGCGCCAGCAGGCACACCATGTTCGCTGTTGAGGAGTTCCGCCAATGCCTTGCGCGCCCGGCTGACCCGGCTTTTTATGGTGCCGACAGCGCACCCTACGATCTCTGCGGCTTCTTCATAGGCCATGCCGCCCGCGCCGATCAGGATGATCGCTTCCCGCTGATCCTGAGGCAGATGCTCCAGCGCGTTGCGCAGCGCCACGAGCTCGATCCCTTTGTCAGGATCATCTGACGCAATCAGCGTGGATTCGGCAACGCCCGGCTCAAGACCTGTCGAGCGCCAGCTGCGGCGCTTTTCAGAGTAGAACGAGTTGCGCAGGATCGTGAACGTCCACGCCTTGAAGCTCGTATTCTCGGTGTAGCTTTCCCGCGCGTTCCAAGCCTTCAGCAGCGCGTCCTGAACCAGATCATCGGCTTGGGTAGGATCACCGCACAAGCTGCGCGCGAAGGCGCGCAAATGCGGCGTCACGTCCATGAGCGCCGCCTTGAAGTCCGACAGGGACAGAGCCTGAGTGGCGGTCATGCTTCACCATCGGATTGCGACTTGGAGCCCGCTTTGGCCTTTGCTTCTGCTTGTTCAAGGAGTTTGAAGAAATCATCAGGAACAGATTCCCCGACAACTCCATCATACATCTGGCGAAGACGTTCACCGATTGCTCGATTGCCGAGGTTGCGCTGGCCGCGCCGTCCTTCGGGGTCTTTTCCATTGACTTTTCCGGAGTTATTCATGGTGATACCTTAATTCCGTTCGCTTGCAGGCCAGCGATCCAACTGAAGTGTAAAGGCCTTATTCGTGCCATAAACGCCGCTGTCGTTAGTTGGTTCCACGCCATAGTGCACATCGCGAAAATATTCCAAGCCACATGAAACCAATTGGCGAGCTGCGCGTTGTAACGCTCAGATAGCAATGAGGTTCCAATATGAGTTTGATCGCCCAATACGGCCCGCATCTCCCTTTTCTTCGCCGTTATGCCCGCGCGTTGACGGGGTCCCAGGAGAGCGGCGACGCCTACATCCGGGCCTGCCTTGAAGCTCTGAGCGAGGACCCATCGCTGATGGTAGAGGCCTCTTCAGCCCGTGTCACCCTGTACCGTTTCTTTCATGCGATCTGGTCGACAACCGGCGCTCGGCTCGAAACCGTTGGCAAAGGATCTGGCACTTCCCCCGAAGCGCGTCTGCGCAAGCTGGCGCCGATTCAGCGGCAGGCTTTCCTGCTCACCACACTTGAAGGTTTCAGCCGGCCGGAAGCCTGCGAAATCTTGCATCAGAGCTCCGCAGAACTCGAAACACTTATTGAGGAAGCCCATCGCGAGATCGAGCAGCAATTGTCCACCTCAGTCCTCATTATTGAGGATGAGCCGATCATCGCTGCCGACCTTGCCAATCTGGTCGAAGATCTGGGGCATACCTTTGCCGGTAATGCCGCGACCCGCAAAAGTGCCGTTGAGCTTGCCCGCAGTTTGAAACCGGGCCTAATTCTGTGTGATGTTCAGCTCGCCGACAACTCCTCCGGCATTGATGCCATCCAGGACATTTTGGCTGATTTCGATCTTCCGGTGATCTTCATCACAGCGTTCCCGGAGCGACTACTCACCGGCGAACGGCCAGAGCCCACCTACCTGATCACCAAGCCGTTTCAGGATGACACAGTCAAAGCCGCGATCAGCCAGGCACTGTTTTTCCACGCTCAGGCAGAAGCGCAAATCTGAGGACTTACGGGAACCTATCGCTTTCTCATGCGTTGGTGCTGCAGGAACATTGAAAAGGAGAAAGCGATGGCTACCCCTCAGACTTCTAACAGAAAATCCCGCGGCCGCATCAACGGTCATGACAAGAAACTGGCTGCAGCCGAAGCGGTGAAGAACGATCTTCACGCCGCCCAGGAAGCAGCAGAGGAATTCGTATCCGCTGTGAAATCATCTGCGACACATTTTTCCGAACACATCGGCCGCACCGTCGGCGAAAAAGTCGTCAAAGCCCAGCATGGCGCAGAGTCGGTTGCTGACAAGGTGTCGGATCGCGCGTCTGAAGCCCGCAACAGGCTGGAAGACACTATCCGCGAACGCCCGCTAATGTCTGTCGGCGTTGCTGCTGGCGCTGGCGTCCTGCTCGCACTGCTGTCGCGCCGCTAAGCATGCTGGGCAGTCTGAAACTTCGCGTCATCCTGATGGCTGGCGGGTCCGTGGTCGGGCTCGCTGGCGCAGGCGCTCTGACATGGGCCGCTGTTGTGGGGCTGACGCCATGGCTCGGCCTGGCCTGGTCTGGCGCGGTTGTTGGTGGATTGTTCGTGGCTGCCGGCGCCATTGCGATGTGGAAAGCGACAAGACCCGCGGTGCCGATGGAAGAAGAATTCGCCAGCGTCACATCGGCCGCCACCAATACGATAACCTATATTCGTGATGATACGCTCGACACGCTCACCGGTCTGTCGCTCAATGTCGTCGGCAACATGGTCGAGAGGCGCCCATTTCTTACGCTCGTCGGTGTCGGCGTTGCGGCGTACGCCGTTGCACGCGCGCCAAATACCAGTGCCGGCATTGTAGATCGCATGCTATCGCGTCTGATCTGAATTTTCCCAGATCGGGCCCACAAGAATGACACTCGACCAGGTCGGCATTTTTGCCATTCTTGCCGTAACTGCACTGCTGTTCGTATTCGGCAAATGGCGGCATGATCTTGTCGCCATCGGCGCGCTGATCGCCTGTATTCTTGTCGGCATTATTGATCCTGCCGCCGCCTTCTCCGGCTTTGGAAATCCGGCGGTGATTACGGTTGCGGCGGTTCTTATCCTGAGCTTTGCCCTGCAATCGACGGGCGTGGTCGATACGCTTTCCGCAAAGGTTCTGCCATCAAATTCAGGCGCTACGGTCTCAATAATTGCCCTTTCGGCATTGGCGGCCGGGCTGTCCGCATTCATGAACAATGTTGGCGCTCTGGCCTTGCTGATGCCGATCGCAATCAAGACCGCGGGCCGTCTGGGCATTCCGCCCGGCCGCGTTCTGATGCCCGTTTCATTTGCGTCCATTCTCGGCGGAATGACCACCCTGACCGGCACGCCCCCCAACCTGATTGTTGCCGGTTTTAGCGGTCAGGATGGCAGAGACACCTTCACCATGTTTGATTTTGCCCCTGTGGGCCTTGCTGTTTCGGCCGGCGGTCTTCTTTTGATCGCTCTGGCCTGGAAACTCGTCCCTGCGCGAGAGCGAACCAACCTCTCCAGCTTCGAGACGGCGCCCTACATCATTGAAGCGCGCGTGAAACAGGACTCTCCGATCATCGGCCAGTCGTTGCGCGACATCGAGTACCAGCTCGACTCAACCGACGCTCAAATTGTCAGTCTGCTGCGCAATGACCGTCGCATATCAGCGCCCAATCCCTACCGGGAAGTACGGGCAGATGATGTCCTTGTCATTGAAGCAGATCCCGATGCAATTGGCGACGCGCTCTCCAAACTCGGGCTTGTGCTCGATACGGTGGCCAAAGCAGCTGAAAAAGCCGCGGAAGAAAAAGAGCAGGCAAAGGACAACCCTGAGGCTGCCAGCGGAAAAGATGAAAAGCAGAAGGAAGTGGAGAGCCGGCTTCAGTCAGGTGACGTCGTCCTGATGGAACTCGCTGTGCGGCCGAACGCTCTGCTGCTTGGCCTTTCGGTCAAGCTGATAGATCTGCGCACAGAGTTTGGTGTCAACCTGATAGCGCTGTCGCGGGACGGCAAGGATTCCATGACGCGCCTCAACTCGACACCGATCCGGTCGGGGGATGTGCTGCTGGTCCAGGGCACACCCGATGCCATTCTGGAATTTGCCAATCGCTATGGCTGCGTTCCGCTTGCCGAGCGTGCGTTGAAAATCCCCAACACACGCAAGGCTGTGCTTGCGGCGGTGATCATGGTGCTTGCAGTCTGCGGGGCCGCATTCGGTCTACTGCCTGCGGCCATCACCTTCACAGCTGGTGTGCTTGCCGTTGCGCTGCTCAAGGTGGTTCCCCTGCGCAAGCTTTATGAACCGATTGACTGGCCTGTGATTGTGCTTCTCGGCGCCCTCATACCGGTCGCTGGCGCAATGTCCACAACCGGAGCTGCAGACCTGCTCGCGCAGGCTCTTATCAGCGCGGCGGGTGGCACCAACCCGGTCTATACGTTGGTTATCCTGCTAATCGTAACAATGACGCTGTCGGACTTCATGAACAACGCAGCCACGGCCGCTGTCATGTGCCCTATTGCACTGGGAGTTGCCGCGCAGCTTCAGGTTAATCCGGACACGTACCTTATGGCCGTAGCAATTGGCGCATCCTGCGCCTTCCTGACCCCCATCGGCCACCAGAACAATGCTCTGATCCTGGGACCGGGCGGATTCCGCTTCGGCGACTACTGGCGCCTTGGCATGCCGATGGAACTGATTGTCATTCTGACGGCCACGCCAATTCTGCTCTGGGCCTGGCCTCTCTAGCATAATGTTCCTCGGTCGTTTTTCCGTGGAACCATAAAATGACCGGCGCGTTTCCTTTTCATAGACCGACTGAATGGTCATTTTACAAAGGAGACTTCTATGCTTGGTTGGGCACTGACATTCTTTATCCTGGCAATCATTGCCGCCCTTCTTGGCTTCGGCGGAATCGCCGGCGCTGCAGCGAGTATCGCACAAATTCTGTTCTTCGTATTCCTTGCGCTTCTGGTGATTACCTTTGTCGCCCGTGCGCTCCGGGGCCGGAGCATCACCTGACACGGCACAGACCTGTCAGAACGATTTCAAGGGCGCTTTCTGGCGCCCTTTTTCGTGTGCAGGTTATCGCGAAACTTGCAAATTCAGGACCCAAAACATTTCGGTAATTTCAGGGAACTGAATCGCGCTGCCAGCCGTTATATCTGCAAGAACACCGAAAAGCGTATTTTCCATTTAACAACAGGGAAGACAGCTATGACCAATGAGAACACAGCAAAAGGCTTGGGCAACCAGGTGGCAGGCAACACCAAAGAAGTTGCTGGCAAAGTGATCGGCAACAAGAAGCTGGAAGCCGAGGGCCGCATTCAGGAGCTCAAAGGCGACGCTCAGCGCGCCGCTGGAAAAGTCGAAGACAAAATCAAAAAGCTCGACGACGACCACAAGTAATTCTGCCAGGCAGAAATATCAGAATACGGAAGAATAGCAGGCGCCACGTCAGCGTCCCCCCACCCCAACGTGAGGCGCCTGTCCGCCACCCAGCACTGCTGGGTGGCGGTTTTCGTTCAGGCATAATCCAATCAGTCCGCAGACGCGTCGGTCTGCTGATGAACCAGCGAGAAATCTACTCTCAAACCATCCTGGTTCATCTCCCTGGACACCTGCCCACCGGCCGATGTCACAATGCGATGGATAACCGCGAGACCGGTGTTGGTAGAGGAGGATGTGGCGGCGCGGTCTTCCGATACATTTTCCAGAGGTTCGATCCAGGAAAGATGCAGCCACTCTTCTTCGATACGGCCTTCGCAATGGATTGCGCCGCCATTGCGCAGGGCGCCATATTTCAAAGAGTTTGTTGTCAGTTCACCAATCACGACAGCAATCACGCGCATCTGCGCTTCATCGACGAGACAGTCTGGCAGACCGGTTACATCAATGGTTTCTTCGCTGACACCTGCGGCATCAACAAGATCCGAAACCAGAGACCGCAATGGAAAATCGCTTGCGGCGTCCACAAGCTTTCCCTGTGCCACAGCAAGGGATGAGAAGCGATTGACGAGATCTTCAGCGAAAGGCTGATGCTCCGGCGCCTGCCGGGCGCTGATCTTGGCAATGGCGCTGGCCACCGCAAAGGCGTTCTTCAGCCGGTGGCGCATCTCCAGCGCAATGGTGTCATACATTTTGCGATTAGTGACCGCGTCTGTCACATCTTTCGACACAACGAGAACGCCGCTGACACTTCCAGATCCATCTTTGATCGGGACAACCCGCACGTCCCACCATTTGGGACGACCTCGCGTCGTGGGGCAAAATCCTCGGAAATCGGTGCTGTCGCCGGCGGCCCCGCGGGCGGTCGCGTCCTGAACTAGGTCTTGAGATTCTGATGGCCAGAGATCCCACCATTGGCGCCCAATGACATCAATCTCGGCATTGAGCTGTCGAGAGCTCAGCCCCATCGGGTTCATGTACCGAATACGGCCGGTGAGATCGAGCACCTTGATACAATCACGGCTGCTGTGAAGAAGCGCCGCAAGTATCGGGTCGGAAAGACTTGCAGAGAGATCGTCTAGCGGGATCGTGAGGGATCCATCTGTGAGGGCCGGGCTGCGATGCATAGTAACAAACTCCGGGTTCTATCCCACATAAAATTACACTTTCACGTTCCCCACACACCAGAAAGAAGCGGAAATACGGGCATTACGCAAGTGCTGGTTGTTAGATCATATGTTATTGGGCGGGTTGGCCGAGGGGCAAATTATAGCACCCGAAGCGCAGCCTGACACAATTTTTTACCAGAACATCCCCGGTAAATCACACCTATACTCTCTACACGTATCTTTATAGCAAACTCCCGGCCCGCGCCCTCCCTGCCGTCGAAGTCTGCCCCATCGCCCGCCCCTCAAGGCCAGAATTCTGACCGTAACCTCCATTTAGTGTCGCCTGATTGACAGACAGCGCACTTTCGCGGCCGCCTGCCGGATCACAGGCGGGATACGCCCAGCACTTCCATCATGTGAGCCCGGCCATCCTGGCCGCTCCAATTCATCGAGTGTCCCACCTGCAATCCGATCAGCATCGCGCCCACCTGCGTCAGAATGGAGATGCGCCGGTCCTCGATGTTGGCCTCGAACGGGTAGACGAGCGTGAAGTCCTCGTATCGCGCCCCGTTATAGAGAAAGTCCACTTTGTCATGCATCCGCACGATATCCGGGGGAACATCCTCAACCGGAGTTATATGAGCGCGCGAGAGTTCTTCGATCAGCGTATCCGCCGCCGGCTCGCGGCCCTGCACGGCATGGGCAAGATCTGACAACCGCTCAAGTTCGGTTTCGGTGACGTAAACAGGCGGACGGGCCGGGGTGGTTGAGGACATGATAACTCCGAAAATATGAAAATGGCGCAGCCTCACGGGGGCGCCGACCGGGAAAAAAGGAATGTGAGATGTGTTTTTTGCCCCTGATGACGCCTGAATCTCAGGCACGATCAGGGGCTAACGCCGTGCGGCAGCACGCGCAGCGGAAATAAAGAGAAGAGCCGCAATCCGCTTCATGCGCGCCAAGATGGCCTCTCCCACTTTATAGTCAACCCGCTCAATCAGTCCGGCCGACTGTTGCGATTCCGCTGTCGCGCGCCAGGACCGGGATGAGGCGCAACGTCTTTGGGGTCCAGAGCCTCTCCACATTCTGAACAGGTCAACACGCTGCGGAAGTCATGCCCGCATGCCTGGTGCCGGTGCAGCAGGGGTGGTCCGTTTTTCCCGGCATAGTGTTCATCTCCCCAGTGAACGAGGCTGATCATGGCGGGATACAGCCCGAGCCCTTTCTGGGTGAGCCGATACTCATGTCTCAGGGGCGTCTGGCTATACGCAACCTTTTCCAGAACGCCCTGCTCTACCAGATGCGTCAGCCGCTCAGTCAACACGCGCCGCGCAATTCCGAGCCGTTGCTGAAATTCATCAAATCGGCGCACGCGCAGGAAGGCTTCTCGCAATACCAGGAGCGTCCAGCGGTCACCTACCACCGCCAGCGCCCGCGCCAGCGAGCAATTCTCCCGGTCAAGTTCCTGCCATTTCATAGCCGGGTTTTTAGCATTGACTTGGTCTTAATTCAAGACTTACTGTTCTTCTCCAGAGGGAGGCGCTCATGCCAGACCGCAACGCCACCTGCGCGATCATTGGCGCGGGCGATTTCATCGGATCCGCCATCGCCCGCAAGTTTGCCGCCGAAGGCTACACCGTCTTCGCCGGACGACGCACGGCAGAGAAACTCGAACGGCTTAAAGGCGAGATCGAAGCAGCCGGCGGCAAGTGTGTTGCGCGGGGTCTTGATGCGCGCCGGGAAGAGGACGTCACAGCCTTCCTGCAGGAAGCCGACGCCCACGCCCCGCTGGAGGTCGTCATCGCAAATCCCGGCGCGAATGTGCACTTCCCGCTGCTCGACACAAGCGAGCGGGTGTTCTTCAAGGTGTGGGAGATGGCCTGCAAAGCCGGCTTCCTCACCGGCCGTGAGGCAGCCCGGCTGATGCTGGCCCGCGGAAAGGGCTCAATCTTTTTCACTGGCGCTACGGCAAGCCTGCGCGGCGGGGCCGGCTACGCTGCCTTCGCCAGCGCCAAGGGCGGCCTGCGCCTGATGGCTCAGGCAATGGCCCGCGAGCTTGGCCCTCAGAACATCCATGTCGCGCACCTTATTATTGATGCGGGCGTCGATACGGATTTCGTCCGGGATTGGATCAGGTCCGCCCGCGGCGAAGAGGCCGTCGCCGATCTTGCCCCCGATACGCTCATGGAGCCCGCCTCCATCGCCGATGCCTACTGGTATCTCCACCAGCAGAAGCGAGACGCCTGGACGTTTGAAATGGATCTGCGCCCCTACAAGGAAACCTGGTGATGAAAACCGTAGAATTCCAGTTCGACTTCGGCAGCCCAAACGCATATCTCGCGCACCGCCTGATCCCGCAGATTGAAGCGCGCACCGGCGCGTCCTTTATATATAAACCCGTCCTGCTTGGCGGCCTCTTCAAGCTCACCAACAACCAGTCCCCGATGATGGCTTTCGCCGGCATCCCCAACAAGATCGCCTATGAGAACCTGGAGATGCGCCGCTTCATCGCGCAGCACGCCATTCCCTTCCAGATGAACCCCCACTTCCCGGTTAACACTTTGCTGTTGATGCGCATGGCGACTGCTGCAGCAATGGATGGGGTCCTGAAGCCCTATGTCGACGCGGCTTACCGGCTGATGTGGGAAACACCGAAGAAGATGGACGATCCCGAGATTGTCGCCACTGAACTTGCTGCCAGCGGCATCGACGCCGAACATCTGATGATGCGCGCCCAGGAAGATGAAGTAAAACAGCGTCTTATGAAAACCACAGAAGACGCCGCCCATCGCGGCGCCTTTGGCAGCCCGACCTTCTTTCTGGAGGGTGACATCTATTTCGGAAAGAACACGCTGACGGAGATCGAAGACCGTCTCAGCCCCTGAGTCGTTCTAAAAACCGGGATTGCGAAACGGGCGGGCCTCTGGCTTGCCCGTTTTTGTTGCGGGCGCGCACAAAGAAACCGCATCAATCCCCGGATCAGGAATAATCACTACAGATCAGCGTCAAAATAATTGCGCCGCATCTGCGAAAGCGCACTTTGGCCCGGCAAGTCACAGACCCGCCAGGAGTAGCGCATGCCGCAAACAATTCGCACCTATCTGAAATCCGGAATCAGCAGCCTTGTGCTGATCAGCGCAGCAGGGATGTTTCCCGCTCTGGCGCAGACATCTGATGCTCCTGCTACGGATGAAGACGCGGTTATGGAAGCCGTTGTTGTTGAGGGCCGGCGGATATCACAGACAGATCTGGCCATCGGCGTCGGCAAAGCAACAAACACGGTCGCCGTCACGCGCGAAGAGCTGCTCTCTGCGCCCGGTGGCATCTCCGGCCTCAAAATGCTGGAAACCCTCCCCGGATTCAACGTCCAGACGGATGGCGCGCTGGGCCTCTATGAGTTTGGCAATTCTGTTACCGTTCGCGCCTTCAACCTGCAGCAGATCGGCTTCGTGCTCGACGGCGTGCCCATGGGTCGCTCCGATGCCTTCGGCGGCAGCCCGATCTTCCGCTATGTGGATAATGAAAACCTCGGCTCAGTCGTCGCGTCGCCTGGCGCGGGCGATGTGTCCCTGCCCAGCTACGCCTCGCTCGGCCCCATCGTTTCCTACAACTCGATCCTGCCCAGCGAAGAGTTGGGCGGCATGGCGGCCATCACCATAGGCGACGACAACCTTCAGCGTACCTTCCTCAAGCTGGAAACTGGCCGGATCGGCGGCTTCTCCGCCTATATCAGCCGTTCAAAGACGGACAGCGACCTGTGGCGCGGCGCCGGCACGATTGACCGGGAACACCTCGAAGGAAAACTCCGCTACGATTTCGCCAATGACGCCTTCCTTCAGGCCGGATATGTCAGCAACGACTTCTTCGACTACGACTCCCCCTCCTACACCCGCGCCGCCTACAATACTCTGGGCCGTGACTATGGGTATGAAGGCTCGATATCCGACAGCTGCATTGTGCCGGTCGGCAATGTCTATGATTTCAATGGCGATGGGGTGATCAACGGCAGTGATTTTCAACCGGTGTTCACCGGCGCCTCCTGCCTCAACTACTACGAAGACCGCATTAATATTCGCGACGACGTGCTCTACTCCCTGAAGGGTGGGCTCCCGATCACCGAAAATCTCACCGTCGAAGCCACCGCCTATTATGAAGACAAGGACGGATACGGCGTATCTCCCGATGGGTACGCCAATACCCGGACTATCTTTCTGCGTCAGGCCGCGCTCGGCTTGCCCGTCGTTCACCCGCGCGGCGTGCAGTACGGCCTCTCGGGCGTCGGTGGTATCCGCAAAGGCATCACCGGTGGCGCGACCTGGGACATCGCCAACCACACCCTGCAATTTGGTGGCTGGATTGAAGATGAAGAATACAACCGCACGCAGCTACGCCTGAACAAGACAGGCGGCTCGGCCGATGGCGCGATCATTCAGGACGAAGTTGCATATTTTCGCCGCGCCTATCAGTCGATCCGCGAAACCACGCAGATCTATGCCAAAGACACCATCCGTCTGCTGGATGACAAGCTGGCTCTTGAGCTTGGCGTCAAGATGCTCAGTATTGACTACTCGCTCGACGGATACCGCGATTTTGCCGACTATGAACGCTTTGGTCCACAATCAGTCGGAGCGAAGTATGAGAGCGATCCGCTGCCCATGATCGGCGCAGTGTATGACCTCAATACCACCGATCAGGTCTTTGCCTCCTATTCCCAGAACTACGCCCTGCCCCGCGGGGCGGATGATATCTTCTCCACGGCCACCAGCTTTGATGCCCCGGCGCCAGCTGCAGAAGAATCCCAGAACTATGAAATCGGTATCCGGACGAACCGGCCCATCTTCAACGGCGCCGTGTCTGCGTTCTACACCCAGTTTGACAACCGCCTGGTCACGGGCAACGTCATCGACCCGGCAACCCTTCAGCCCGAAGCCTTCTACATCAACGCCGGCGGCACAACCGCCTATGGCGTCGAACTCTCCGGCGTCTGGCAGCCTGAGATTTTCAACAACCAGCTCTATGCAGACGCCAACCTAACCTACAACCGCGCCGAACTGGACGACGGTTTTGGTGTCAATCCGGCGGGCAGCCTCCTCGCCGACAGCCCGGAATGGCTGTTCACGGGCGGCATCACCTGGGAGCCCACCGAATGGCTCGTCGCAAACATCTCCACCAAATATACCGGCG
>JBKBRT010000040.1:0-17356 GCA_046291585.1 Hyphomonas sp.
CCCCGGGGCGCTATGAGAATAGCGATTTTCCGTCCGCTGAGTTTCATGGACGTCTCCTTTGGCGGTTGAACGCTTTGCATCCTTATAAAGTCGCCAGATGGCCCATTGGTTCCGATAAAAATGCGGACACTCGGCAGAGGTGGGCGGCGGGCATTTCGCAGCAGCTGCGCCAGATCGGCAGGGCCGGGAGCGAGCGGGCGCGACATGACGCCTCGCGGGGCCGGCGCAAGGGGGTTTGACAAGGCCCCCTTTGCGATTGCATTTGTGCACCTATCTTAAAAGATATATCTATTGAGCCTGAGGGTGTGTGTGGCGACCTTATTTGACAAGCTGTGGAACTTGCACCGGGTGGGTGATGCCGGCGACGGGGATGACCTGATCGCCATCGACCGGCTGCTTCTGCACGAGCGCACGGGCGGGGTTGCGCTGAAGTCTCTGGCAGCCAGCGGGCATGGGGTGTGTGATCCGGCGCGGGTGTTCTCGATCATGGATCATATCGTGTCGTTCCGGCACGGGCGCGGGCGCAACGAGGCGCGCAGCCCGGGCGGGGAAGCCTTCATCATTGAGACCCGCCAGATGGCGCAGGCGGCGGGCATTCACCTGATCGATACCGATGACCCGGCGCAGGGCATTGTGCATGTGGTGGCGCCGGAACTGGGCATTGCGCTGCCCGGCCTGACGTTGGTCTGCCCAGACAGCCATACGTGCAGCCTGGGCGCGCTGGGGGCGCTGGCCTGGGGGATCGGCTCCAGCGACGCTGAGCATGCGATGGCGACGGGCACGCTGCGGGCGGCCAAGCCCCGGCAGATGCATATCCGAGTTTCCGGCAAGCTGGGCCCCGGCGTGTCGGCCAAGGATCTGGCGCTCTACATCATTGCGCGGTTTGGTTCAGATGGCGGCAAGCGCTGCGCAATTGAATATTCCGGAGACGCGATTTCCGATCTCGACATCGAGGGGCGCCTGACGCTGTGCAACATGGCGGTGGAGTTTGCCGCGTTTACTGCGCTGATCGCGCCGGATGAGAAAACGCTGGATTATGTCCGGGGACGGCCTTTTGGGCCGGCGGCGCGCGACATCGATGTGGCGATGGCGCATTGGCAGAGCCTGCGCACGGATGACGACGCGGAGTTTGATGCGGTGCTGGAGGTCGACGCCGGAGAGGTTCAGCCGCAGGTGAGCTGGGGCACGAGCCCGGAGCATACGCTCGCACTTAAGACCGCCATTCCGGCAGAAGCCAATGCGCGCGCGTTGGCGTATATGGGATTGAAGCCGGGGCAGGCGGTTCATGGGTTGCCGATTGGCGGGGCATTTATCGGGTCGTGCACCAATGGGCGGCTGAGTGATCTGAAAGCGGCGGCGGACATCCTCAGGGGCCGAAAGATAGCGCCCGGGGTGCGCGCCGTATGCGTGCCGGGATCCCAGGCGGTAAGCCGGGAGGCGGAAGCGCTGGGGATCGACCGGATATTCATCGAGGCGGGCTTTGAATGGGGCGCACCGGGATGCGCGATGTGTTTCTATGCGGGGGGCGAAACCTTTCCGCCGGAGACGCGGGTGATGTCGTCCACCAACCGGAACTTTGAAGGCCGGCAGGGGCCGGGGGTGCGCACGCACCTGGCAAGCCCGGCGGTGGTGGCGGCGTCTGCCATTGCGGGACATATCTGTGCGCCGTCTGACATTCCTGTAACAGGAGGCGTTGCCTGATGCCGAACCCTTTCCGTCACCATCGCGGGTTGGCCGCTGCGCTGCCGGTCGACAATATCGACACAGATCAGATCATCCCCTCGCGCGAGATGAAGACTGTCAGCCGCGACGGGCTGGGCGAGGGCCTGTTTGCGGGATGGCGGTATACTGAGCCCGGCGGGCGGGCGCCGGTGGCGGATTTTGTGCTGAACCGGCCCGAGCAGGCGGGCACCACCATCCTGATCTCCGGATCGAATTTCGGCTGCGGGTCCTCACGGGAGCATGCCGTCTGGGCACTGCAGGATTATGGCGTACGGGCCGTGATCGCCAAATCCTTCGGGGAGATTTTTCACGGCAACTGCCTTCGCAATGGCATCCTGCCGGTGACGCTGTCAGAGGGCGAGGTGAACCGGTTGATGGCGCAGGCCGGTGGCAGCCACATCACGATCGACCTGGCTGCGCAGACGGTGACGGCAGAAGCCATTCCCGGCTGGACCGGACAGTTCGAGATCGGCGCCTATTCCAAGCGGCTGTTGCTGGAGGGGCTCGATCCGATCGGGCTGACTCTGTTGCAGAGCTCTGAGATCGGCGCGTTTCAGCAACGCGATGCGCAGGCGCGGCCCTGGGTTTATACAGCAGGCTGATCCTGGCTGACCTCAATGAGGCCGCGGCGGATGAGGCTGTCGATGGCTTCGGGTGTGTGGCCGAGGGATACGAGGATTTCGGCCGAATGGGCGCCGATCCGGGGGGGATCAAGCGTCAGACCCGGACGCGTCGTGCCGAGCATGATCGGCAGGGCTGGCAGCGATACGGCGCCGCCTTCAGGCAATTCCATCTCCAGCAGTCCGCCGCTGGCCAGAAGATGAGGATCCTCCAGCAGATCTTCGGGCCGTTGGATGGGCGCGAAGGGCAGGCCGATCTTTTCCAGCGTGTCCATCAATTCCTGTTTGGAATAGCCGGCGAATACTGCGCGCAAGCGAGGCAGGATTTCCTCGCGGCGGGTGACGCGGTCATTGTTGGTGGTGAAGCCCGGCGCAGTGGCCCAGTCGTCCAGGCCGAAGGTTTTGCAAAAGGAGGCCCACTGACCATCGGAGACGACGCCGACGAAGACTTTCTCTTCGTCCCTGACGTCGAACACATCATAGACGGCCCAAGCCGACACGCGCGCGGGCATGGGCGCGGCAGGCGCGCCGGTGACCGCGTACTGGGCGATATGCTGGCCGACGAGGAAAACGGTGGTTTCAAAGAGTGACGCGGTGATGTGGCGGCCCTTGCCGGTCGCGTGGCGCTCGTTCAGCGCAGCCAGTACGCCGATGGCGCCGAACATGCCGCCTGTCACATCGATCACCGAGGCGCCGGCGCGCAAGGGGCGTCCGGGCGGACCGGTCATGTAGGCGAGGCCGCCCATCATCTGGGCTACTTCGTCGAGCGCTGTCCTGTGCGCATACGGACCGTCCAGGAAGCCTTTTTCCGAGCAGTAGATGAGGCGGGGATTGCGCGCGGAGAGCGCGTCATAGCCGAAGCCGAGGGCGTCGAGCGCGCCGGGGCGGAAATTTTCAATGAAGATATCGGCCTGATCGGCCAGGGCGAGGGCAATCGCCTTGCCTTCGTCTGACTTCAGGTCGACCGAGAGGCTTTTCTTGTTCCGGTTATACATCGGGAAATAGCCGGCGCCCGAACCCTTCAGGCGGCGCGTCTTGTCCCCGCCGATGGGCTCAACTTTGATCACTTCTGCGCCGAGATCGGCCAGGACGAGACCTGCCGCCGGGCCCATCACCATATGGGTGAATTCCAGAACACGCAGCCCCTTCAGCGGTCCGCCGGTCTCACTCATTGCTGATACTCCCTGAACATCTCGCCCGCTCTCATTGCCATTACTTGCTCAAATGATATATCTTTTCAAGCGAGGGCGTACATTCTTTGATATAACAATCAGGTGGAATTTGATGAGCAGTGTGTTGATCAGCGAAGTCGGGCCGCGGGACGGGCTTCAAAACTGCAAGACGGTGATGCCGACCGACGCCAAGAAGCGCTGGATTGCCGCGCTGGCCGCAGCGGGCGTGTCGGAAATCGAGATCGGCTCGTTTGTGTCGCCCAAATTGCTGCCGCAGATGGCCGATACCGGAGAGATCCTGGAGTTTGCGGTGACCATTCCCGGTCTTACGGTGGCGGTGCTGGTGCCCAATCTCAAAGGCGCAGAGGCCGCCATTGCCGGCGGAGCGCACAAGATCACGCTGCCGATGTCGGTGTCGGAGACCCATTCGCTGCGCAATATCCGCCGCACGCACGCGCAGGTGATCGACGAGGCGCGTGCGATAGCAAGCCTGGTGCAGTCTCTGCCGGAGGGATCGCGGCCTCATTTTGAAGGGTCGTTGTCGACGGCTTTTGGCTGCACGCTGGAAGGGCCGGTGCCCGAATCGACCGTGTTGCGCTGCGCTGAACAGCTGATGGGCGCAGGGTGTGATGAGGTCGGCCTGTCGGACACGACGGGCTATGGCGATCCGGCCTCGGTGAAGCGGCTGATCCGGGTGGTGCGCGGTGTTGTGGGCGCTGAGAATCTGACAGGGGTTCACCTGCACAACACGCGCGGGCTTGGCCTGGCCAACGCGCTGGCTGCCTATGAAGAAGGCATCACGACGTTTGATGGCTCGCTGGGCGGGCTGGGCGGGTGCCCGACGGCGCCCGGGGCGAGCGGCAATGTTGTGACGGAAGACATGGTGTTCATGTTTGAATCGATGGGCATTTCGACCGGTATTGACCTGCGCAAGCTGATGGCGACGCGCGAGATGGTGGCTGAGGCGCTGCCGGGTGAAGAGCTTTATGGCTTCACGCCGAAGGCCGGCCTGCCGCTGGGCTTCAAAGGCGAACCGTTGCCGGCGCCCGCCGCAGCGATCTGATCCACGGGGGCACGGGTGCGGGCAAATCTACCGGCGTTGATCACGCTGATCGTTTATGCGGCGCTACTTGTGGGCGTCAGCCTGTGGGCGAGCCGCAGAGGGACGTCCGGGGCGTCCGCTTTCCTGCTCGGCGGTCGCTCTCTGGGACCGCTTGTCTCGGGGCTTGCCTATGCCGCGTCGAGTTCGAGCGCCTGGGTGTTGCTGGGCTATTCGGGCTTTGTTTATGTGACGGGGCTGTCTGCGCTGTGGATGATCCCCGGGATCCTCCTGGGCTATGCGGCGGTATGGCTGTTTGCCGGGCCGGTGCTGCAGGCGGCGAGCCGGGACAAGGACCAGCTGACGCTGACGGCGTTTCTGACCGAGACGGCCGGGCCGCGCGTGACGCGCCTGATCCAGATCTCGGCGACGGTGATGATCGCCTTCTGCTTTTCCTATTATATCGCCTCGCAGTTTCAGGGCGCGGGCGTCGCATTTGACGACCTGTTCGGCATGGGCATGGCGGGCGGGATCGTGCTGGGGGCGGCGATCATCCTGGCCTACACATTCGCGGGCGGGTTTCTGGCGGTATCTGTGATCAATACCGTGCAGGGCGTGATCATGATGCTGGTGGCGATCCTGTTGCCCGTGCTGGCATTTTCGGCCGCTGGCGGGGTGAGCGGCATTGGCGCCGCGCTGGAGGAGACGTCGCCGGACTATCTGGCGAGTTTCGGCGGGCGGGCCGGCTGGATCGCGGGCGGGTTTGCGCTCGGTATGACCGCGACGGGATTTGGCGCGCTGGGCCAGCCCCACCTCATCAGCTGGATCATGGCGGCGCGGGATACCAGAGCGCGCGTGATGGGGGCGGGCGTGGCCATCGGATGGGGCGCGGTGGTGTATGCCGGGATGGCGGTGCTGGGCCTCTCGGGCCGGGCGCTGTTCGGCGCGGACGCGCCCGCCGAGGGCATTTTCTTCAAGCTGGCCGGCGATCTGCTTCCGGGCGTGCTGGCAGGCATTGTGGCGGCCGCTATCCTCTCGGCGATCATGTCGACGGTGGACAGCCAGCTGCTGGTGGCCAGCGGCGCGATCAGCCATGATCTGGGCGCCGCGCGTTTGCTGGGCGGGCGTACGGTGCTGGCGACGCGGTTGGCGATGCTGGGGGTGAGCGTGTGCGCCGTTGCACTGACCGTGGCGCTGCCGGCAACGATTTTCGACCGCACACTGTTTGCCTGGACGGCGCTGGGAGCGAGTTTCGGGCCTGTCGTCGTGGTCCGTGCTTTTGGTGGCCGGCCAAGCGGGATGGCGGTGCTGGCGTCTATTCTGGCGGGATTTTCGGTGTCGCTTGCCTATGAATTCGGGCTCGACTCGGGGCCGGGAGCCGTCTGGGCGCGGACGGTGCCGTGGATCGCTGCCTTTCTGGCGCTCGCGGTGAGCAGAATTGCTGCAGGGCAGCACAATCAGACGCTTGGCGACAAATCCAACTTGTGAGATGCAAAAGATATAACAATAAAAGATATATCCAGGGAGGGGTCAGCCATGATCTTCATTCGCCATGCTGCGCTTGTCGCAGCTGCCATATTGGTGAGCGCTTGCGCTTCGTTAAGCGAGGCGCAGGGGCCGCGGCTTGATCCCGGCAAGGCGTCTGACGCGCTGACACTGGCGCGGAAGGTTCACTGTTCCACCGTGGACAACGAGCCGGCGATCTTCTGGTGGGAAGGCGAGACCCTGTCGCGCCGGCAGGGCGAGAAGGATCTCCATCTCTTTGATGTGGAGGGCTACAATATCCGCGCCTGTTCTTCTGTGACTAATGAGGACGGCGTAAAGGGCTATCATCTCGTTTCGAGAGAAATACTTCTGTACAAGGATAAAGATACCGGCGAGGTTCTGAAGACCTGGACCAATCCGTGGTCAGGTGAAGAAGTGGAGGTGCTGCACGTCGCCAATGACCCAGTAAACTGGAAGGTTTACGAGATCGGGCGCGACGGCAAACCGATGAGCTGGGGAGGGGAAATCAGCGGCCCGTTCTGGTGGCTGCGCTCGACGATCCCGCTCTGGTATCCCAATCCTCTGGCCGGAGACTATCAGAAGGAAGTCGGCGGGACTTATCATGCTACGGAGCTTTTCAACTTCTTCGGCAACACGGATGAACTGCTCAATCCGAAGACAAAAACAGCGCCGGCAACCGTTGCCTGGACGCGTGTTGCCGACTGGCTGCCCTGGATGATGATGAATGGCCGGGAAGGGGTCATGTATATTCACACCTCCGGCCGGAAGGTCGCCAGCTATGACGAAATCTCCGACACGATGAAGGCGGAAATCGCCGCGCACTATCCCGAATATGCCAGCCCCCCACCGGCAGGCGACACGCGATCGAATATGACGAGCTGGACCTATTTCAAAGGTATCCGGGACGGGACCATCACCAAACCGGACAGGTAACACTCTGAATATAATGTAATAATGGAAAAAAGAAAAAGGCCGGAGGAGTGCTCCGGCCTGCTTCGTTTCTCAGGGCGGCGGCGCGCTAGAACGCCTGGCCGTCATAAGATTTCCAGTCAGCGGAGATAAACTTTTCGTCGATCAGGGTCCGTTGAAACAGGCGGTCTTTCTTGAACCACTGCCAGGTGCGTGAGCGGGACTGGCCGTCATCTGAAAGCTGGATCATCTCATAGAGATAGAGGTCGGGTTCGCCCGTTCTGGTCCAGTTGAGCATGGTGGTGCGCTTATAGTCATCGAGCGCAACATCGCTGGCCCAGCCAATGATCAGTTCGTTGTCCCATGCGATCCGCCCATTGACGATGTCGGCCGGGAAATCGCGTACTTCGCTGCGGCCGTCCGCCCACCGATAATAGTTGGTCTGGTGATAGGCGGGGCCGGTTTCCGGGAATCGGCAAAGCAGGCGGGAGACGTGTTCGTCCGTCTTGTTCCCCTCTGCATCATAATAGCGATAGACGCCTTCCCAGACGCCTTCATGGCGCGCGAGCAGCGGCATGATCTTTTTCAGCTCTGTTGAAGTGATGGGGTTTGTCATGGCTGCCTCATTTCTGGTCTCACTGTGCTTCTTATGTCACGTGCCCGTCAAAAAAATCTCGTCTGCCCACGGAAAAGGGCTTGCCAAGACTAGGAACGCGACTGACTGTAAATGGTATATCATTTGTGGTCACTGTCGAGACGTAGTGTAGCGCACAGAATGACGCAGTGGGGAGAGCGGATCATGAATAAAGCAATTTTACTGGCCGGAGCGGCGGCGTTGGCGATGACCGTTCAGGTCTCGCCCGCCTTTGCTCAGGAAACGTCCGACGAGGCGGAGCTGAAGCAGGACGTCATTGTCGTCAGCGCCCGCAAGAAAGAAGAGGGCCTGCTGGAAGCGCCCGTCGCGGTCAGCGCGTTCAATGAAGAGGCGCTTGAAAACCTGCAGCTGGAATCGGTCGATGATATTGCCCGCTTCACGCCGGGTCTGTCGTTCGGGAAGGCATTTGGCCGGTCAACTGAACGCCCGGTGATCCGCGGGCAATCCAACGTGCTTGCCGGCGTGCAGTTCGGTGTCGAATCCGGCACGGCCTACTTTATTGACGGCGTCTACTATTCCGGTTCGATCCAGAACCTTGATCCGAATGATCTTCAGCGGGTGGAAGTGATCAAGGGACCCCAATCAGCGCTCTATGGCCGCAACACCTATGCCGGCGCGATCAACTTCATCACCAAGGGTGGCACGGAAACCTTCGAGGGCACCGGCAAGCTGCGGGTCGGGAACAACAACACCAAGGAATATGCTGCCTCGATCGCGGGTCCGATCCTTCCCGGTCTGACGGGCCGTCTGAGCTTCCGGGATTATGAGTATGGCGGCGAGCACCGCAACGCGGTGACCAATGAAGTGGTTGGGCAGGAAGCCACGACGAGTATTGCCGGTGTGCTGGACTGGGCGCCGGTGTCGAACTTTGACTCGCGTCTACGGGTCAGCTTCAGCGAGGACCGCGACGGCGTGCTGCCGCTGTTCCTGCAGTCGGCGGAAGAAAACAATTGCCTTCCGGGCTACCGCTCGCTCCGCTATTGGGCGCTGTCTGGAAGCACCAACACAAACCAGTATTATTGCGGCGTCATCAAGCCTGGACAGGTGGCGGTCAATTCCGGCCCTGACGCGGACGGCATTCCCAATATTGTACCCGGATCGCCAGCTAATTCGACGCTGCCCTTCCTGGCGCGCCCCTATAGCCTCGCCGATGGCACAGCATTTGATGGGATCACGCGCGATCTCTGGGTTGCCAATTCGGTGTCGAATTACCGGTTTGGAGACTCCGGATGGGAGGCCAGCCTGCTGGCCGGTTACTCGAAGGAGCATAACAAGCAGGGATATGACTCCGACCATTCCTCGGTGAACTTCTTCCTCGCCGGACCGACGCAAGAGCCTTTCTTCGCAAACACCACACGCAAGGATATCGAGGATTACAGCATCGAGGCGCAGCTTACCTCGCCGCAGGATCTGCGCCTGCGCGGGATGTTGGGCGTTTATCTCTACGACCAGCTTTTTTATGAAGGCGACATCACTTTCGCCAACCCTTCCGGCCGATCCGCTGACACGGGTAAACGGACTATTCGCAACGAAGCCATCTTCGGCCTCGTCGAATTTGATTTCACCGACCGCCTCACGGCGTCCCTTGAAGGACGGTATGCGGAAGAAACCAAGACGGACCGGACGTCGACGGTGACGCCGGAGGTTTCCTACAGCAAATTCACCCCGCGTCTGACGGTTGACTATGATCTGGCCAATGGCGGAACAGTCTACGCTGTCCTGGCTCAAGGCGTGAAGCCGGGGGGCATCAACGGTGCTATCGGCGAGGCGGTTGGCCTGCCTACCTACAAACAGGAAGAGTCGGACAATCTTGAATTGGGGATAAAGACGCCGCTGCCGAATATGGGTATGGGCGCCTGGAGTGTTTCGGTTGCAGGTTTCTACACAGAAGCCACGAATGTGCAGCTGACATCAGCTGTTGCTGCGACATCGGGCGCGATCAATTCGATTGCCACCAACCAGGGCGCAGGCGAGATCAAAGGGATCGAGCTTGATCTCAATGGCGCGGTGAACGACATTCTCAGTGGCGGATTTACCTATGCATGGACCGATGCGAAGTTCACCGAGGGCTGTGATGCCGATGAGTGGATCATGAGCTCAGGCGGCGGGAATTTCACCAATCCGGCCGGCCAGACGGGAAATGATTTCAGTGCTTTGTTTCCAGGCGCCGGACCCGCGTCCTGTTCGATTGCAGGGCGAACGTTCCCTCTGACATCGGAGCATCAGGCAAGTGTATTTGCCCGCCTTGATTTCCGCGAAGCTGGTCCGTTTGGTTCGAACTTCTTCGTTTCGGGAGACCTGACGTATGAGAGCTCCAAATTTGTGCAGGTACACAACAAGGCCGAGACCGGGGACGCGACCCTGCTCGGCGCCCGGGTCGGTTTCGAGACCGACCG
Source organism: Hyphomonas sp. (assembly GCA_046291585.1). Lineage (GTDB taxonomy): Bacteria > Pseudomonadota > Alphaproteobacteria > Caulobacterales > Hyphomonadaceae > Hyphomonas. The sequence goes on from JBKBRT010000040.1 coordinate 10,020, forward strand.
CTGGACGCTTGCGGCCTATGGCCAAAATCTGACGGATGAGGACTCCATCGTTGTGGCCACGCGCTGGCTGCAGGGGCCTTACTTCTCAACGGGCTTCAGCCCGAATATCGCGCCGACGACCGCTTCTCGTGGCGCGCCGCGTGCTTTCTTCGGATCGCTTCGCCGCGGTCCGCAGTTTGGCGCGGAGCTGCGTGTCCGCTTCTGATCGGATACACGGCAAAAACTGGCGGCGCCGGTACCCCCCGTGCCGGCGCCGCTTTCTTTTCCGCGGAACGGCAGCGTCAGACCTGGGCAGCTTCCAGCACGGCGTGGGCCGCCTGTTCGCCGGATTCCATGGCGCCCTCCATGCCGGTGTGCAGGAAGGAAAGATGTTCGCCGGCAAAATGAAGCCGCCCTGATGGCGTGCCGATCTTTCCCGCCCAGGCGCCGATCTGACCGGGGGCCCAATGCATGTAAGCCCCGCCTGAACGGGGCTGTATCTCGTCCCAGCGCACTACCTTTATTCCGTGGACTGCGCAGCCGCGCAGGCGCCGAAATTCACGGTCGGCGATGGCGAACCAGTCATCGTCCGTGCGAGCCGGGTCAGCGCCTGCGCCATTGATCCAGCAGGTTAAACTGGCAACCTCGCCCGCCTCATCGAAATTGGCGAAGACCCGTTCCATCGGCCCATCGGTCCACATCTCTATCGGGAGGCCGTCGCTATCCCAGTAGCGCGTCTGAGGCGCGATATGGATCTGGTGAATGCGCGTGTAGGGCAGGGCGCTGATGGCGGCGCGTCGCTGGGGGGCGTAGGTGTCGGTCTCCGAAAGCGTGAGGTCTACCTGGCGCAGCGCAGGAAAGGGCAGGGTGCAGATCGCGAAGGGAGCGGTGTGGGTCTGGCCGCCTGCAATCACCTCCACATGGGACCCGCGCTCGGAAATTGCGGTGACGGGAGCGCCGAGACGCAGCACGCCCTCCGGCAGGCTGGCGGCCATTGCCTCGGTCAGACGCGAAGAGCCGCCGGCGACGCGCTCTGAAGCTCCAAGGCTGGCATCTTCTGCGTACAAGGCAAGGGAGCGCCAGACATTTGCGATCGAATAGGTTGCAAGACTGTTGCCGTTAAGGGTCAGGTCTATCAGGGCGCGCGAGACCTCATCGAGGCCGAGACCGGTCAGGAAAACCTCTGCGGAAATATCATCAACGGCTGGGATTTCCCGCCAGGCATAATTGTCGGTGAACGGATTGGTGCGGCCAGCGGCAACGAGGAGCGCTGCGGACGGTGTCAGGGGGCGGAAGGGAGCGGGAAAGGGGTTCTCCGGCGCGGCGGCCCAGTCGCTGACCGGCATAACGCGGCCACCAGCTGCAATGGCGGCATCTCTCGGGCGGGGCGGATAGGGGATCACCGGCACGCCGAGATCCAGCGCCGTCTTGCGCATGCGGGCATAGGTCTGGCCGACCTGCTGACCGCCCGCTTCAGGCTTTCCGGGTACGTCGTAGAGGGTCAGGATCCGGCCGCCCGGGCGTGTGTCGGCCTCCACCAGTAGAACCTTCATACCCGATGCCGTCAGCATTCGGGCAGCATGCAGACCTGCGAGGCCAGCGCCCAAAATGATTACATCTGCTGCATCGCGGCGCCCTTTAGCGGTCACCGGTGCACAGGCAGACAGCAACGCTGCGCCTGAGAGCAGTGCAAATTGCCTGCGGGACATAAACATCTTGTGTTTTCCTCTCGACGGAGCGTTCAAATGATATACCAATTGCGGAACGATAAGACCTGAAGCGGTGCTTTCGCAAGCACGTGTAAATACGAGGAGTTCGTAGAATGGCGGAAACAGGAGAGTTCAGTCGTGGCTGGCCCGTTGTCAGTGCCGCGGCCATCGGGGTCGGACTGGGGCTCTCTCCGCTGCCGTTTTACACCATCGGTGTGATGATTCCGCCGATGCTGGCAGAATTTGGCCCGATGGGCTGGGCGCCGGGTGACATCCTCAACGCATTGGCGATCTACACCTTCGGTGTGTTCATAGCGGCGCCGGTTGTCGGCGTTCTCGCGCAGAAATTTGGGGCGCGTATCATCGCCCTGATCTCGATCGTGACGTTCAGCCTGGCGATGATGGCGCTGGCCTTCAATACAGGCTCCAAGCCGCTCTATATATTCTTGTGGCTGGTACTGGCGTTCGCGGGCGCGGGAACATTGCCGATTACGTTTACCCGTCCGGTGGCTGCCTGGTTTGAGAAGAACAGGGGTATTGTGCTGGGCATTGCGCTGATAGCGACCGGCGTCAGCGGCGCGCTGGCAAAGTTCTTTGCGCAGTACATCGTGTCCAACCCGGAATGGCATTTCTTCAATGGGTCGGGCTGGCGCAGCGCGTACATTCTGCTGGGCCTCCTACCGCTCACCATCTCGCTGCCGCTCAGCCTGCTCAGTCTGCGGGATCTGGACGACAAGCCGGCCAGCCAGTCACGCCTTGTGAAGTTGAAGCTGCCTATCCTCGGAATTTCGCTGCTGGGTACGCTGGGGCTTGCTGCGCTCGTTTGGATGCAGGTGTTGCCTCTGATTGAGGAAAACGGCGCACGGCTTGAGTATGTCATGGCGATTGTGTTCTCGCTCATGATGCTTCTGCCGGTGCTGGCGATGATCTTCCTGGATATTCGCAAAAGTCCGCCTGAACGTGTGGACGGGGTTGCCATCGTGCTGAAGGGCATGAGCCTCGGCGAGGCGGTGAAGGACTGGCGGTTCTGGCTGCTGGGCATCTGCTTCATGCCGATATCCTATGCCGTCGGCGCGGTGATACCCAATATCGAGCGCATTCTTGTTCATCAGTCCTTCGACATCAACGAAGCGGTGGGTCTGGCGACCCTGACAGGACTGGCGGTGCTGCTTGGCCGGGCCGTCGGAGGCTATCTGATTGATCGGTTCTGGGCGCCCGCGGTGGCGTTTGCGTTCCTGGCTTCGCCGGCGATAGCGCTCTGGCTGCTCGGTCAGCCGGGGCTCAATCCGACGACCGCAACCATCGCCATCCTGATGATCGGTTTTGGCGCGGGGGTCGAATATGACTTTATGGCGTATATCGTCTCCAAGTATTTTGGCATGAAATCCTACACCGCTATCTATGGCGCGCTGTACGCCTTCTTTGCGGTCGGCGCCGGGCTTGGCCCGTCGATCATGTCGGATATTGCAGACGGGCGGGGGATTCACTTCCTTGGCGCCAATACGGGCATTCTTCCGGGGTATGACTGGCAGTGGACGCTAACCAGCGCAGCGATTATCCTGTTCATCTCTACACTGCCGATCCTCGCGCTTGGAAAATACCGCTACGACAGAGAGCATCAGGACAAGGGCAAGGCGCCGCCGGCGATTGCGCCGGCGGGCGCTGTAAAGCCGTCAGAGGTGTGATTTCAGAAGGGCTGCAACGTCATCGGGCCAGACGTCCATGAAGTTGTAGCCCCATTCCGGACATTCGATGACCTGACCATTCTGCAGGAGCGGTATGGCGCGCCGGGTGCAGTCGGTGAGATCGTCTGCGGGGTTCAGGATCGTGATCTTGTGCGGCAGGGTTTTGAGCGCGTCTGTAAAGGGCGCGTCATAGGCGAACGCCGCAGCATGACCCCATTCATACGCCTCGCCGCCGAGCATGTTCATCATCAGCGATTCAGCGAGCATTTCTAGCGTTGTGCCAGGGCCGCGACGCTCGACGATGCGCTGCCACATCGTGGTGAACCGTGTGCCTGCGTCATCGAGCGGAATGGGGGTGAAGTAGTCAGCAAACCATGCCCGCTCTTCTGGTGTCAGAAGGGCGGCGGAGACCATACCGATTGTCGTGACGCGGCCGGGATGAGTGAGCGCCATTGCCGTGGCCACTTTGGCGCCGGTGTGATTGCCGAAGAGGCAGATGGTGTCGTGACCGAGCGCGTCGGCGACTTGCCAGCAGGCTTCTGCATAGGCGGGAACGGTGGCGAGATGTTCGTCCAGAGGCGCGTCAGACTGGCCATAGCCGGGATAGTCCGGCGCGACGACAATACGCTCATTGCCAATAACGCCCATCAGGGTCTGAAACTCCATGCCGCATTTCGGGCTCTGGTGAAGGCAGTAGAGCGGTGGCAGAGCCGATGGTGTTTCGGGCTCCGCAATACGATAGTGGAGCTGTCCGTAAGTTCCGTTTACGTACGATCTTTTGACGTGAGCCATTATGCCTGTTCCTCTGAAACTGTGATGATGGCTTTGCCGACATTGGCGCCGCGCATGAGCTTGCCGAACAGGGCGGGCGCCTGATCCAGGCCGTGCGCGTGGTCTTCGGCAAAGGCGAGCTTGCCATCCCGAATCCAGCTGGCGGCTTCGGCGGCGTACTCGTCCCAGCGGGGGTAAAAATCATAAACCACGAGCCCGCGCAGTTGGGCGCGTTTGCCGATGATGGCGCCGGCGTTCAGGGCGTGCGGGGCGGGACCGGATGACTGGTAGGCATCTGCCAGGCCGCAGAGCACGCCGCGGACATAGGTCTGCGAGACCGACAGAGCGATCATGGCCATCTCTGCCGACACGTTTTCAAAGAAGACGCTCGCGCCATCGGGCAGGGCGTCTTTCAGCGCGGCTTGCCAGCCCTCGGCCTTGTAATCGATGCACGTATCGAAGCCGTAGGTGTTTGTAACCAGGTGGCATTTCTCTGGTCCGCCCGCGATACCGACTACTTTTGACGCGCCTTTGATGCGGGCGATTTGACCGGCTGTTCCGCCGACGGCGCCGGCGGCGGCATCGACGAGGACGATGTCGCCCGCGCCAACCTTGGCCAGTTGGGTGATGCCGGCCCAGGCTGTGAGGCCGGGCATGCCGAGCACACCGATATGCGCGCGCAGCGGCGCAGTTTCGGGGTCCAGCTTGCGGAAATGGCCGGCTGGCAGTGCGGCATACTCCTGCCAACCACCTTCCATGGCGTGGATATAATCGCCTTTGGACACACCAGCGGCGCGGCTTTCAACAACCTGGCCGACGATGGCGCCGGGGATCGCTTCGGCCATGGGCTCTGGCGGCGCCTCGCCCATATGGCGGCCGCGCAGGCGTGAACCGATATAGGGATCGAGAGAGAGATAGATTGTGCGGGCGACGACGCCGCCATCCGGGCAATCCGGGCGGGGGACGTCAATGGCGATGAAGTCTTCGGCAACAGGTGTGGCGGAGACAGCGGCTTTCAGGGTGTAGCGTTTCATGCTTCGACGATCTCGATCAGGGCGCCGTCGAGATCCTGGATCGTTCCAGCGCGTTTGCCCTTGTAGATTGGGCCTTCCCGGCGGGTGGGCGGTATTATCCAGGGACCTGGCAGGCTGTCGAATTCAGGATGCCAGAGCGTGCCAATGGCGCAGCCAGGCACCAGCATGCCGTCATGGCGGGGCCGTTGGATGGCAGCAAAAGGATATTGGTCCAGCTCCAGAAAGACATCGCGGTCATGGATCATGGTCGAGATCTTGTGAAGCTCGTCCATCGGTGTGCCATAGGCCTTGGCCAGCATCGTGTAGACGATTTCCATCTCTTCGCGGCCGATGGCGAGACCGCAATGGCGGACCATCCAGTCGAGGGACGCTTTCATGTCGCTGCACCCGAGGACGAGGATGAAAAGCTTGTCGATGGGGGAGGCGGCGCGGGGGAGATCGAAGGCGGGCAGATCATCGCGGATCTGGGTGAGGTAGACGATTTCCTCGTCCGGGCCTTTCACCTGCATCGGGTAGATGGCGTCCAGGCCCTCGATCTCCCGGGGTGGCCCGATGATCTCGAAAGGGGAGTTTTCCATGCGGGCATTAGCGCCCAGCACATCCTGAACGCAGATCTCGATGGCGTTCCAGCCATAGGTGCGCAGCGCCTGGTAGCCATCAACTGCAGGCTGCTGAATGAAGCGGATATAAACTTCCGCACCTGAGGAAGGCTGCATGATGGCATAGGGATGCCCGGCGGACGCCGGCGTTGCCCAACTGGCGGCAAGGTCTGCGGAAACTTCACCGCGCTCGACGATGGAATAGTCGAAATATCTGGCGTAATTGCCGATCGAGCGTTCCAGATCGGAGACGGTCAGCGTTGCGGCGCGTAGCAGTTTCATGGCGGGGCCTTTTCTTTTTGGAATGGCCACTGGAGGCCGTCGCATAAAAGATATATCATTTGAATCGTTAAGGCCAAGCCGAAAGGATGCAGATGGCAGCGTACATGATTGTTTTTGCGCGGGTGAAGGATCGCCAGCGTTTCATGACTGAATATGGGGCACCAACGGCTGCGTTGATTACCCGTTTTGGCGGGGAGTATGTCGTTCGGGCGCCGGGCGTGGAGGCACTGGAGGGCGGCCTGTTCGACGGGGCGAGCACGGTTATCTCCAAATGGCCCGACAAGGCAGCAATCCGCAAATTCTGGGAGAGCCCGGAGTATGAAGTGCTGAAAGCCGCGCGTCAGCCGCTCGCCGAGGCCCATGTGATGATCGTGGAAGAGCCCGGATGAGAGCCTTTCTGATTCTGGGGATTGCTGCGCTGGCAGGCTGCGCCACCCCGGCAGATACTGCGGCGTGGTTTGATGATCTGCCGCCGGATGTATCCCGGCGCGCAGTGATGCCGGCGGCCGTTCAGGCGAATCCCGACCGCTCTGCGCGCGATATTCTGGCCGCTGCCCATGAGGCGGCGGGCGGGAAGGAATGGCGGGATGTGAAGAGCCTGTATCTGGAAGGCTACAATATCATTCGCCGCACGGATGGATCGGAGGTGCTCTGGGACCGGTACGCCATGTGGCGGGAATTTTCCGACAGCAAGGCAAACGCGCATGCTGCGGAAGGGAAGGTCCGGATCGAGGCCTGGAGCGGAGAGACGCTCGCCCTGCTGATCACCTTTGACGGCGAGACGACCTATGATCAGAATGGCGCTATGCCTGAAGATGTTGCGGCCAGAGCGTGGGCCTCCAATTTCGGTTTCGGAGCGATCCGCAACGGGCTCGACGAGGGATGGACGCAGACACGTTTACCCGATGACCTCATAGATGGCGTCCCTGCCTACATGGTGGACCTCACCGACCCAGCTGGCGGCAAGACGAGATTTGGAATTCGCCAATCTGACCATGCCACCGTCTATGCCGGCTTCAGCACGCCTCGCGGCTGGCATGAGCGGCGATACTCAAACTTTTACACCGTGCCAGGCTCTCGCTGGGTTCAGCCGGGGCGGGTTCGCTTGTCCTACGACGGCGTCAAAGCCAATGAGGCGATCTGGACGAAGGCCGAAATCGGCGCTCCGATCGCGCCGTCCGTGTTTGTCGTTTCGGAAAAACCGGACGGCCCGACATTCTAAGGGGTTCAGAAGGGTTTGACGGCGCCGAAAAAGGCTGTGGTCAGGATGCCGATCCA
>JBKBRT010000041.1:0-17196 GCA_046291585.1 Hyphomonas sp.
GCGAAGCAGGTCTCGCAATGTCGCAGAATGCGGTCTTCGGCGAGGAACAGCATCAGCGTGTCCTCAACCATCTCATCGGCTTCCGCCTTGTTCGCCGTTATGCAGCGTGCGTAGGCACGAAGTTGCCGCACGGCCAACTCGAGTACGCCCCGGCTCGCCTCGACGCGATGCAAGTCATACTCCAGATCGACAAACTCGTCTGGCATTTCTGGCCTTTGAGATTTGGCGCGATTTTCCATTCAGCCAACAGATCACACCAAATGCTACGGCCCGGTTTCCGAATGGTCTAAAAGGTTAAACTGCAGCCGCTTTTTTCGAAACACTCCGATGATTTCCGGTCATTTGCTTGGAAATGACGGCTCATCCGGGCGCCGCCGCCTTACGCCGTTGACCATATCCGGCGGCCGGGCAGATCTCCCGGCGCCTGGAATTGGCGCCTCAGCTGCCTGAAAACCAGGGCTGCCGGGACTGCGGGCACGCTAAGCGGGCCAGTGCCCGATACCTGCCGCCAAAAATCTCTGGTGCACGCTCACAAAGAAAAGGCGGCCTGAGATAACCGCCAATATTACGCAATAAAAACAATGAGATACAAGTGGTGCACCCGAAGAGATTCGAACTCCTGACCCCCAGATTCGTAGTCTGGTGCTCTATCCAGCTGAGCTACGGGTGCTTGGCCACTTGAAGAAGCGGGACACATACAGTCGGGTTTCCGACCTTGCAAGCCTCAATTGCCGGTATCCTGCACAGTCTCTTCAGGCTCTGGCGTTTCTTCCGGGGGTGGCGAAATTTCTTCCCCTTCATCCAGCGCGTCGCCGGGCGGTGGTGCCTCCGGCGCAATCGCTTCGGCGACGGGAATTTCTTCTGAAATGACGCTGGATATCTCGTCTGAAACCTCCGCCCGAGACGGCAGCGCCAGGCCGGTCACATCACTGATCCAGGGGGCGAATGCGGAAACACGCATGTAAACGCCGGGGCTATCGCTGCGGGCACATCCCATGCCCCAGCTGACAATACCCGCCTGAACCGGCTCTCCCGGTGCGCTGCGGACAACAAGCGGGCCACCGCTGTCACCTTGGCAGGCATCAGAACCGCCTATGCCGGCGCAGATCTGAGTTGCCGGATCAATGGAGACATCCGGATACACGGCCGCCAGCCCGGCCTCATTGATACGCGCGCGGATCTGACTTGCGCAGACGCCAGTGTCGACGGCGGGCACATAGCCCTCCTGCAGCACAAGGGAGGGGGCGCGCACATGGCGGCCGCCGCGGGCGACACCCGCCTGCCCCTGAGCCGTCTCTCCCACTTTCCCATACCCTGCCGCAACGATGTCGGCATAAGGCCGCATCAGGTCGCCCGCTATGCCCGACACGCCGTCGAGGGGCATCAGCGATCCGTCCCAGCGTCCGGCGATCCGAAGCAGCGCCAGATCATTGCCTTTTTCGGGCGCGGCCGCCTGATAGCCTGGATGGATCACCACCTCCCGCACCGGGAAAACAGAGCCTCGCGGGATAACCGTCAGGTCGCCAAGGCCGGCTGCGACCGCAAGCGTGCCGAAGCGGCTCATTTCACCCGTATCGCCCTCAAGATACTGGGCGGCGCGCCCATTTGACTCGATGCGGACATTCTCGACGCAATGGGCTGCGGTCAGCGCCCATTCCGGCGTGATCATCGTAGCGCCGCACTCGTGATAGATCGTGCCTCCGGAAACGGTCTGGACCGAGGCCATGCCTGGCCAGTCCGATATTTCCGCGTCGCGTCCGGCGACCATGCAGCCGCTGAGTGTTGCGAGTAACGCGGTCCCCACCGCCAGCTTGTAGTATGATTTCATGGCCGTCCCTCCTGCCGTTCTGTCTCGTATACACCACGAGCTATGGCGCGGGCGAGAGTGCCGGCGGCGAGTTCCCCGAGACGGGCCACAGCCAGGGGCCGGCTGCCTTCGATTTGGCGCTTCTGCGTGGAAATGACGAAAACAACATCGCCGTCCGTGGGAGCAAAAACAGGCCGGATGGCGCGGGCCATGCCGGCGAGCGCCATCTGGGCGATCCGCTGAAGGTCGTCATGGGTCACAACTGCATCGATGGCGATGCAGGCAAGGGTCGTGTTCTCGCGGGGGCTGGGATTGGCTTTGGCGGCCCCCCAGTCTTCGGGATCGAAGGAGAGGCGGGGGTCAGGCCGAGCGCCCCCGAATTCTCCTGCAATTTCAAAGGGCCACGCCCAGAAAGCATCCGAACCCGGCATTCGGACGGAACCAAAGCTGTTCACTGCCGCCAGTGCGCCGATGCTGAGGCCGTCCTGCGTGACGATGCTGGCAGACCCTGTGCCCCCCGGCGCCAGGCCCGCGCGGGCCCCATATCCCGCGCCGGCTTTGCCGAGGCGGAAGCTCTTACCGGCCGAGTCGAAGGCTTGTCGGCCAAGGCCGGCATAGGGCGCGGTATCGCCCCAGTCCTTGTCGCCGCCATTGGCGAGGTCATAGAGGATGGCGGCCGGCACGATGGGGGTGGCGGGCACGCCCGGCCGGGGCACCAGCGCAAAGCCCCTGCCCTGCGCCTTCAATCCGGCCATGACGCCATCGGCAGTCGCCAGACCGAAGGCAGAGCCGCCCGAGAGGCAGATCGCATCAACACTGTCAGAAACCAGTCTTCCGGCAGAGAGAAGATCGCTTTCCCGCGTCCCCGGGCCGCCACCGGCGACACAGATCGCGGCCAAAACCGGACAATCGGGGACAATTACGGACACCCCGGTGCCAATCCGGGCATCCTCGGCCTGCCCGACAGAGATGCCTTCAATGTCGGTAATGAGGTTGCGCGAACCCGGTCTTGCCATGCTATGTGCCCTGTTACGATTATGCTCCGCACCGATCCTTAGAGGGAGTGGAGCGCCGCGCCAAGAAAGGGACGATCATGCGCCACCTCACCGCCCTCACAGCAGCCCTCCTCCTTGCGGCCTGCGCCCCGGCGGCCAAAGCGCCGCCTGCGGCAAGCATTGCGCCTGGATCAGACGATACTCCCGAAGCGTTGGGTGACCTTTCCTGGACCAAGGGCGCGATGGTGGCCGCCGCCGATCCGCGCGCCGTTGAAGCGGGCCTTCGGGTATTGAGCGAGGGCGGCAACGCGGTTGATGCGGCCATTGCCGTACATGCCGTGCTCGGCCTGGTCGAGCCTCAGAGTTCCGGCATCGGCGGGGGCGCGTTCATGGTCTATTACGACCGCGCCCGCGATGAGATCACCGTGTTTGACGGCCGTGAGACCGCGCCTGCTGCGGCGGGTCCGGACTGGTTCATCAAAGACGGCAAACCGATGGATTTCGTGACCGCGTGGCAGTCTGGCCGCTCGGTTGGCGTGCCGGGGCAGATCGCGCTCTACAAGACAGCCCATGAAGCCGCCGGACAGGGGGATTGGGCAAGCCTTTTCCAACCCGCCATCGAATTGGCTGAAGTCGGCTTTGAAGTGTCCCCGCGCCTTGCCGAAGTGCTGGCCTCCGAACGCCTGCGCGCCGTGATCCGTCTGGACGACAATCCGGTCACCGCCGCCTACTTCTATCCCGATGGCCAGCCATTGGCTGCCGGATACCGCCGGACCAACACCGCGTATGCCGCAACGCTTGCCGCGATTGCCAATGAGGGCCCGTCCGCCTTCTACACCGGCGCCCTTGCTGCCGAGATCGTCAACGCGACCAATGAAGGCCCCGATGGCGGCAACATAACCCTTGAAGATCTCACCGGGTATGAAGTGAAGGTGCGCTCAGCCATCTGCGGCACCCTGCAATCGGGATACAAGATCTGCTCGGCCCCGCCGCCGAGTTCGGGCGGCATTACCCAGAACTTGATCATGGGTCTCTATGAACACCTCAAGCCGGGCCCGACCATTAATGCCGATGAGAGCCTTCTGCTGAAGGCCTTCGTGGACGCCCAGCGCCTGGCTTACGCTGACCGCGATCATTATGTGGCCGACGCAGATCATGTCCCGGTGCCGACCGAAGACCTGATCAATCCGGCCTACATCAAAGCCCGCGCCAAAGAGGCCTTTGCGCCGGACGCGAATTCCTTTCCCGGCGATCCGGGTGTGGTTCTGGGCGGCGCGCCGCTGCGCCCGATGTGGGGCGAAGACCCCACTACCCCCGGCGCCGGCACCACCCATATCTCGATTATTGATCTTGACGGCAACGCTGTCTCGATGACAGCCACAGTGGAATCCGCCTTTGGCTCTTCGCGCATGGCCGGCGGCTTTCTGCTGAACAACCAGCTCACCGACTTCTCCCTCATTCCGGAAAAGAACGGCAAGCCGGTGGCCAACGCGGTGGCTGCAGGCAAACGTCCGCGTTCGTCCATGTCCCCGACGCTTGTCTTTGATGAAGGCGGCGATCTCTTCATGGTGACCGGCTCGCCGGGGGGCAATTCGATCATCGCGTATGTTGCCAAGACACTGGTGGGCGTTCTGGAGTGGGGCAAGACCGCCCAGGAAGCGACCGCGCTGCCCAACATCATCGCTCGCGGCGAATCAGTCGCGGTTGAAGTGGATGTTGAGGACGGGCCGGAAGCGGCAGAAGCACTGCGCAACATGGGCTATGAGGTGGAAGAACGCACGGGCGAAAATTCCGGTCTCCACGTAATCATCGTTCGCGACAACGGCCTTGAGGGCGGCGCCGATCCGCGCCGCGAAGGCGTCGCGCTTTCCCTCCGCTGATCCAGACAGACGCAGACCTGTCATGGCAAAACTCTATTTTTCCTATGCCGCCATGAATGCCGGCAAATCCACCATCCTCCTGCAAGCGGCCTACAACTACCGCGAGCGGGGGATGGAGGTGCTGCTGATGACCTCTGCGCTTTACCGCGAAGCGGGTGACGGACATATCAGTTCACGGATCGGCATCTCGGCAGAGGCCGTACTTTATACGACGGATACGGATCTGTTTTCTCTGGTCCGCGATCAGAAATCGCTCCATCCGATTGATGCGATCTTTGTCGATGAAGCGCAGTTCCTGACCAAGGAACAGGTCTGGCAGCTGGCGCGGGTGGCCGATCATTTCGGGGTGCCGGTGCTGGCTTATGGTCTGCGCACCGATTTCCGGGGCGAACTTTTTGAAGGCTCCGCCGCGCTGCTGGCCATCGCCGACGAACTGCGCGAGGTGCGCACCATCTGCGAGTGCGGGCGCAAGGCCACGATGGTGGTTCGCCTTGGGCCAGATGGCCAGGCCCTGACCGAGGGCGAACAGATTTCCATCGGCAAGGCGACCTATCTCTCCGTCTGCCGGCGGCATTGGGAAGAACGGATGGGACGGTTTCCCGGCGCCTGACCGCGCGCTGCCACAATCCGGCATGAAATTCGCATGACTGCCCTAACGCGCACATAGTTCAGCCGCAGGGGGCGTGCAGCCTTCATCGCGTGCCTGAAGAAAGAAAGGGCGCCCGTCATGAGGAACACCCGTGCCAAGCCCCACCTGCCGACCATTGCGACGGTCCTGCTGATCAGTGCGGGCTTCATTCTGCTGGGCCTGACGGCGTCGCCTCAGGCCAACGCGCAGCAAAAGACTGAAGATGTGAGCGTGCCGTTGGCGCAGTCCGGGCGCTGAAACCACGCCGTAACGGCGGGGGAAATGCCGTCTAAACGAGATAGAAAAACTAAACCGTTCATCTGACGCATTGCAATTACCCCGTGCCCGCGTCAACTGACGCCGGAATAAGCGACAGTGGAGATTTTGGGGCATGAGCGCCGACGCATCCGCAGGCCAGGCAGCGCCTGTCAAAGCCAATCCGAATGGCCCGACCGAGGAAACCGTCCTGTCGGTGGAGCATTATACGGACCGCCTATTCCGTTTCAGGCTGACACGCCCGCAGAGCTTCCGCTTCCGCACGGGCGAATTTGTGATGATCGGCCTGCCCAAGGAAGACGGCAAACCCCTACTGCGCGCCTATTCCATCGCTTCGCCTGCCTGGGACGAAGAGCTGGAATTCTATTCGATCAAGGTGCCCGATGGCCCGCTGACCTCACGCCTCCAGAAAATCCAGCCGGGCGACAAGGTTCTGCTTGGCCGCAAGCCGACCGGCACGCTGGTGCTCGATGCGCTGACCCCCGGCAAGCGCCTCTACATGTTCTCCACCGGCACGGGCTTTGCCCCCTTTGCCAGCCTCGTGCGCGATCCTGATACCTATGAGCGTTATGAAGAAGTGATCGTCACCCACACCTGCCGGGACGTCGATGAGCTGATCTATTCGCGCACGCTGATCGACAGCCTGAAGAATGATCCCCTCGTGGGCGAAATGGTCGAGGGCAAGCTGAAGCTCTACACCTCCACGACCCGCGAGCATCATGAACGCATGGGCCGGATCACGACGCTGATCGAAAATGGCAAGCTGTTTGACGATCTGGGCGTGCCCTCGCTGGATCCGGCAACAGACCGGGCAATGATCTGCGGCTCGATGGAAATGATCCAGGACGTCAAGGCTCTGATGTTGAAAGCGGGCCTGACCGAAGGCTCCAACGCGGCCCCGGCCGAATTCGTCATCGAAAAAGCCTTCGCCGGTTAACACTGCGCACCAGCCTAGCGGGTTATGCTGCAGTGCGGCATACCCTCTGCAGTGCTGCAGGATGGCTGGAGAACACCCATGGATCTGACAGTTAAAGATCCGGTGATGATCTTCGCGATCGTTGCCGCGCTGATCCTGTTCGCCCCGATTGTCCTGGGGCGCTGGCGCCTGCCGGGCATGATTGGCCTGCTGATTTCGGGCGCCCTGCTCGGCCCCAACGGGATCGGCCTGCTGGAGCGCGACACCTCCTTCATTCTGTTTGGCACAGTCGGCCTGCTCTACATCATGTTCACGGCCGCTCTCGAGGTGGATCTGGCGGTCCTCAACCGGTCCAAAGCGCACACGCTGGTGTTTGGCCTGCTGACCTTTGCGATCCCGATGACGATTGGTCTGGCCGCAGCGCGCTTTCTGCTCGGCTTTGACTGGATGCCGGCGATCCTCTTGGCCAGTACCTTTGCCTCGCACACATTGCTGACCTATCCGATTGCCAGCCGTCTGGGCATTTCCCGCAACCCCGCCGTGACCACGGCCGTGGGCGGGACGATCATCACCGATTCCCTCGCCCTGCTCGTGCTGGCCGTGATCGCCGCGATGACCCGCGGAGAAGCCACCGAAGGCTTCTGGATGCAGATGGGCATCGGACTGACCCTCTATATCAGTGCGATCATATTCCTGCTGCCGATCGTGGCGCGCTGGTTTTTCCGGAATATCGCAAGGGACGGGGTGTCGGAATTTGCGTTTGTGCTCGCCGTCGTGTTCGCGATCTCGGCGACAGCGCATTATGCCGGGTCCGAACCGATTGTCGGGGCCTTCCTGGCCGGCCTCGCGCTCAACCGGTTGATCCCGCATCACGGCACGCTGATGAACCGGATCAACTTTACCGGCGAAGCCATCTTCGTGCCGTTCTTCCTGCTTTCGGTCGGCATGCTGCTCGACATGCGCATCTTTCTCGGCGGGTTTCATGCCTGGCTGGTGGCGCTGACGATGATATTGGTCGTGATCGTTTCCAAATGGCTGGCCGCAGAATCGGCGAGCCGGCTCCTTGGCTATGACACCAACCAGTCCCGGGTGATCTTTGCCTTGTCCGTGCCGCAGGCCGCTGCGACGCTGGCCGCCACGATGGTGGGCTTCGATCTCGGCCTGTTTGACGAGCGGGTTGTGAACGGGGCGATCATGATGATCTTCGTGACCTGCATTCTCGCGCCCATCGTGGTGCAGCGCTACGGACGCGCCATCGCCTTCGCGGAGGCAGTCGTGCAGGAGAAGGTGGCGATCCATACGCCCCAGCGCATCCTGGTTGCCTGCGCCAGCGACCAGCCCAGCCACCGCCTGATCGAGCTGTCGATCCTCTTGCGCGATCATGCCGTCAACCAGCCCGTCAGCCCCGTGCGCATTCTCTCAAGTCTCACACGAAATCCGGCCACGGAGCAAACGGCGCGGCGCGACCTTCAATCGCTTGCTTCCCAGTATTCAGCTGCCGAAGTGCCGGTTGATCCGCGTCTAACGCACGCGGTGAATGTTGGCTCAGGCCTGGTGTCTCTCGTGCAGGACACGCGCGCGACTGACCTGATCGTCGGCTGGCCGGAAACCGGCTCAACCCATGAGTTGCTGCGCGGGTCTCTGATCAACCAGTTGCTCACCCATGCGAGCTTCAGCCTGTACGTCTCACGCATCCAAAGCCCGATCAAGACGCTCAGCCGGATACTGTTGCTCCTGCCCCCACATGCCGAGCATGAAGAGAGCTTTTATGACGCCATGCTGACGCTGCGCCATCTGGCAGGGCAGATCGGCGCGCAGGTTCATATCGTGACCGAGCAGGAGGCAGTTCCCGCCTTCCGTTCATACTTCGAGGACGGAACGATATTTCTGGATGTGAAATTCCATCCCGTCAAGAAATGGAGCAAGCTTGTTCCCTCTCTGGAAAAACTGGCGAATGGGCAGGATCTGATCACCGTGTATGGCGTGCGGCGCGGCGGACTTGCCTGGTCGCCCGGCGATATCGCGCAGCACACGCGGATTGTTCAGACATTGCCCAAGGCAGATGTGCTGCTCTTCTATCCGGCTGAACCTGAACGTCTTTACCGGGAAGGTGCGGGCCGGCTGACAGGCGCGCATCCCTCGCCGATCCCTGCCCGCTGATTACCCCGTCGCGTCTTTGGACCCCTTCAGCGCCTGAACTTCGGCGCGCAGGTCTCCGATGAGGGACAGAATTTCCCTGTGGCGCATCATCTCCTGGGACTCCTGCGCGACCAGTTCATCGCTGATCTTCTCTTCGGCATCGAGCATCTTCTCCAGGGCACTGTCCTGAAGCGAATCCACGATGACAGCAGTGAAGAGATTGAGGATTGCCCATACCGTGAACAGGATAAACGGGATGAAAAATGCCCAGGCCCAGGGATATTCATCCAGCAGGTCCCGCATGTGGCCGTTCCACCCCTCCATGGTAAGCACCTCAAACATGGTCAGCGCCGAAGCACCAAGGGAGCTGAAATTCTCCGTATTCTGAGATCCGCTGAACAGGTAGGTCGCCATCACCACGGAAACGTAGAAGACGAGGCCCAGGATGGCGAGGATCGCGCCCATGCCGGGCAAAGCGGTGAGCAGCGCCTCGGTAATCCGCTTCATGGTCGGGATGAAGTGCAACAGGCGCAGGAGACGCAAGACCCGCAGCGCGCGCAGAACGTTGAAAGCAGACCCTCCCGGGATCATCGACACACCGACGACCACGAAGTCAAACCAGTTCCAGCCGAGCTTGAAGAATTGCAGGCGATAGACAAACAGCTTGAGAGCAATTTCGGCGACGAAGATGAACGTCACCGCCATGTCGATGACATTCAGCACCGCAACAAGCCAACCTGGCAACTGCTCGGAATATGTCAGTATACCCAGCACAATCGCATTTATGACAATCAGCGCCATGATTGTGTCACGGACGAAGGGGCGCTCGATAAAGCGCTCGGCCGATGAGGTATAGGTTTTGTCGTCGAGTGTCGCTCTAGGCATGGTCCCCTCATTCCAATCAGTCAGCACGCGCAGACTTATCCTGCCAGCCCGCAGGATCAAGCAAAAGGATTGTGGCAAAAATTCTGCCGGTCAGGCGTCCGCTGCCCCGGAATCGACACTGCGATGGGGATCGGAGTGGTCCCATTCGGCCAGCAGCATCCGGAGCGTCGAGATAAACGCAATCGGCTGGTCGAGCATCACATGGTGGCGCGCATGCGGAACCGACACGAACGGTACCTGATGGCCCAGCAATCCCCGCATATAGTCGCCCACATCGTCCGGCATCAGCGCGCTTTCCTCGCCGCGGATGATGGCAATCCGGCATTGGGCAGCTTTCAGCATCTCGGCCGGATCAAGGCCCGGCTCAAACCGGGTCCAGATCATCGGATCGAACTTCCAGGTCCACCCGCCCTCCGCGCGCTTGAGGCTCCAGCGCGCAATATAGTCCATCGCATAGTGATTTTCGCAAAGCTGCGGGGGCGCAAGACGAAACCTCGCCAGCGCAGCGGCAAGATCGGGATAGACCTTGTGCGGACGGCTGGCACGGGAGGGGCCGTCGCGCGGACGCTCCGGCGGGTTCACCGGACTATCGACGATGACCATCCCTTCAAACCGGCTGCCATGCTTGGCGCCGGTCACCAGCGTGATGAAGCCGCCGAACGAGTGCGCCACGATGACGGGCTTTCGGGGCCCCTCAAACAGGCCGGCCGCCTCGGCAACGGCCACCTGCTCGAGAGAGAAAGTGTCCATATCATAGGTTTCCCGCCACTCGCTGTCGCCCATGCCGGAGAAAGTCAGGGCCGCAACATTGTAGTGCTCGGCAAAATACGGCGCGATGAAATCCCACCAATGCGCATGGGCGCCATTTCCGTGCACGAACAAAAGCCCCGGCGCGCCGCGCCTGCCCCAGCGCTGGTAGGTGATCTCAGCGCCCTTCACGGTCACCTTGCCCACCTCATAGGGAACCGCCACAGACTCGCGGAACCAGGCCGGCGCAGGCGGCAGGGCGCCGCCATATTCGGCCAGCGGGCCGCCCTCTGAGGGCATCTCGGCTGGCTGGTCCTTGACGATCGGGTTCTTGTCTCTGCTCATTGGCGCCTCCTCCAGCCGACAGGTTTGAAGGTATATCCGGCGGGCGGCAACCCTCTCCTCACGTCAGACAACAAAACACGGAAAAAGGCCGGCGGGGTAGTCCCGCCGGCCTGGTTTCAGTTCTGACGCTGCCGAGGCGACGCGCTTCAGTATTTCACGGCGCAGCCGTAGGGCTTGGTGACGGCGCTCGCCACCGGCTTGCCGGCGTTGAGATCAGCCAAGGCAGCCGTCACGTAATTCTCGGCGGTGGCAATATCCTCGACACGGGCAGACGGCACCGAGTCGATGGCGCCGTCATAGACGAGCTCACCTTCTGGGGTGACGATATACATGTGCGGCGTGGTCTTGGCGCCAAAGAGGCGGCCGATATCGCCGCTCTCATCGAGAATGACATGCGCAGGCGCCGCGCCGCGCGAGGTCGTCAAAGTGTTGGCTTCCTCCGGCGAAACATGGCCTTGAGTCCCCGGGCGGGACGAAATCACGCTCAGCCAGACGATGTCATCGGCGCTCGCCGATTTCTGAAGGGTCTGCATGTTCGATGGCGGGGCAGCATAATGCTTCTTCACGAAGGGGCAGCCGTCATTGGTCCATTCCAGGATCACGGTCTTGCCTTCAAAATCAGACAGGGAAACGGTCTCGCCGTTTGAGGTCGTGCCAGTAAAAGCGGGGGCGGCTGCGCCGACGGCTGGCGCGGGCGAAGCTTCTGCGGTCGAAGCGATCAGCGCCCCGGCCGTGAGGGCAACAGCAGCGGCCATTCCAGCAGCGAGGCTCAAGTGGCGGCGGGAAAGTATCATCGTCGTCTCCTGTCTCGGAAAATTATCGTATGTCTGAAAATATAGGCCCGTCAGCCTTCAACAAGTCCAATGACAAGTTCTTGAGTGAGAAGTTCCGGCAGGATCTGCGGCTCACTCGCCCCGGCCGGATACCAGAGATACATCGGCACGCCCGCGCGGGCGCGCAGTTTGAGTTCGTCGGCGATCATCGGATCTTTCTGGGTAAAGTCGGCCACCAGGAACGCGACATTGGCGTTCTTGAACGCTTCCTGCACCCGGCGCGTCTTGAGGGTGGTGAGCTTGTTGACCTGGCAGCTCGCACACCAGCTGGCGGTGAAGTCCACAAAAACCGGGCGCCCTTCGGCGAGCATGGCCTCGACCGTATCCGGGCTCCAGGCCGCTTCGCCATAGCTGCCGGTGAAGGCTGCCTGGCTGCTGCCGGTCAGAGAGGTCTCGGGCACATTCGCCTGCATTGCCGGGTAGATAAAGGCGGCGCCCAGCGCGATGGCGGCGACGGCTTTTCGCACGGTGCCGCCCTGGCGGCCGAGCCAGATGGCAAACACCAGCGCTGTTGCCCCCGCCAGCGTCCAGCCGGCAGCCCCTGCCCCCGACAGGCCCGCGACCACAGACAGAAGCCAGGCTGCCGTCAGGAACATCGGGAAGGCAAAGGCCTGTTTCAGCGTCTCCATCCATTTGCCGGGCTTGGGCAGCATGCGGTGCAGGCCCGGCACGAAGCTGAGGATCAGGAAAGGCAGCGCCATGCCAAAGCCCATGGCGAGGAACACGGCAATCACGGCCGGTGCCGGCTGACTGATCACCGCGCCGAGCGCAGCGCCAAGGAAAGGCCCGACGCAGGGCGCGCCGACCACGGCCGCCAGAATACCTGTAAAGAACGCGCCTGCCGCCCCGCCGCGGCTGGCGAGGCTGCCTCCGAGATTCTGAACCGAGGTGCCCATCTCGAAAAAGCCCATCAGCCAGAGGCCAACCGCAAACATGATCAGCGCGAGGATCGCAACGGTCGGGGCATGCTGAAGCTGGAAGCCGAGCGTGGCTGAGCCGGTCGCCTGGCGCACCAGCAGCAGCGCGCCCGCCAGCACGAGGAACGAGACAAGCACCCCGCCCGTATACCAGAGCCCATGGGATTTGAGCTCGCCCGCATGGCCACTGGACGCGGCCTGAACCATGCCGATGGCTTTCATCGACAGCACCGGCAACACGCAGGGCATGAGATTGAGGATGATGCCCCCGATGAGGGCGAAGAAAGCGAGCGTTGCGATCCGCTGCCAGCCAAGGGGATTGGCTTCCCCCGCGCCGCCCAGAACACCGGTGCCCGGCAGCGCAGGTTGCACGTCTCGGTCTGCGGTGCCGGCAAACACCTCGCCGCGCAGGGCGGAGATTTCATAGCCGACAGGCTCTGCGCCGGCGACATCGACCCGGATTACCCCGTCCAGTGTCGCTTCAAACGCCCCCGCCCGGTCGGGCGTCAGGCTGAGGCTGGCGCCGTCTGGTCCCGCCCTCTGGGGCTGAGCGGCCGGGTGGCTGATTTCGTGCTGGAACGGGAAAAAGCGGAGTTGGGCGCCTTCCGGAAAACCGCCGTCCTGGCGCAGGGACAGGGTCCAGGTTGCGCCCGTATCATCAATCCGCGCCTCGCCGCCGAAGGCCACCGGCACGCGGGCAATCCATTCGCCGATCTCGGCGCCCGAAACCGCATTCTCGGCCGGCGCCCCGACCGTCAGCGTCAGGGAGACATCTGCCGTTTCGGGAATGCAGATTGATTCGCAGATGAGATAATCGGCTTCGGCGACAATGCGCACTTCCCCGCTCGCATCGTCTGGAACGGTGACGGGAAAGGCGAAGACGACCACGTCGTCATAGCCGTAATCCATGATCTCGCCCTCAACGACCGGGATCAGGTGCGGGAGCGGCCATAGGAATTCGCCCACAGCGCCCTCGGGGACCGTAGTCCCCTCCTCCAGGATCAGTCGGGGCGGCAGGCCCGCATCCCCGGCATTGCGCCAGTAGATGTGCCAACCGTCATCCATCGTCATTTTCAGCGCCGCATAGAACGTATCGCCCGGCGCGACGCTGACCTGGTCGGCGATGAGCTCGGCTTCAGCCCGGCGTTCATCCATCTGCGCCTGGGCAAGCCCGGCAAATGCCACAAGGCTGATGGCGGCCAAGGCAACGCGCCGGAAAAATCCTGTCATCTGCAGCCGCTCCGTCAGATATCGCTCTTCCCCGCCCATATGCGCCGGGGGCCGGGCCGGGGGAACCCCCGCTCTCCGGTTCGTGATGCCGCGCCTGCGCGCAAAAAGAAACGGCCCTCCACGCAGGAAGGGCCGTTTGGTATTCAGAACCTGCCGGAGGCTCAGGCGGCCACTTCGCCCGGCGGCGGGGTGCGCACAGCGCGGTTGACCACTTTCGACCAGTTCAGCAGCGAGACGAGATGCGCGTAGCAGGCACCGAGCGCGCCATTGTTGCGCAGCTCAAGGAATTGTTCCTGCGGCAGCGCGCCGAGGCGCTCTTCGGAGATCGCCCAATAGTCGGCAATCTTCTGGACCGGGCCGGTCGCGTTACCCTGAGGATCGCGCGGCTGGAAAGTCACGGTTTTCTGCTCGAACAGGTCCATGTCCCGGACGATTTTGACAAAATCGACGGTGGCGCGGCGCTGACGCTCGAATTCCTTGCAGAATTCGATCGCATCATTGGTGAACTTGGTCGGCTGGCCATTCTCGAAGAACGCCACTTCCGGCTGGTTGGAAACCATCGGCGCCGAACGGTCGACGCACAGCAGCAGGCGGTCAGAGCCATCGTCGGCAGCAAATACGAACGGATACCGGCGCACGAAAGCCGGGATGTAGTGATCTTCGATCACCATGCCTTCAGCGTTGACGTAGAGGTTCTGCCCCTGACGAACGCCCATGACGCAAACCGGCGTGCGGTCTTCACCGACGAAGATCACCGGATAGGACGCCGCTGCCACGCCGAACTCCGTTACGGTCACCGGAACAGCGTGTGCTTCGCGGAGAAAGCCGAACGGCTGGGGGATCTGCTTGACGCCAAGGCCGCCATGCTCTTCAGCGGAAAGAGGCTGCGGGTTCTTGTAAAACAGGACTTGACCAGAAAGCGCAGCCTGGCCGGCAGTCGAAATAGGCGTTGTCACGTTGCGTGGCTCCTCGGAATTTTGGCGGAGAAGTAACGGAAATAGAGTATGGCCACAACTCCCGAAACAGGCTCAATTACAGTGAAACTCGAGTAATATAATCGTCATGCAAGCCGTAACTGGACGCAGAATTGCGCGCCTTCTGCCGGCAGGGCTTTCTACTGCCCTGCTGATAGCTGTGATGCCCGTGGCGTGCACGCCCCGGGCTGATCCTGAGGGCACACCGCGGCGCGTTGCGCGCGAGATCGAGCAAACCCTGACAACGGTTGCCCAGAATGAAGTCACCCGCAATCCGGAGCTCGCCACCCGGCTCGGCCTTGCCGAAGCCGATGCCGGCTTTGCTTACAACCGCCATCTGACCGATCGCTCACAGGCCGCTTATGAACGCGCCCGCCTGTCGCGGCTCGAAACGCGCGATCTTCTGGTGCGCATCACCCGCCCCGCGCGCGGCAGCGCGCTGGCCCGCCATCTCGACACGCTGATTGCCGCCCATGAAACCGCCGAGACCCTGTTCATGGCCGGGCACGGCGCCTCTGCCCTTGGCGCGTCCTACCCCTATGTGGCTGACCATACGCGCGGGGCGTATCTCGACGTGCCCGACCTGCTGGCCCGGTTTCACCCGCTGAACACCCCCGCCGACGCGCGCGCCTTCGCCGACCGGATGGCACAATTTGCAGATGCCATCGAAGACGACCGGCGCCGGCTCGAAACCGATGCGCGCGCGGGCATTGTACCCCCCGCCCCGGTGCTGCGCCGGATGCAGACGCTGGCCGCCGCCGCAGCCGCCGCCGCGCCGGAAACGAGCCCCCCCGTGGTGACCTTCCAGACCGCGGCGCCCGCCATCGGCGAGCTGGACCCCGCCGAGCGCGAGCAGCTGATGGCAAAGGTGCGCCGCGCTGCCGAAAAAGCGCGGCCGGCCTATGCCGCTTTTGCTGACAGCCTGGAAATTCTGTCCCGCACCGCGCCGGAAATGCCGGGCGTCTGGCAGCTCCCGGACGGGCAGGTTTATTACGCTGCGGCGCTCAAAGCCTATACCGGTGATGAAGCCTCTGCTTCGGGCCTGCATGAGCGCGGCAAGCTGGAAGTGGTGGCGCTGCTGGCCGAAACCGATCGCGCCCTTGCCGCCTTCGGCCTGGCCGAGGGCACCGTTGGCGAGCGCCTTGCTTTCCTGGCGGCTCAGCCAGAACAGATTTATCCCGACACGGAAGAAGGCCGCGCCGCGCTGATCGGGGCGATCCTTGCGCATGCCGACCGCGCCGCCGCTGCGCTTCCCAGCCAGTTTGACTTCACCATGCCCGAGCGCGCGGGCCTGCGCGCCGTGCCGCCTGAATTTTCAGCTTTCCTGCCGCCCGTCAGCTATCTTCCCCGCGCCCTTAATGGCAGCGTTCCGGCGCGCGCGGACATCAATCTGGCGCGCCTGACGGACTGGCCGAATTTTTCCCTGGCCGTCCTTGCCTTCCATGAACTCGTTCCGGGCCGGCATTTGGAAAGCAGCGCAGCGCGCAGCGCCGCCGAGCTGCCCCTTGCCCGCCAGATGGTTTGGAATGTGGCCTATGGTGAAGGCTGGGCCTCCTATGCGGAAACTCTGGCAGACGAACTCGGTCTTTATTCCGGCGACCCGCTCAGCCGCATCGGCTATCTGCAATCCATGCTGCTGCGCGCCGCCGGGCTGGTGGCCGATACCGGCATTCACAATGAGCGCTGGACCCGGGATCAGGCGATTGCCTATCTGGTCGAGACCGTCGGCCTCAGCGAAGGCATAAGCGCCGACGAGGTGGACCGCTACAGCGTGCGCCCGGGGTACGCAGCCGCCTACTGGCTGGGCCGCGAGCGCATTCTCGATCTGCGGGAACGCGCGATCCGCGTGATTGGTCCCCGGTTTGATCCCAAGGCCTTTCACCGGATCATCCTGGCAGGAGGCCCGCGCCCGCTCAGCATGGTCGAAGAAGACGTCACCCGCTGGTATACCGCGCAGGTCGAGAACTGATCTCGCCTCTGCGCGGCCGCATTCCCGGCAGGTATCACGCCGCCAGGCGGACCGGTTCCCGGCTCGACCGGCAGACCGGCATGAAGCCCGCTTCCAGATCCGCCACCATCGACTGGCGCTGCCCGCCGTCAAATTCGAGCGCCAGGAAAACCGCATTGGCGCCGTAGCGCTCTGCCTCTGCCAGCGCCCAGATCGGCTGGATGTCATGCGGCCGGCCGGAGAGTTCCATCACCCGGTAGACCCGCCAGCCACAGGCATCCTGGGCTGCAAAAATAACCACACCGGCACTGCGCGCCCACGGGGCATCTGCCGCCGTACGCTGGAATTTCCACGCCTTGCCTGACTTACCGCGAAAGCTCACTTGGCCGAACATGTTCTTGCTCCGTTCTGATTTAATGTTCTTATGATGTTCCAGTTTGGTTCGCAAGAAGTTTTTGGTAAACAAAGGGTTAAACGGAAAACGCGCCGTTAACCTTTTTCTGTGGGCAGGGGTGTGGAAAATCTGTTGGACGGCGAGAGGGCGCGCCGGCGCGTCCCGTCAGCGGACGATGCTGAACCGGCGGCTCTCGAACACGCGCAGCACCTGCTTCAGATCCCGCCCCCGGCGCAGCACCTGCCCGGCTGAACCGTACACGGCATACTGACCCTGACGATT
>JBKBRT010000042.1:0-17184 GCA_046291585.1 Hyphomonas sp.
TACGGCGTCGACATCTCGCCGCGCCTCACGGTTGTGAAGGTCAGCGAGCCGCCTGTGCGCAGCGCCGGTATCAAGGTTGAAGACGTCGCGACGCTGGTTTCGAAACTCAAGACTGCGGGAGCTGTTTAATGGCCGTCCTCGTAATTGCAGAACATCATCACGGCGCCCTGTCGGACGCGACCCACAAGGTTGTGACCGCAGCGATCAAGTTCGGCGGCGATGTCGACGTGCTGGTTGCCGGTGAAAATGCCGGCACGGTTGCGCCCGAAGCGGCGAAAATCTCTGGCGTCCGCAAGGTGCTGAAAGCGGAAGGCGAGAGCCTGCGCAAGCAGACTGCCGAAGCCATGGAAGCCCTCGTTGTGCCATTGATGGCGGGCTATGACGCCGTGTTCCTGGCCGCGACCACCACGGGCAAGAACATTGCCCCGCGTATCGCTGCCAAGCTCGACGTAATGCAGCTTTCCGAAATCATTGCCATCGAAGACGCTTCGACCTTCGTGCGTCCGATCTATGCCGGTAATGCGATCCAGACCGTCAAATCGTCTGATGCCAAGAAAGTCATCACCGTTCGCGGCACGGCTTTCGGCGCGGCTGAAATGGGTGGCTCTGCCTCGGTGGAAGACGTGGCGGCGCCTGCCGGTCCGTTCAAATCGGAGTTTGTGTCGGAAGAGATGGTCAAGTCGGACCGTCCCGAACTGGCCGGCGCCAAGCGCGTCGTCTCGGGCGGTCGTGCACTTGGTTCGTCCGAGAAGTTCCAGGAAGTCATCTTCCCGCTCGCCGACAAGCTCGGCGCCGCTGTGGGCGCTTCGCGTGCCGCGGTGGACGCTGGATATGCGCCGAACGACTATCAGGTCGGCCAGACGGGCAAGATCGTTGCCCCGGAACTCTACATTGCCATCGGCATCTCCGGCGCGATCCAGCACCTTGCCGGGATGAAAGATTCCAAGATCATCGTGGCGATCAACAAGGATGAAGAAGCGCCGATCTTCCAGGTGGCCGATTATGGCCTCGTGGGCGACCTCTTCACTATCGTTCCGGAACTGACCAAGGCGGTCTGATCCGGAATTGCCCGATCCAAGCAGAAGCCCGGCCCCTTTGAGGCGCCGGGCTTTTTCTTTGGTCGCGGGCCTGTCAGCCGGACTTTGACGCAGTGCACAATGAGGTATAACCAATCGCAAAAAGCAGCGATCAGGAAGCAGCAGCCATGACAGCAATTCAGACCGTCGGCATTATTGGGGCCGGCCAGATGGGCAACGGCATCGCGCATGTATCGGCGCTGGCGGGCTATGATGTGGTGCTGAGTGATGTTTCCGAAGCCGCCCTCAAGGCCGGCATGGAAGCCATCGAGCGCAATATGAGTCGCCAGGTGGCGCGCGAGATGATCACCCTGGATCAGATGCAGGTCGCGCTGAAGCGCATCAAGCCCTCGACCTCGGTAAAGGCCCATGAAGCCTCTGACATGATCATCGAGGCGGCGACCGAAAAGCGCGAAGTCAAAGAGCAGATTTTCCGCAGCATTTGCGAAGTCGTGCCGCCGCACGCCCTGCTGGCGACCAACACCTCGTCGATTTCGATCACCAAGCTTGCATCTGTGACCGATCGCCCGGAGCGCTTTATCGGCCTGCACTTCATGAACCCGGTGCCGCTCATGAAGCTGGTTGAAGTGATCCGGGGTCTGAACACCGATCAGCAGACCTATGAGACGGTGATTGAATACACCAAGGCCATCGGCAAGACGACGACCAACGCCGAGGACTATCCGGCCTTCATCGTGAACCGCATCCTGATGCCGATGATCAATGAGGCGGTCTATACCCTCTATGAAGGGGTCGGGTCGGTGCACTCCATCGATACGGCGATGAAGCTCGGCGCCAACCATCCGATGGGCCCGCTGCAGCTGGCAGATTTTATCGGGCTCGATACCTGCCTTTCGATCATGCAGGTTCTGCATGATGGCCTGGCGGATACCAAGTACCGCCCATGCCCGCTTCTGGTGAAATTCGTGGAAGCCGGATGGCTCGGCAAGAAGACCGGCAAGGGCTTCTATGACTATTCGGGCGATGTGCCGATCCCCAGCCGGTAATCCTGGTTACCAATTCCATCGGAAAAATTAGCGAACCTTGCATTCGGGACAGGGTTCTAAACGCCTGATTAACATTGTTTCGGCAGGCTGGCTTCGGATAGTCCGGAGGCTGAGCTATGTTTGTCCGCGCACGCATCGTGCCCGCGATCGGATT
Organism: Hyphomonas sp.; assembly: GCA_046291585.1. Taxonomy (GTDB): domain Bacteria; phylum Pseudomonadota; class Alphaproteobacteria; order Caulobacterales; family Hyphomonadaceae; genus Hyphomonas. Next base: position 2,238 of record JBKBRT010000042.1, read on the forward strand.
CGTGGTGTTTGTCCTGATGGCGCTTTTTGGGGCGCGGTTTGCCTCAGAGAATGCTCAGGCAGCCACCGAACTGGGCGGGACCGTCTACTGGTCAGATGGCGATTCTGGCCGATTGTCTGATGGCACGAAATTTCGTCTGCATGGGATCGATGCGCCCGAGACGGGGTCGATGAGGCAGCGTGGCGGGGCCAAGTGCGAAGCCGAGCGCGCACTGGGATATGATGCCAAGGCGGTTGCCGTGGAGCTGACGCGGGGCCGCGAAGTGACGGTTCGCGAGATCGTCGGCCGCGATCGGTATGGCCGCAATGTGGTGACCCTGGCGATGAATGGCGATGACCTCGGCAAACTTCTTGTGGCGGGCGGAACCCACCGCGCCTGGGATTATGATGGCGGGCAGGTCAAGCCGGATTGGTGCGGATCTATTGCGGCGGGCGAGACCAGCGGCGCGGCGCCGTAGGCGTGTTGCGGGGCTCTTGCAAAGCTGCTTCGGCCAATTAGCCTTGGCAGTGTTGCAGTGATGAGGCCCGGATGATCCAAGGTGTTTTGAAGGTGGCGGCCGGGGCAGGTTTGCTTTGGATGACCGCTGCCTGTGAAGAGAGGCCGGCCCGGCCGCAGACCGGCGCGCTCAATCCACCGGTGGCAAGGCCTGCGTCCAGCGACGCGATAACGTCAGAGCAGGTGCGCAGCTGGGCCGTTTCCGACAGGGCCGCTTTTCTGGCGGGCCGTGTGGTTGCTGCAGACCGGTTGTACCGGGCAGGGGAAACGCAAGCGGCGTTGGCGCAGATCTCCAGCGTTACCCAGATCGTTGCATCGGCAGATAACGGCGCGCTGCAGGCGCTGGGATTTCAGCCTGCCCGTGTGGAAGCGCTGGTTGCGGCGCTTGAGCTTGACCGTCCTGCAGAGGAGATCGCCCCGCTTTTTATAGAGGCTGAATCCAGTCTTTCCGCCGCGATTGCCGCCTCGGGCGCCGCGCCGGAGGATGTTGCGGCATTTCTGATGCAGCTGTCGGCAGACGCTTATGGCGGGGGTGTCAGGTATGGCGAAATTCTCGATGCCGGGGCCTACCAGTCGTCTTATGGCTACGCCGTGGCCGCGCGGGATCTGATCGCTCCCCTCGATCCAGGCGTTTATGGCGACCTGGGCCTGGAGCTGGATATTCTGGTACTCATGTGGCTAGCGGCCGGCCCGTTGCCAGATCGGACGCCGCCACCGGAGGTGCGGATGGCGGAGCAGTTTGCGCGGGTGAAGCTGGCGCTGGCGATGCTGCCCTAACGCGCGGCCCGTATGGCCGCGTCGATGAACTGGACGGCTTCGGCAGACGCCCAGTCTGCTTCTCCCGCAAGGCGGGCAATCTCCAGGCCGTCGGGTCCGTAGAGGATGGTGGTGGGAAAGCCGCGCACGCCCGCGCCGTAGATGATGTCACCTGAGTCCATCGGCGCGTGACGGAAGGGGATATGGGCGGCGCCCAGCTCGGTCAGGCGGCGTTTGGCATAGTCCACGTCTTCCACAGTATCGACGCTGAGCGCGACGACATCGAATGTGTCGCCGCCACGCGCCGTCTGGAGGGCGCCCAGAGAAGGCATTTCCTTTTCACAGGGCGGGCACCAGGTTGCCCAGTAATTGACGAGGATCGTTTTGCCCTGGAATATCTCGAGGCTCTGGAGCGCGCCATCGGTGTCGGTGAATGTGCCCGCAGGGATGGGCTGGCCGGCGCTGCCGAAGTCCAGCTTTTCCATCTGGCCGGTTGCGAAGCGTTCGAGCGGATTTCCGGGAGGCTTTCCTGTCGCAGCGCTCATCAGCACATAGACAATCGCTCCAAGGCCGACCAAGAAGAGGCCGAGATAGGCGTAGCGGGTCATGAGACGGCCCTTCACTGACGTCAGTTACAAGTCAGAGGATATGGCAATGGCAGATGACAAAGGCCAGATGATGTGGGGCGGGCGTTTTGCCGCGACACCTTCGGCCATCATGGAAGAGATCAATGCCTCGCTGGATATCGACCGGCGGATGGCGGAAGAGGACGTCGCTGGCAGCCGCGCGCATGCCGACATGCTCGCCGAAATGGGCATTCTGAGCGTTGCCGACAATGAAGCCATCCAGGGCGGGCTTGACGCCGTGATTGAAGAGATGCGGGCGGGCACCTTCCCGTTCCGCCGGGAGCTGGAAGACATTCACATGAATGTCGAGGCGCGCCTCAAGGAGCTGATCGGCGAACCGGCCGGGCGTTTGCACACCGCACGCTCACGTAATGATCAGGTGATCACTGATTTCCGCCTCTGGACGCGCCGGGCGCTGGAGGAGACCGGCCAGCTGGTGGCGGGTCTTCAGTCCATGCTGGTGCGCCGGGCGGACGAGAATACAGCCACCGTCATGCCAGGCTTCACGCATTTGCAGACCGCGCAACCGGTGACACTGGGCCACCATCTGCTGGCTTATGTCGAGATGTTGGAGCGGGATCGCTCGCGTCTGCTTGACTGCGCCGTGCGGCTTAATGAATGCCCGCTGGGCGCCGCGGCGCTGGCCGGGACAGGTTTCCCGATCGACCGGGACATGACGGCTGAAGCGCTGGGGTTTGCACGGCCGATGGCCAACTCGCTGGACGCTGTCTCGGCGCGCGACTTTGCGCTGGAAGCGCTGAGCGCTCTCTCGATTGCTGCCACGCATTTGTCGCGGCTTGCTGAGGAGATTGTGCTGTGGACCAGCCCGCAATTCGGATTTGCGCGGCTCAGCGACCAATGGTCGACGGGGTCCTCCATCATGCCGCAGAAGCGCAACCCCGATGCCGCCGAGCTGATCCGGGCGAAAGCCTCGCTGATCACGGGGCATTTTTCTGCCCTTCAGGGCGCGATCAAGGCGTTGCCGTTGGCTTATGCCAAGGATCTCCAGGACGACAAACGCCTCACTTTCGACGCCTTTGATACGTTCAATCTGTGTGTCCGGGCCATGACCGGCATGATCGAGACCATCAGCTTCCGCCCTGACGCCATGCGGGCCGCAGCGGCCAAAGGCTTTTCCACGGCGACGGATCTGGCTGACTGGCTGGTTCGCGAATTGGGGATGCCCTTCCGGGACGCGCACCATGTGACCGGCCGGATCGTGGCGCGGGCGGAAGCCGACGGGGTCGATCTTGCCGATCTGCCTCTGAAGGAGATGCAGGCCGTGCACAGCGCCATCACGCAGGAAGTTTTTGGCGTGCTCAGCGTTGAAGCGTCTGCTGCATCACGTACCTCTTATGGCGCCACGAGCCCTGTTCGCGTGGCCGAACAGGTGGCACAGTGGAAACAGAGACTTCGAGTGGAGTAGACCGATGAAACGTATGCTCGCCCTTGGGGCGGTTATCCTCCTGACCTCCAGCCTGTCGGCCTGCGGCCTGCAGGGCCCGTTACAGCGTCCAGGCCCCCTGATCGGCAATCCTTCAGGTAATTTTGATCCTGCTGATCTGCCGGAAGGGGAGGCGCGTGACCTGCCGCAACTGCCAGATCGCCCTCAGACCCAAACGCAGGAAGCGGAAGATGAACTGCTCGGCGGCCCGGGAGGTTTCTGATGAAGATCCGTTTCTTTCTGTTCGCGGCGATCGCGGGGCCGTTGCTTGCGGCCTGTCAGACAGCTCCGGAACCTCCGGCGCCTGAGCCGGTCGTAGAGGCGCCGCCTCCGGTTGAGGTGCCAGCCCCACCGGCAGCAGACGCGCCGCGCGTTAACGAATGGGGCGGTGAAGTTCCCGAGAACAAGCCCGCCGGGGACGTCGATGAAGGCGGTCTCGGCGACCTCTCCTGACCTGGAGCCTATATGCATCATTTCAATTATGTCGGAGGCCGCCTCCAGTGTGAGGGCGTCGATCTTGGCCGCGTTGCGGACGAGGTCGGTACGCCGGTCTATGTCTATTCGACAGCGACACTGGAACGCCATGCGCGTGTCATCGCCGAGGCGTTCAGCAGCCAGAAGGTGCTGATCGCTTACTCCGTTAAGGCCAATGGCAACCTCGCGGTGCTGGCGACGCTGGCGGCTCAAGGGTGCGGCGCAGATGTTGTCAGCGGCGGCGAGATGCAGCGGGCAATGAAGGCGGGAATTCCGGCCTCGCGCATTGTGTTTTCGGGCGTTGGCAAGACGGCCGCCGAGATGAAACTGGCCCTTGAAGCCGGCATCCACCAGTTCAACGTCGAGAGCGCCGGCGAGTTGCGGCTGTTGTCAAAGGTGGCCAGCGGCCTCGGCCTCAAAGCGCCCATTGCCCTTCGCGTGAACCCGGATGTGGCTGCGGGCGGCCATCCGAATATCTCCACCGGCAAGTCTGGCGACAAATTTGGCGTGCCCTGGGGCGAAGCGGAAGCGCTCTATGCTGAAGCCGGTGACCTTCCGGGCATTCAGGTCGCCGGCGTCGATGTGCATATCGGCAGCCAGATCGGCGAGCTTGGTCCCATGCGGGCCGCGTTTGAAAAAGTGGTTGCGCTGGCGCTTCGCCTGAGAGGGCAGGGACATGATATCCGCCGGATTGATGTGGGTGGTGGCCTAGGCATTCCCTATCGCGAGACCGATGCCCCGGCGGCTCCGTCTGAATATGCCGCAATGATAGCGGAGGTGACGTCTGGCCATGGCTTTGAGGTCATCCTGGAACCCGGCCGCGTGATTGCGGGCAATGCCGGCGTGCTGTTGACGACGGCACTCTATGAAAAGGAAGCGCCGGACCGGACCTTCCTGATCATTGATGCCGGGATGAACGATCTCATTCGTCCGGCGCTTTATGGCGCTCATCATGACATCCGACCGCTCGAGGAACCTGAATCGGGTACGCCAGAAAAGACCTATGACGTGGTTGGGCCGATCTGCGAGTCCACCGACAAATTCGCCACGGCGCGGGCTCTGCCGCGGGTGGCAGCGGGTGACCGGCTCGCCTTCATGTCTGCAGGCGCCTATGGCGCTGTGCTCTCATCTGCCTACAATGCCCGTCCATTGGTTCCCGAAGTCCTGGTCAGCGAAGATCGCTACAGCATTGTGCGCCGCCGGCCGGACTTTGAAGAAATGACGATGCTGGAAGAGGTGCCGGATTGGATCAGGGCGAAGGCCTGAACTCGCTGGGGAAGAAGCTGGCGGCCACGCGCCGCCGGTTGACGCTTCTGGCGCTGGGCCGTGCCGGGTGGCCAGCCTTTGTATTCATTGCGCTGTTCCTGGCTGTCGCTCTTACCGGCGGTTTCGAGCGGCTGAGCAGCTTCCTGGCGGCGGCAATTCTGCCGGTTTTGATACTTACCGGCCTTGCCCTTTCCTGGCTGTCCTGGCGCCGGTTTCGGCGCCCCAGCGCGGCGGAGGTGGTCCGCGCTCTCGATAGCCAGTCTGAACTGCGACCGGTATCTTCCCTGACGGATCGCCCGGCCGATCCATCAACTGGACCGGCCAGCCTCTGGCGGGCGCACCGCGCCAGGCTGATCGCTGAAATCGGCAATCTGCGCTTGCCGCGCCTCACCGCCGAATGGCGGGCGCTCGATCCCTACCGCGTGCGTTACATTCTGCCTTTGGCCGTGTTGGCGCTCGCGCTGGTGGCCGGCGCGGCAGGACCCGGAAGGATCGGCCGCGCGCTCAGCCCCGATCTCGGTGCGCTTGCCGGCGCCGACAAGATGATCGTTGAAGCGTGGGTGACCCCGCCGGAGCATACCGGCCGTGCGCCGATCTTTCTTCAGGCGGAAATGAAGGATGTGCGCGTGCCGGTCGGTTCGGAAGTCACGCTGCGCACGCAGGCGCCGTCTGCGCCAAAGCTGATCCTGCGCGGCGACCGGCGCAAAACCTCTCGCTTCGTCCAGACGCCGGATGGCGCCTTCGAGGCGCGCGCGCGGATCGAAGAAAATACGCGCTTGACCGTTAACTGGTGGGGGGAGCGGGCGCGATGGAATTTCCTGACGCTGCCAGATGAAGTGCCACTGATTGCTTTTGACACGCCGCCGGAGCCCGGACAGCGTGATCAGGTGACGTTCAAGTGGAAGGCGGGCGATGATTATGGCGTGACGGCCGTGGAGCTGGGCATCCGGCTGCGCGAACCGCATCCGGCTGATCCGGACGCGGAGGATCGAGTGCCCGTGCCGATGCCCGGCGCGCCGGGCGCAAAGGAGCTCGCGGCGACCGCGCAACTCGATCTGACGCGGCATCGCTGGGCGGGCTTGCCGGTCGACCTACGCCTGATTGCACGCGATGGGGCCGGGCAGGAGGGGTTCAGCGAATCTGCGCCGTTCATTCTGCCCGAGAAGCTGTTTCTCGATCCCCTCGCCCTGGCGGCGCAGGAAGCCCGCGTAACCGTTCTGCGGGAGCCGCGCCCGTATGCGGAGCTTCCCAGGAATGAAGAGGCGATTTCCGAAGGGGCCATCAACACAGCGGCAACCGGGCGTCTGGACGCAGCCCCCGAAGGGGTGCGTCAGGCTGCGCTGATGCTGGATTCCGTGACCTATCGCGGCGAAATTTTCATCAATGATCTTGGCGCCTTTATGGGTCTGCGGATGGCGCTCGGCACGCTGCAATCTGCCGGGACGAAGCAGGAAGCCGACGCGGTCGAGCCTTTGCTTTGGTCGATTGCGCTGAAGCTGGAACATGGAAGTGTCGCCGACGCGCGCGCGCGGCTTGAGGCGGCGCGGGCGGCGCTGGAGCGCGCGCTGCGGGACGGCGCTTCGGAGGATGAGATCCGCAGGCTGATGCAGGCGTTCCGCGACGCGGCAAACGAGTATCTTGCTGCGAAGATGGCCGAAGCGATGGCGGGGGGGCTTGATGGTCCCGAACAGCAGGAAGATGGCCAGGCCCAAGCCGGCGGCGATTCCCTGGGCGGGCAGGACTTCGAAGACATGCTGAACGCGTTGCAGGACCTCACTGAGACCGGCGCTGAAGAACAGGCGCGTCAACTCCTGTCCGACATCACCAACATGTTGGAGAATCTCGAATTCCAGCGCGGTGAAGGCCAGGGCGATGGTCTGCCAGGTGAGCAGGCCGAGGGGGAAGACGGCGACCTGCCGCCGGAAGAGCAGGCGATGACAGATGCCATGCGCCGACTGTCTGAAATACTCCGTGAACAACGCCAGCTTAATGATGACACCCTCGCACAGCAGCGCGGTGAACAGCCCGGGCAGCGAGGCGAGCCTTCGGAAGATGGCACGCAGCAGGGCGAAGGCCAGGAGCCGGGTGAAGAAGGTGGCGGGGCTGATCCGGGCGCGGGCGCTCCCGGCAACAGGCCGGGCGGCACGCTGGCGGAGCGGCAGGCAGAGCTGGGCCGGCTGGTCGACGAACTGGCGCGCCGCGGCGGCAATGGCGGTGATACGGGCGAAGACGGCGCAGGCGTTCCGGGCGCTGGCCTGAACGAGGACACCTTGCGCGCAATTCTGGAGGCGCAGCGCCGCGCCGAGCGCGCCCTGGATGCGGGCAATGAAGGTCGCGCCGTGATGGATCAGGAACGCGCCACGCAGATACTGTCTGAACTCTCGCGCGAGATGGCCAACCAGATTGATCAGATGCGGGCAAATCGCCTCGGTGAGCAGGGCCAGAATTCAAATGATCCGCTTGGCCGCCCGCTGACCGGCGCGGGCAATGACGGGCAGGGGATCGAAATCCCGTCGGAGTCTGAACGCCAGCGCGCGAAGGACATTCTCGATGAACTTCGGCGCCGTTATGGTGAGGCGGAGGATGAGGAAGAGCGTGAATATCTCCGGCGGTTGCTGGAGCGGTTCTGATCTGCCGCCCCGCGCCTTTGAAAATTACCGGTTGGCGCCGGGCACCCATTTGACGTCATCTACGCCGTCATTGTTTGCTGCGCGCCCTGCGACGAACAGCCAGTCCGACAGGCGGTTGATGAAGGTGAGTGCCTCCGGATTGACCGGTTCATTCTCGAGGCTGGCCAGCTCAGCGATCTTCCGCTCCGCGCGCCGGCAGAGGGTGCGCGCCACATGCAGCTGCGCGGCAAGCCTTGATCCGCCCGGGAGGATGAAACTGTCGAGCGGGGCGATGGAGGCGTTCATTACGTCGATCTGTTGTTCCAGCCGGGTAACCTGTGTTGCGATGATGCGCAGCGGTGTCCATTCGAGCACACGGCCGCGGTCTGGCGTGGCGAGGTCGGCGCCGAGATCGAACAGATCATTCTGGATACGGCGGATCTGGGAGAGCATATCGCCTTCTGCCTCAAGGGCAGCGACGCCGAGGGCGGCGTTCAGCTCATCGACGGTGCCATAAGCGGCCACGCGCGGATGCCATTTGGGCACTTTTTCGCCGGTTGAAAGGCTCGTCTGGCCTTTGTCTCCGGTACGGGTGTAGATCTTGTCGATGCGAACCATGGCCTGGGTTCCTCCCTGTCAGCCGCCGAAGTTGATCGCCCCGGATACAATGCCGATCAGAACCAGGAAGGCGATGGCGATCGCCTGAAAGATGACGCGCATCCGCATCAGCTTGTTGGAGCGGCTGACCTGATTGGCGTCCCGGCGGGCGAGATTGGCGATGCCGATGACGAGAACCACGGCGACGGCGGCCAGCGCGACATAGAAGCCGATTGTCAGGAATTGTTGCATGACGCTGCGCCTTTCAGGCTTTGTTGCTGTTGATATTAGTGCGCTCTTGGCCACCGCGCCCTGCTGCATCGGGTCGCGGCAGTTTATGCACCAGCCGGACCATGGCACTTGCCCCGACCAATGGCGCGAAGAAGGGTACGACCGAGCAGGCGAGGCCCACTACGAAAACCGATGCGCCATGCCGGTTGCGGAGCCTGACAGCGTCGCTGAAAGGCATCTGACGCGCTGCTGCCAGCGTGGCGTACTCTCGCCCCATCAGCGCGCCGTTTAGAAGCACGAATACGAACACGTTCACAATCGGGACGAAGTAGAGCGGGATCACAAGCAGATTCAGTCCCAGGGCGGGCAGGGCGATCTTCAGGCCGTTGGTGACGCCTTCCATCATGGGAACGGAGCGGGCCGGGGGCGCGCCGATCGCCTTTTCCACCCGCTCGGCGGCAAAATCGAACAGGAAGCCGCCCACGAATATGGACGCGGCCGGGGAAAGCGCGAGGGCGAGAATGATCAGGATGACGCTCGCAGCGATCTCGCTCGCGGTGGAGAGATACCCGAGCCAGCCGGCGCCGTCGGGGATCAGTGGGACGGCGTAGCGAATGATCGCAAAGGCGCTTCCCCCTGTCAGCGCCAGGGCGAGGAAGAGATTGACCAACGCAAACCAGCCGAGCCGGCCGAGTGCGACATCCCTTGCGCCGCCGAGGATGGCGCCGAAAGCGCGGGTCATGCGCCGCCGCCGGTTTCCAGGCGGGCGGCGAGCGCTTCGATCCTGGTGGCCACCGAGGTTATCAGGGTGGCGGCACGCTGTTCGGCCTCGGAGGCGGGCCCCGTCTGACGGGCGGCATCAAGCTCATCGAGCAGGGCGAGGGCGGCGATCAGCAGCAACCGGTCATCCCCGATATCGCCGACAGCCGATGAGATCGTGGCCAGGCGCAGATCCAGCAATTCCGCCAGCCGCTGGACCCGCATTTCCTGGCCGGGGGTGCAGGCGATGGAATAGCTGCGCCCCCGTATGCGGATCTCAGCCTTTGCCATCGCCGGGCTCCTCGTCCTCCGGGCTGAGCGCGGCGCGGACTTCCTTGATTGCGGCGCCGAGGGCTTCGCTCGCCTCATCGGCGAGCGCCTGAAGCTCCTGTTCCCGGGCGAGCGTACTATCGAGCGCCTCAGCCAGGCGGGCGCGGTCTTCGGCGAGGGCGGCGATCTCAGCTTTGAGGGCGCCCGGATCACCGGCGCGGGTCAAATGAGCCTCGAGCGCTCCTTCCAGTCGCTTCAGGGCCGCATCAAGGCGCAGGGCTGCTGAGTCCATCTCATTCATCAGAATATGGAGTATCTGCATTGGTTTGCGCCGCCAAGCGCCTTGACGGGGGCGGGCAAGTCTGGCCTAGCAGCCTCGAAACCAAACCTCCGGGAGATCAGCAGAATGGCTGTCACCAATCGCGACATGGCAAATGCCGTGCGAGCTCTTTCCATGGATGCTGTCGAGGCCGCTAAGTCGGGCCATGTCGGCCTGCCGCTCGGTATGGCAGACGCGGCGACTGTCCTCTTTCGAAAATTCCTGAAATTTGATCCGAAGAACCCCGGCTGGGCTGACCGTGACCGGTTTGTGCTCTCCGCAGGTCATGGCTCGATGCTGATCTATGCTCTGCTCCATCTGACGGGCTATGCCTCGGTCAGCCGCGACGACATTCGCAACTTCCGCCAGATGGGCGCCAACACGCCCGGCCACCCGGAAAACTTTGTGACCTCCGGCGTTGAGACGACCACCGGCCCGTTGGGGCAGGGCATCGCCACGGCAGTCGGTATGGCCATTGCCGAACGGCATCTCAATGCCCGTTTCGGGGACGACCTTGTCGATCACCGCACCTGGGTTGTTGCCGGGGATGGGTGCCTGATGGAAGGCATCAGCCAGGAAGCCATCACGCTGGCGGGTCATTTGAAGCTCAATAAGCTCATCGTGCTGTTTGATGATAACGCCGTGACGATTGATGGCTCAACCGATCTGTCGGACTCCACCGATCAGTGCGCCCGCTTTGAAGCGTCCGGCTGGATCAGCCGCAAGGTTGATGGCCATGACGAGAAAGATGTCGAGGCCGCGCTCAAATGGGCGACCAAGCAGAAGAAGCCGGTATTCCTGGCCGTGAAGACCATCATCGGGTTTGGCGCGCCCAAACTTGCCGGCACGGGCAAAGCCCATGGCGGACCTTATGGCGCCGATGAGATTGCCGGCATTCGCGAGTCTCTGAAATGGCCGCATGCGCCTTTTGAAGTACCCGAACCCATCGAGAAGGCCTGGGCCAAAGCCGGTGAGCGGTCTGTTGACGAGCACGCTGCCTGGAAGAAGCGCCTGGCCGCCAGCCCGCACAAGGGCGAGTTCAACGCTGCCATTGCCGGCCGTCTGCCCAAGAATCTCGGCAAGGCGGTCATCAAGCACAAGAAGGCCGTTGCCGAAGACGGCGCCTCCAAGGCTACACGGGTCTGGAGCGGCGAAGCGCTCGAAGTGATCACCGGGCTCGTGCCCGAGATGGTCGGCGGGTCGGCAGATCTGTCGGGCTCCAACAACACCAAGACCAGCCATACCGGGCCGATGACGCCCAAGAGCTGGGATGGCCGCTATATCCATTACGGCGTGCGTGAGCATGCGATGGCGGCCGCGATGAACGGCATGGCGCTGCATGGCGGCATCATTCCCTATTCGGGCACATTCCTTGTGTTCGCCGATTACAGCCGCGCCGCCATCCGACTGGGCGCCCTGATGGGGACGCGCGTCATTCATGTGATGACCCACGATTCCATCGGTCTTGGCGAAGATGGCCCGACCCACCAGCCGGTCGAGCATGTGGCGTCGCTGCGCGCGATGCCGAATATGGTCGTGTTCCGTCCGGCGGACGGTGTCGAGACGGCCGAATGCTGGGAACTGGCGCTGCAGCGCGATGATGGCCCGGCGACCATGGCGCTGACCCGCCAGAACGTGGCCCCCGCCCGCAAGACGCATACGGATGAGAACCTTTCCGCCAAGGGCGGCTACGTTCTCTCGCCTGCCGGCAAGGGCAAGGAGCGCGGCGTACTGATTGCGACGGGCTCTGAAGTCGAGATCGCGCTGAAGGCGCAGTCCATGCTGGCAGAGGAGGGGATCGCCGTGCGCGTCGTCTCGATGCCGTCGATGGAACTGTTTGGCCAGCAGGACGCCGCATACCAGGCCGAGACCCTCGGCAAGGGACTGCCCAGAGTGGCCGTTGAAGCCGGCGTCCGTTTCGGCTGGGACCGCTGGATCGGCGCAGAGGGTGGCTTTGTCGGTATGGACAGCTTTGGCGCCAGCGCGCCTTACCAGCAGCTCTACAAGCATTTCGGCATCACGGCGGAAGCCGCCATGGCCGCGATCAAAGAGCGGATCTGATCTAGCTGCCCGTATAATTCGCTCGTGGGCGGATGATGCGATTGCTGGCGCGCTGCTCAAGGGCATGCGCGATCCAGCCTGCCATGCGCCCGCTGGCGAAGATCAGGAATGGCGCGTCGTCCGGCAGAGTGAGCTGAACCGTCAGAGCGGCAAGCGCCATGTCGATATTGGCCGCTTCACCGGCAGCGGTTTCGGCGGTGTAAATTGCGCGCCGCAGGTCAGCGCCGGGTTTCAGCTTTCGCAGCAGCGCGGCCGCGCGGGGATCTCCCTCTGGATAGAGCGTATGGCCGATCGCGGGAATGGGCGCGCCCCTCGCCGAAAGTTCCGCCAGGGCCGTTTCCGGGTCCGTCTCGATGGCGCGGCGCAGATAGGACAGCGCCCTCGCTGAGGCCTCCCCGTGCAGCGGTCCCGTCAGAGTGGCGCAACCAGCCAGCGCGCAGGCGGCGAGCGGGGCTCCGGTAGAGGCAGCCACCCGCGCGGCGAAGGTGGACGGGTTGAGTTCATGATCTGCCACCAGCACCAGCGCGCGGCGCAGAAGGTCCGTGCCGCCCGGCGAGAGCTTCCAGTGGCGCGCCAGCCGCTGATGGAAGAAACCTCGACCGGCCCCGCCCGTGATGGCGGTGCAGAAGCCGAGGAGAAGGTCTGCGCCCTCTGCAGACAGGGCGGCCTGGCTTCGCAAGAGGATTGGAAGATCGCTTGCCGCGCGGGTGGCCAGGAAGGTGAGCGCGCGCTCTTTGCCGCCTGCGCCGGGTACGCCGCCCTGGGGCCCGCGCGGCGTTGGCAGCGGGCCCGCGTTCCAAAGGATTGCGGCGGTTTCCTCGAGCGTGGCGTCGGCCGAGAGCCTTATAGCGTCGCCCCCGCGATAAATCAGCTTTCCGCCGCGCACGTTCGTGATCGCCGTTTCCATCACGGGCTCGCCCCAGGAAATCGCCGCCCGCGCAATTGCCTGGCGTCCGCGTCCACTGCGGCGGCGCTTCAGCAACACCGCGATATCGGCAGAGGAATAGAGGCTGGCGCGCGGATCATCCGCATCCGGCTTTGAGGCAATCAGTCTCCGGCTGACATAGGCATACAGAGTCTGGGGTTTTATCCCCAGCGCGCTCAAGGCGTCGTCGCGTCCGATCCACATCATATATTGATTATATTGATCAAGATTGACGATGACCAGCGGTCGCCTGAGATGAGCCTCTAGAAAAAAGAGAGAGGTCATCATGGATTCCGGACTGGAAAATATTATCGCCGCCGAAACGATCCTGTCGGATGTGGACGGACAGAATGGCCGCCTCGTCATACGCGGCTGGCCAGTAGAGACGCTGGCTGCGTCAATGGCGTTTGAAGATGCGGCGCATTTGCTCTGGGACGGTTTTTTTGAAGGGCTGCCAGATGTGCCTGAACTGGGCGCGCGTATTGGCGCGGCCCGTGAGGAGGTTTTTGCTCTGGTGGCAGAGCTTCCGGGCGGTCTGGATGTCGTTTCATTTCTTCGGGCCGGCTGGGCGCTGTTGCCGGATGACGAAAGCCTGGAGGCGGCGATCCGGCTTGCGGCGGCGGGGCCGGTTCTGACGGCGGCGGCCGTCCGGCGGGGCAGGGGGCAGGGGCCAATTGCTCCGGACAAGGATATTTCCCAGTCCGCAGATTTACTGCGGATGCTGACAGGCAAGGTGCCCGGTCCGGCCGAAGCGCGCGCCCTGGACGCGTATCTTGTGACCGTGTGTGATCATGGGCTTAACGCATCGACCTTCGCGTCGCGGGTGGTGGCATCAACACGTGCCGGGCTGGTGTCTGCAGCCGTCGCCGGTATTTCGGCGCTCAAAGGCCCGCTGCATGGCGGCGCGCCCGGCCCGGTACTCGACATGCTGGACGCGATCGGCGCGCCGGAGAACGCAGAGACCTGGATTGATGGCGCGCTGGCCCGGGGCGAGCGGCTTATGGGTTTCGGTCACCGGATCTACCGTGTGCGCGACCCGCGCGCCGATGCGCTCAAGGCCGCTGTTGCCCGCCTGCCCGGCACCTCCGGGCGGATTGAATTTGCTGAACATATCGAAGGCGCGGTGCTGGGCCGTCTGGCAAGGAAATATCCACAGCGCCGGTTGGAGACGAATGTTGAGTTCTATACCGCGGTGCTACTGGAGGCGCTGGGGCTCCCGCGTGAGGCGTTCACTTCGGTCTTTGCCTGTGGTCGGGTGCTTGGCTGGACGGCGCATGCGCGCGAGCAGATCGCAGAAGGCCGGCTGGTGCGGCCCCGGTCGGTCTATCGTGGGCCCGTGCCCGAGACGGTCTGAACCGTCAGCCCTTCAGGTTTTTGCTGAAGAGGTCCATCTGATTGGGGTCGGCGGGTTTCTTGCGGCGGGTTTTGGTGCGACCGCGGCGGAAATAGAGATCGTCGGTATGGTCGTCCGTGGCCGGCGGGGCGGGGGCGGGTTCGAACGCCCGTTTTTCTGCGGGGCGGACGTCATTGGGGTCGACCAGCTTCCACCAGCTGACCGCGACGACGGTATGGCCGGAAGTATCTTCATAGCGTTGCAGATGACCGGCCGCGCCATCGGGCCCTTGCGCCTTGAACAGCGCGTCGGCTTCGGCCTCGGGCATGTGGAGCCAGCTCGTCTCCAGTCCTTCCAGGGCGAGGCCCATGGACAGAGACATGGCGCTCCTGCGGCTGCGCGCTGTGGGCGCGTCCGGCTTCAGGGCATCTTCGAGGGACCGGGCGACGGGATAAGCAAGGCTCATGGCAGGGGCGAGGTAAGCCTGTCCTCGCCCGGCGTCCAGCCTGTATCGCTTATACCGCTGAGACGGGCGGCGGCGAGGCGGCCAAACCGGAGCGTGACGGCCTTGCGGCGGGCTGGCGCCAGACGGTTTTCCGGCGCTTCCCGGATGACGGCGCCGAAGAAGGCGTCGGCCACGATCAGCCCGGCTTCAGGGGGGATGAGGTCTAGCGGGAAGTCTGCGCCCACGGCGAAGCTCAGCCGGTCGCAGTAATCCATGTACTCCCGCCATTTGGAATCGGACTTGAAGTCCTGAATGCTCGACTTGACTTCGATCATCC
>JBKBRT010000253.1:0-3591 GCA_046291585.1 Hyphomonas sp.
AGGGCATAAAGCGTCAGCAAGGGTGCAAAGGCTGAAGCAAGGGTGGACCAGGCCAGGATGACCAGGCTGAACACGCTCTGATTATCTGACAGGGCGAGCCCCAACGCGATGAGGATGGAGACCGCCGTCGCTGTCTTCAGCAGGAAGGTGGTTTCAAGCCGCTGCGGGACCAGATCATGGGTGAAGGCCGCTGAGCAGGAGAGAACGAGGGAGTCTGCAGTCGACATGGTGGCTGCAAAAATACCCGCCAGGATCAGCCCGACGAGGACGGGCGGCAGAAGTTCAACAGCCATCATCGGCAGGGCCAGTTCGGGGTCGATATCTGCAAGATCTGGCAGATAAAGGCGCGAGAGCATGCCGACGCCGGTCGCCAGAATATAGAAGATCGTGAAGTAGCTATAATACCAGGCACGGGCCCGACCCATGTTGCGGTCGTGATCGAGCGCCATGAAGCGCACCATCACATGGGGCTGTCCGACAACCGAGAAACCGGCAAACAGCCAGCCGAGAACGAACAGACCCATACCGAGCGCGCCCGGAAACAGCAGATCGTCCGGGAAAGGATCCAGAAAACCCGGGATTGCGCCCCAGAGCTCCAGCGCGCCGCTGACCCCACCGACCCCCGCGAATGCGGCGACGAGCAAGATCGTCATGGCGATCATCATGGTGATCGATTGGGCGCCGTCAGTCCAGATTGAGGCGCGGATGCCTCCGACGATGGAATAGAGAAGCACCATGGCCGCGACCATCACGGCGCCCGTCCACGGGTTGATGCCCAGCACGCCTTCGAGCGCTTTGCCGCCAGCGGAAATCTGGGCGCCGGCATAGGCAATGAGAAACACAACCATGATAACGCCGGCTATTTTCTGCCAGACGCCGAAGGTTTCTCCATACCAGCGCGCGATGACGCCGGCGAAGGACGCTTCGCCGGTCTTTGCGGTGGCCTGGCGGAGGCGTTTGTGGATAAAGCTGGAGGCGATAAAATCCCCCACGATCCAGCCGATCATCAGCCAGATGGCGGCAAGGCCTGTCTGGTAGGTGAAGCCGATGACCCCGATGAACATGTAGCCGGAGTTATTTGTAGCCACCGCCGAGAGCCCGGCCAGCCAGGGGCGAACGCTGCTGCTGGCAAGGTAGTAGTCCTTGCGTTTGCCCGTCGCCTTGCGGCCTGAAGCGAGCCCGATGGCGACAAAGGAGAGCAGTATAAGGACGAAACTGATGGCGGTGATCATTGGGCAGTCTCCGGCGGGGCGGCAGGCCAGGGCCCGGCGAAAAGATCGGGCTGTTCAGGCTCGCCACGCGGATCAAACTCGGCAATGGCGAGACTGGTAGCCGGCGAAACGGAAAACGGTTCGCGCGCATCTGTGGGTACGGCGGCCGAGATGGCGGCGCGGGAGAGGCACGCGATGGTGAGGCCGGTAAGCGCAAGCCCTGCAAACAGGAACAGGCCTCCGCCGCCGGGGATCAGCTGAAGGAAGGCGCCTGCAATGAGCGGGCCGATGACCGAGCCGATGCCCCAGACGACGAGGATGCCCGCCATCATGGAAGTGATTTCTTCGGGCGCGGCACGGTCAGCTGCATTCGCGACGGCGACGGCGTAATAGCTGAGCGATCCTGCCCCGAAGAGGGCGGCAAGCAGAAGTGTGAGGAGCGGGACATTGAGCGCTGTCGTCAGCGCGAGGCCGATGGCGGCGCCTGCACCGATGGCAGCCGCTGCGGCGATCACGATGCGCCGATCGAGCCGGTCAGACAGGAGCCCGATAGGCCAGAGGCCGATCATGGCGCCCGCAAGGATTGCGCCGTTGAGCTGGGCGGAGTAGCCGGCGGCGTCATCCGGTCGAATGGACGCGGCGAATACCGGATAGAGCTGGGCGACGGAATTGTTGACGGCGCCGGCGCAAAATGCTGCGAAGACAGAGGCTGGCGCAAGCGCAAGCAATCGTCTGGGCCCGAACGGTTTAGCGGCGACGAGTTCTGGCTGGCTGCGATTGGTGGCGGCCACGGGGAGCAGCGCGGCGATGAACAGGCCGGCCACCACCATGAAGGCGCCGAAGCCGGAAAGTGCAGCGGCCACCAAGAAGGGGGCGGCAATGGCTCCGGTCTTTGAAACCATGTGGTAGAAGCCAAGGATAGCGCCGCGTTTCTGAGGTGGGGCGGCATTTGCGATCCAGCTCTCCCCGGCCGTGAGCATACCCGCAGCCCCTGCCCCGGCGAGCGCCAGCAGCAGTGACCAGATCACGATTTCTCGTCCGGCGATGGGCAGCAGCAGCGCCGCCAGCGCGCAGATCCCCGCCAGCAGCGTAAAGGTCCGGATATGGCCGATGCGGCGGATTTCGAGCGGCGCGATCAGTGTGCCGCCGAGGAAGCCTGCCGAATAGGCCGAGGCGACCAGACCGATACCTGCTTCTGCCACACCATTGGCCAGCAGCTTCAGCGACATGACCATGGCCAGCGCAGCCATGGCGCCCTGCAGGAGCGTCAGAGCGGCCACCAAAACGAGGATGTTCCGGTAGACCGCAAATCCGCCGTGTCCGGACAGGACCAGCCCCGGCCTGCCGAGTAAGCGTGTCATGCGGCCGGGCGCAATGCCTCCGCCTGCGGGACGGCCGCACTCACCTGCTCAACCAGCGCTTCATGCAGGGCGCAGATGGCCCTGTCGAAGTCGTCTTCCTGGATAACCGCCTGAATATCGGTTTTGCGGGAGACTTGGTGGAGACCGATGATCGGAACATCAGCATCATGCAGCGCCGTCAGCGCTTTCGCCGTGATGCCGGGTACGTTGATATCGGCGCCGATGACGGAGACAATCGCTACACGGCTGGTGGAGACCTCGGCGCCGGGCAGCTTGGCTTCGATATCGGCAGTTGCCCGTTTGAGCGCTTTGCGGCTGCCTTCAACGTAATGTGTGATCGTGTTGGCATTGGAACATTTCGACACGATACGGATCGAGTGGCGGGTGAGCGCGTCAAGAATGGCCGCGTCATAGCCCTTCTCGCCGACCATATCCTGATCGAAGACCTCCAGCGCGAAGACGCCCTTGAGGCCGGTCACGATTTCGGCGCGGGGCTTTTCGGGAGCGTAGTCTGCACAAATGACGGTGCCGCCATCTTCGGGGTCGAACGTGTTCTTGACCCGCAGGGGAATGCCCGCCTGGCGCAGGATTTTGGCGGCTTTGGGATGGACTGCTTCCATGCCCATATTGGAGAGCTGGTCTGCGACATCAAAATTGGTGAGACCGATCTTGCGCACTCTGTCCTGACCAACGAGGTTGGGGTCCGCGCTGGAGAGGTGGAACTCCTTGTGGATGATCGCTTCATCGGCTTTGATGAACGCTGCGAGACGCGAAAAAGTAACCTCCGTATATCCCCGGCCAAACTGCCGGACGAGACCGTCTCGGCTGCTGGCATAGCCCGTAACAATGGGAAGTTCGCGGGCAAGGTCGATACCGCCAAACGCGTCTTCCATGCGCTCCTCCAGCGACATGTCGCGCTCGTCTCGCCACCCGGTAAGATCAACAGCGCGCGCATTGACGCCGTGCTTCTGCAGGAGAATCGCGGTGTTGAAGGCCGAATGCGCTTCACCGAGTGAAGA
>JBKBRT010000043.1:0-16701 GCA_046291585.1 Hyphomonas sp.
CCGACGAGACCGCGAAGATCGGCGATCCGCATGTGAAGGTGGGGCTGGTGGCGGGCGATGGCGGGGCACTGATCTGGCCGCAACTGATCGGCTTTGCCAAGGCCAAGGAACTCCTGATGACAGGTGACCTGCTCAGCGCGCCGGAAGCCAAGGCGCTTGGCCTCATCAACTATGCCGTGCCAGCCGCAGAGCTTGATGCAAAGGTGGATGAGATCGTCGGCAAGATCATGGCGAACCCGAAATGGGCGGTGCGCTGGACCAAGACGACCGCCAACATCCCCCTGCGCGCGCTCGCCGCGCAGCTGATGGACGCCTCGATCGGCTGGGAAAGCGTCTCGAACTATCTGGGCGACCGGAAAGAAGCGGTGGCCGCGTTCAAGGAACGCCGCGCGGCGAAGCTGACGGGGGAGTGAGGAAACACTCATCCCATTTGACGCCGCGCCCCGCCCGTACTAAATCCTCCTCCGTGGTGATTTGGCCGGCCGGCTTGCAGCCACGTTAAACAAGTCGCTAAAGGGCCGAGATGCAGGAAACCCCGGCTTTCCGGGCCTGCCTTTCCCCCTCTTTTGCGGCTGTGTTTATGGGATCTGAAGCGGGCCGAAGAGGACGTTTGAGCCATGCCGATCCGGATTCCTGATACGCTGCCTGCGCGTGAGACGCTGCTGAAAGAGGGCGTCGCGGTGATGCGCGAGACAGACGCCGTGCGCCAGGACATCCGCCCGCTGCGGATCGCGCTGCTCAACCTCATGCCCAACAAGATCCGCACCGAGACGCAGATTGCGCGCCTCATCGGCGCCTCGCCTCTGCAGGTGGAGCTGACCCTCGTCCGCGTGGGCGGGCACACGCCCAAGAATACCTCGCAGGAGCATCTGATCAGCTTCTACCAGACCTGGGAAGAAATCCGGGAACAGAAGTTTGACGGTTTTATCGTGACCGGCGCGCCCATCGAACAGATGCCGTTTGAAGCAGTGACCTATTGGGACGAGCTGACGCAGATCTTCGACTGGACGCAGACGCATGTGCATTCACCCTTCTATATCTGCTGGGGCGCAATGGCGGCGGCCTATCATTTCCATGGCCTGCCGAAGTACCAGCTTGAAGCCAAAGCCTTCGGCGTGTTCCGGCACCGCAATCTGGATCTCGCTTCGCCGTATCTGTCCGGCTTTTCGGATGATTTTGCCATTCCCGTTTCGCGCTGGACAGAGGTGCGCCGCGCCGATGTACTGGAGCGCCCGGCCCTCCGCCTGCTGATCGACAGTGATGAGACCGGGCCCTGCCTGCTGGAAGACCGCAAGCGGCGCAGCCTCTATATGTTCAATCACGTGGAATATGATTCCTTCTCCCTGAAAGAGGAGTTCGAGCGCGACCGGGAAGCCGGCAAGCAGATCCAGGTGCCCTTCGGCTATTTCCCGCAGGACGACCCCACGCGCCAGCCGCTCAACCGCTGGCGCAGCCATGCGCACCTTCTGTTCGGCAACTGGATCAACCAGACCTACCAGTCCACACCGTTCCGGCTTGACGAAATCGGGCGTTGGCCCAGAAGTGCGGCATGACCAGTTTTGCTGCAGAACCAGAGCATGTTGTTGAAATCCGCCGCCAGCTTTCCCGCTGGGTGGCCGAGAAGATGCCGCGCGAGAAGCGCCGGGAATGGGACAAGGCCGCGACCTGGGATCGCAGCCTTTTTCGCGAGATTGCCGAGATGGGCCTCATCGGCCTGACGATCCCCGAAGCGTATGGCGGGCAGGGGGAGGATATCTACGCTGCCGCCGCCGTGATCGAGGAGCTGTGCCAGGGCGGTCCGAGCATGGCCGGGCCCTATATCCACGCCGCCTTTTATGGCGGGCTCAATCTTTCCGAGAATGGCTCGAAAGCGCAGAAAGAGGAACTGCTGCCGAAGATCGCGCGCGGCGAGCTGTTCCTCGCTTATGGCCTGTCGGAGCCCAATGTCGGCGGCGACCTGCCCAGCGTCGAGACGCGGGTGGAGCGGGACGGAAACGAGATTGTCATCAAGGGCGCCAAGCGCTGGTGCACGGGCGCGGACTGGGCCGACTATATCTACTGCCTCTGCCGTTCGGGCGATCAGGGCGCGCGCCATGGGAACCTCACTTTTGTCCTTGTGCCGACAAATGCCAAGGGCGTCAGCATGCAGGCCATCGAGCATGCCAATCTGCGCTACACCCATTCGATGGATGTCTATCTTGATGAGGTGCGTCTGCCCGAAAGCGCCATCGTCGGCGGGCCGGAAAAGTGGAACAAGGGATGGGATGCCCTCGCCGGGCGGGCGCTGGATGTGGAGAAGATCGAAATCACGGCGGTTGCCTATGGTCTGGCCCGCGCGGCGCTGGAGGAGGCCTGGCGCTATGCCGGGGAGCGCGTGCAGTTTGGCAAGCCCATCGGCCAGCATCAGGCAATCGCGCACAAACTCGTCACGGCGCGCACAAAGCTCGCCGCCTGCCGGCATATGCTCTATCACGCCGCCTGGCTTGCCGGCACGGGCCAGCCCTGTTCGGCGGAAACGGCGATGGCCAAGCTTTACGTGGCCGATACGGGCGTTGAGATCGCGCTTGCCTGCCAGCAGGTGATCGGGGCCTATGGCCTCTCGGACGCTTACGACATCGAGCGCAATCTGCGGGACCTTCTCGGCATGCCGATCGTGGGCGGATCATCGGACATGCAGAAAAACAATCTGGCGCGGATGTGGCGGCTTTGAGGGATACTGCCGCCGCGCCGGATCTTTCCTATGCGGCCTACTTCAACGACCCGCTGAAGCGCATGCTGGTGCGCGCGGTGGAGCGGGTGACCGGTCAGCCGAAGCTTGCGCGCCTCTATGAACGCTACCGGGCCGGGGAGTTGGGCGAGGCGGGATTTTTCGAGGCCGCGATCCAGCTTCTGGAATTGACTCTGCTGTTTGACGCAGCCCGCCTTGCCGCCATTCCGGCAGATGGCCCGCTGGTGATCGTGGCCAACCATCCTTTCGGCGTGCTGGACGGGCTCGTGATCAGCTGGCTCGCCGGTCAGAGGCGCCGGGATTTCCGGGTGCTGACGAACTCGGTGCTCGACGCTGTACCCGAAGCAAAGCCCTGGTTGCTCCCGGTGGACTTTGCCGGAACGCGCGAGGCGGCCGCCGCCAATATCACGATGCGCAAGGCGGCGCTGGCGCATGTGAAGGCGGGGGGCTGCGTGATCGTCTTTCCGGCAGGCGGGGTCTCGACCACGCCTGGACCGTTTGATCCGCTGGCGGTGGATGATGACTGGAAGCCCTTCACCGCCAAACTGATCACGCATGGCCGGGCGGCCGTCACGCCCATCTTCTTCGAGGGCCAGAATTCGCGCCTCTTCCAGATTGCCTCGCATCTCTCGCTGGAGCTGCGCCTGGCGCTGGTTTTCCGCGAAGTGCGCCGGCGGATGGGCAAGACACTGACCGTCGGGATTGGGGAGACGCTGAGCCCCGCGGTTCTGGAAGCGGCTGGCAAGCGGCGCGATCTGATGACGTTCCTGCGCGAGCAAACCTATGGGCTTGCTCCGGAGGGGCGAGGTTTGCGATATAATGAGGCGACGGCCCGCTTCATGGCGAAGAAGCCGAAAGTGTTCCGCTGAGGCGGCCAGGGGTTAGCATGAGCGATGAACTGGGCAGCGCTGCAGATACGGCCCTGGAACATGCCGGGGCAGACGCGGCCGCCGGCATGGCCGCCGGGCCAGGGGCGCGGCTCCGGGATACTGTCTGCCGCAATTGCGGCGCCGGGCTGGCGGGCGATTTCTGCCAGGTTTGCGGGCAAAGCGCCCAGAGCCTGAGGCGGCCTTTCTGGGCGCTGGTCGGGGAGGGGATCGAGACGCTGTTTGCCCTCGATGGCCGGATTGCGCGGACATTGCCCGGCCTGCTGCTGCGCCCGGGGCGGATCACCCGGGCCTATCTGGACGGACAGCGCGCGCGCTTTATTCCGCCTTTCCGCCTCTATGTGGCTGCGTCGCTGCTGTTCTTCGTCCTTCTGCCGCTGGTGACAGGTCAGGGGCTGTCTGTCGTGCCGGGCGGCGCCCAGAATTTCCAGGAGGCGCGCGCCCAGATCGAAAGCGCCTACGCCGCCGGGGAGATGTCCGAGACAGACTATCAGGAGGCCATCGCCGGCCTGGACGAGGTGGAAAATCTCTGGCGCAGCGGGCCCAACATTCTGACGCCGGATATTCCGACGGCGGCGGGAGAAGATCCTTCGCCGGTCGCGGCAGATCAGGCCGAATGGTCGGGGTTCATTCCGAGTGACGCGCTAGATGCCGTGCGTGAGGCCGGCGCGGAGGGGGATGAGGAGGCCGCGCGCTTTGCCGAAGTGATGGACAATCCCGGCCGCCTTGCCGAACAGACGCGGGCATGGATACCGCGCCTGATGTTCGTGATGCTCCCCGTCTATGCCTGCCTTCTGGCACTGGTTTATCTCTGGCGGCGGCAGTTTCTGTTCTTCGACCATCTGATTGTCTCGCTGCACTTTCATTCCGCCTTGTTCTTCGCCATGGCGCTGGGGATGCTGGCGGCCTATCTCGTTGGCGCGGGCTGGGTGACATGGGCATTGATTGTCTATTCCAACTGGTATCTCTACCGCCTGAACCGGGTGGTATATGCGCGCGGGCGTTTCAGTTCAGTGCTCCGTGTGCTGACGCTAGACAGTATCTACTTCGTGATCCTGATGTCGGCGCTGCTCATCGCCGTTATTTTGGGGGCGCTGTCGATATGATCGGGCCTGAGGAGCTCCGCGCCGAAGCGCTGTGCCTGCCCCATGCGATAGAGCGCCCGCATTTTGACTGGGCAAGCTTTCGCGTCGATGCGCCGAAGGGGAAAATCTTCTGCACGCTGCCGCCCCATCAAGAGTTTTCCAATGTGTTCCTGACCGTCGATGAGCAGCAGATGCTGTGCGCCGCCGAGCCCGGCATCTTCTTTCCGGTGCCGAATAAATGGGGAGAGAAAGGCGCGACCTCCATCCGCCTGTCGGCGTGCGACCCCACCACGCTGCGCTCGGCGCTCACCCTCTCCTGGCGCCATGCCGCGCCGGTGAAACTGCACGGGCTTCTCCCAGGGAAATAAGCTCAGGCTTGCCATGCGGGGCCGCTCTGGCCGATGATCTGCGCCAAAGAACAACCATAAATGGGGGAAACCACGATGCCGGCACCGTTCACCGATCTCCAGCCGCTGCTGCCCGAACTGGCGGCCCGCGCCGCCGAGATGGAGGCCGCGCGCCGTCTTCCGGCCGATCTGGCGCAGAAACTCGCCGCTACGGGCGCCTTCCGGATGGTCACGCCCAAGGCTTTTGGCGGGCTGGAACTCAGCCCGCGCGAGATTGTCGAGGTGACCGAGGCCGCCGCCCGCGCCAATGCCAGCGCCGGATGGTGCGTGATGATCGCGGCCACAACCGCGTTGAACGCGGCCTATATGGCGCCTGAATTTGCAAGCGAGGTCTATGCTGATCCCATGACCATCACCGGCGGGGTGTTCGCGCCGATGGGCAAGGCGGTGGTGGAGGGCGACCATTACCGCGTATCCGGCCGCTGGCAATGGGGCTCGGGCTCGGCCAATTGCAGCTGGCTGTGCGGAGGCTGCACGGTCTGGGAAAATGGCGAGATGAAGCGCCTGGCGAGCGGCGCGCCCGATACGCGGATGATGGTGTTTCCCGCCTCCGACGTAACCCTCCATGATACCTGGCATGTGATGGGCCTGAAGGGCACAGGCTCGGGCGATATCGAGGTGAAGGATATTCTCGTGCCGCGCGGGCGCTCGGTATCGCTGGTGGCAGACGCGCCGCGCGAGACGGGCGCGCTGTTCAAATTTCCGGCGTTCGGACTTTTGGCGCTGGGGGTGTCTGCCGTGGCGCTCGGCAATGCCCGCGGCGCGCTCGACGCATTTCACGCGCTGGCAACCGTCAAGAAAAGTCAGGGCTCTTCCAAGACGCTGAGCGAGCGCCAGGCCATGCAGGCCGAATACGCCCGCTGCGAAGCGCAGTGGCGCGCGGCGCGGGCGTATCTGTTTTCCGAGATTGACCGTGTCTGGACAATTGCGAAAGGTGAGGGGGCCATCCCGATGGAAGCGCGCGCCGACCTGCGCCTTGCCTGCACCCACATGACCCGCACCGGCGCCGATATCTGCCGCACGCTGTATGATCTGGGGGGCGGGGCCGCGCTGTTTGAAGCCAGCGACCTGCAACGCCGCTTCCGCGATGCCCATGCCATCACGCAGCATATCGTCACCGCGCCTGCCACGCTGGAACTGACCGGCCGCATCCTCTTCGGGCTGCCCACCGACGGCGGCATGGTCTGAGCTTTCTGGCAGGCAGCCGGCTTTTGTGGCATCCTCAGGAAAAATGCCGGAAAGGCATGGGAGGAATTGCGGATGTTCGGCGCGACACCGTTTGGCGGATGGGCACGGCTTGGCGCTGTGGCGGCCGCAGCGCTCTGCCTGTGTTTGCCGGGGGATGCTTCGGCCGGCCGTCTGACATTCCCGCTGACACTCAATAACGCGGGCTATTTCGTCACGCCGATCAGCGTCAACGGCGCGCCGGACATGCCAGCGATCATTGATACAGCCGCGACGATCGCCATGATCGATGGCCGCGCGGCGCGCCGCGCAGGCATAGACCCGCCGCCTGCGGAGGACGTACAGGTATCTGTGTTCGGCCTTCTGGGGCAGCGGATGTTCCCGCTGATCCGGATCCCCAGCCTCAGCAGCGCGGGCACGCGGCTGCAGGGCGTGCCGGCTGTCTACAATGATCGCGAGCCGATCCCCGGCGCGCCGCTGGTCATGCCGGCGGTGTCCTTTGGCGGCGATGTTCTGGATTTCGATTATCCCGAGGGGCGGTTTTCGGTTTATCCCGGGCGCCCCCACACCACCGCCGGCAGTTCCGGCCGGGGCCGGCTGACCGTTGAAAACGGCCTGATGTTTGCCGAAGTCCGGCTCAATGGCGTCCGGGGCAAGGCCCTGATCGATACCGGCTCTCCGATCAGCTTCATCAATTCGGAAATGGCGCGCGCAGCCAAAGCCCGGCGGGATGATGAGAAGACCCAGGTTTTACAGGGCGCCACCGGGGGGCAGCTGGCGGTCTCGGTGGCAACCGTCAAGCGGCTGTCCCTGGCAGACTTCCATCTCAGCCGGTTCGACATGCTCATTGCCGATCCGGCGATGTTTGATGATCTGGGCCTGCGCGAAGAACCTTCGATGCTGATCGGGGTGGACCTTCTGTCTCTTTTCCGTGTGCAGATCGACCGGCGCCGGGGAACGATTACCCTTACCGCAAAGGACGAAGGCCCTGCCATGATCTTCAATCTGAATGCGCGAGATAGCCGCATTCCTCGATAATGGCAGAGGCTTGCCTTCCCGCCCCGGTTTCTGAATGGTCTGCGGGGAGCGCGGCATCGGCGGGGCACGGGATATGGCGCAGCAGGTCAGCATAGGTATCGCCGGGGCCGGGATCGGCGGGCTGGCCGCCGCCGCACTGCTCGCTGGGGCCGGTCACCGGGTGACCCTGTTTGACCAGTTTGCGGCGGCCGGGCCGGTGGGCTCGGGCCTGATGCTGCAGGAGACGGGGCTGGCCGTGCTCGGCGCCATGGGCCTGCGCGCGCAGGCAGAAGCCCTCGGCACGCCGATCGCGCGCCTCCGCGGCATTTCAGTCGATACCGGCCGGGCGGTTCTGGATGTACGCTATGGCGCGCTGCGGGCGGGCCTTGCCGGTCTCGGCATCCAGCGCGCGGCGCTGTTTGGCCTGGTTCAGGAAGCGGCGCTGGCCGCGGGCGCGCGCCTCGTGCCGGCCACACGGATTGTCTCGGCCGACGCAGACGCCGGAACGCTGACCGAGGCAGGCGGCGGCGTGCATGGCCCCTATGACCTCGTGATCGACGCGCTCGGTGTGCGCTCGCCGCTCTCCTCTGCGCCGAGGGCGGAGCTTGCCTACGGCGCGCTCTGGGCCACGCTGCCCTGGCCCGTGGCCAGTATATTTGACCGCACGGCGCTGGAGCAGCGCTATGAAGCGGCGCGAAAGATGGCCGGTGTCATGCCCTCCGGACGCGCCGGGCCGGACGCGCCCGACAGTCTCACCTATTTCTGGTCGATCCGCGCTGACCAGTATGAGGCGTTCCGCGCCGCGCCGCTGACCCACTGGAAGGATGCCGCCCTGCGCCTCTGGCCGGAAACCGAAGCGCTGCTCCATCAGATCACGGATCATGACCAGCTCACCTTCGCCCGCTATCGCCACCGCACGCATCCCCGCGCTGTGGAAGGACGGCTCGTGCATATCGGCGACGCCTGGCATGCGGCGAGCCCGCAGCTCGGGCAAGGAGCGAACATGGCGCTGCTGGACGCTTACGGCCTCGCCCATGCGCTGCATGGCGAGGCGCGTATCGCCGCCGCCCTGCGCCGTTACCTGAAAATCCGCGCCAGCCATGTCCGGCTCTACCAGCTGATGACCTGGGCCTTCACGCCGGTCTACCAGTCCGACGGCGTGCTCACGCCCTGGCTGCGCGACCGGCTGGCGGCGCCCCTCCTGCGCCTCTGGCCGGCGCCGCCTTTGCTGGCAGGGCTTGTGGCGGGGGGCTTCGGCGCGCCGCTTAAAAAGATGGGGCTTAGGGCGGAACGCTAACGCTGACAGCTCGGACAATAAAACGTCGACCGCCCGGACTGCACAATCCGCCGGATCTCCATCCCGCAGGTTTTGCAGGCCTGCCCCTCCCGGTCATAAACATCAAACCGGTGCTGGAAATAGCCAAGGGCGCCATCGGTCGCGGCAAAGTCCGAGATCGATGAGCCCCCCGCCTCAATCGCTTCGGCAATCACGCTGTTAATAGCCGGCGCAAGCCGTGCCGCGCGCTGGCCGGGAATGGTCTTGGACAGGCGCTTGGGCGAGATGCCGGACCGGAACAGCGCCTCGCAGACATAGATATTGCCCAGCCCCGCAATCACCTTCTGGTCCAGCAGGGCCGCCTTGATCGGCGCCGCCTTGCCGCGCAGGGCCTCGTCCAGATAGGCGTGGGAGAAACGGTTGGAGAGGGGCTCAGGCCCCATCGTCATTAACCGTGGGTATGCCAGAAACGTGGCGGCCGGCCAGAGCTCCATGAAGCCAAAGCGGCGCGGGTCGTTGTAGGTAACGGTCTCCCCGCCCTCCATATGGAAGACGACATGATCGTGCGCCGCGATCCCGCCGGTTCCAAGGTGGAAGTCTCCCGGCATCTGCCCGCCAATGGTAAACCGCCCGGTCATGCCCAGATGCATCACCAGCACCTCCCCGGTGGAGAGGTGCGCGGCGAGAAATTTCGCCTGCCGGGCGAGCTGATCGATCCGCGCGCCGGCGAGCCGCTCGGCAAAGCGCTCGGGCAGGGGAAAACGCAGGTCCGCCCGCCGCTGTTCCAGCTTCAGGATCCGCCGCCCCTCCATAACGGGGGCAAGTCCGCGGCGAACTGTCTCGACTTCAGGTAATTCAGGCATCGTTATCGCATATACGCTAAGACCAACGCAGGTAAGATAGGCAGCCATGACCGGTCAGGACAGCAAAGAACGCATCGTCTCCTTCGGCTTTGAAGAGGTGACGGAAACCGAGAAGGTCGCCCGGGTGAAGGGCGTCTTCCGATCGGTCGCGTCCCGCTATGACCTGATGAATGATCTGATGAGCGGCGGCGTCCACCGTCTCTGGAAGCATGACGCGATGAACCGCATCAATCCTCAGCCCGGTGAGCGCCATCTCGATGTCGCCGGCGGCACGGGCGAACTGGCGCGTGCTTTCCTTGATCTTGCAGACAAAGCAGGCAAACGGCGCGGCGATACGCGCCCGGCCACCGCCATCGTCTCCGACATCAACGACGCGATGCTCGAAGCAGGCAAGGCGCGCAGCGATAACGCAAAATGGGGCGACCGGCTGAGCTGGGTCTGCGCCGATGGCCAGAAACTGCCCTATCCGGACAAGAGTTTTGATGTGGTGACGGTCTCGTTCGGCATCCGGAACTTCGCTGACCGCGTGGCGGGCCTCAAGGAGTTCCGCCGTGTGCTGAAAACCGGTGGTAGGCTCGCCGTGCTGGAGTTCAGCCACATGACGGTGCCAATCCTGCAGAAAGCCTATGATCGCTACAGTTTCGCGGTCATCCCCCGCCTTGGCGAACTCATCGCGAGCGACCGGGACAGCTATCAGTATCTGATCGAGTCGATCCGCAAATTCCCGGACCAGGAAACCTTCAGATCCGAAATCGAGAGCGCCGGCTTCCGCCAAGTCTCGGTTACGAATTATTCCGGCGGCATCGCCGCCCTGCACTTTGGCTGGGCGGTCTGATGCGCCGAAGGTCAGTTCCCGTCGATGTCGATGCCACTTTCGCCGATGGAGATTTCAATCTTGTCTTCGCCGCCGGGGCCTTCAGTGAAGTAGTAGATGCCAAAGCCGATGGCGCCGGCCACGAGAATGCCGACCACAAAATACAGAAATTTGTTGGATGAGGGGGATGTAGACATGATTTTTCTTCGTCTCCTGAAGATACAGCTAGATGTTAAACGCGCAGCCTGCGCGATTGGTTCCAGTCGGGCGGGCGCGCAGTAGATGGGCATGTTCTCAGATTATCGCCGGCTGATCCGCGCGGGCACGTCGCTGGCGCGCCATGATGTGGTGCTGCCGGGCGAGTATCAGTCGCGCCTTCCGCTGCCGGCCCGCATTGCCGGCGGCATTCTGCGCGTCTTCGGGGGCGGCGCGAAGGGGCGTCCGGGCGAGCGCCTCGCCTATGCCCTCGAACGCCTCGGCCCGGCCTATATCAAGCTCGGCCAGTTCCTTGCCACCCGTCCCGATGTGTTCGGCTCAGAAGTGGCCGGCGATCTCTCCCGGCTGAAGGACAAGCTGCCGCCTTTCTCGATGAAACAGGCCAATGCCGCGCTCGCTGCCGAGTTCGGCGCCGCCGAGGCTGCGCGGCTCTTCCCCGGGCTCACCACCCCGGTCGCTGCCGCCTCGCTCGCGCAGGTTCACCGGATGCCGCTGCCCGATGGCGACCGGGCGGTGAAGATCCTCCGTCCCGGGATCGAGCGTCAGCTGACGCTGGAGCTTTCGGCCATGCGCCGCGCCGCGCGCACCATCGAAGGCGTCTCCACCGAAAGCCGTCGCCTGAAGCCCGTCGCCTTCACCGAAACCATCGCGAACGCCATGCTGCGCGAGACCGACCTGCGCCTGGAAGCGGGCGGGGCGGATGAAATGCGCGAAATCTATGAGAAGACCGGTTTCTTCCGTGTGCCGAAGGTTGACTGGGAGCGTACCGGCAGGCGCGTGATGACGGCCGAATGGATCGAGGGCACGCCGCTGACGGCGCCCGGCGTTCTCGATCAGCCGGGAATCGACCGCAAAAAGCTCGCCAATGACATCACGCAGGGCTTCCTTGCCAGCGCCATCAATTACGGCGTTTTTCATGCCGATATGCATGAAGGCAACGCCATCCTGACGCCCGAAGGCACGATTGCGCTTGTGGATTTCGGTATCATCGGCCGTATCGGCATCATCGAGCGCCGGTTTCTCGCCGAAATTCTCTGGGGCTTCCTGAAGCGCGACTACATGCGCATCGCGCAGGTCCACTTCGAGGCAGGCTATGTTCCGCCCAGCCAGTCGGTCGGTGATTTCGCCCAGGCGCTGCGCTCGATCGGGGAGCCACTGTTCGGCCGCCCGGCTGAGGAAGTCTCGATGGGCCGTGTGCTGCTGCAGCTTTTCGATTACACCCACACCTTCGGCATGGCGCTGCGTCCTGAGCTTGTTCTGCTCCAGAAAACGATGGTGCAGGTCGAAGGCGTCGCCCGCACGATTGATCCTTCCCACAATATCTGGAACGCGTCCGAGCCGGTCATAGAGGCCTGGATGCGCCGGAATTTCGGGCCGGAAGGGGCCGCGCGCTTCATCACCGAAAATGTCCGTGAAGTGACCAACCGGCTGAAGCGCCTGCCCGAAGTGATGGACCGGTTCGAGAAGAGCCTCGACGCCGAGCCTGCGCCCCCGCCGGCGCGCGAGCGCTTTGCCCCGTGGTGGGGCTGGTTCGGGCTCGTTGTCGCGCTTGCCGGGGTCGTGGCCTGGCTCATTCAGGAAGTCGGCTGAGCGGCCTTGCCTGCCTCTGCCAACGGGTGCACTTTTCCGGTCCGAAGAGGATTGGACAATGACCTACACCGGCGGCTGCCAATGCGGAAAACATCGCTACGAGATGGATGTGCTGCAAGGGGGGCATGTCTGCCACTGCCGCATGTGCCAGCGCGCCACCGGCGGCCTCTTCGCCGCTCTGGTTGGCGCGCCGAAGGATCAGTTCCGCTGGACCGGGCCACAACCGCCGGTGTTCTGGAGCTCCAATCTCGCCGCCCGCGCCTTCTGCCCTGATTGCGGCACGCCCCTGGGATTCCTCTACGATTGGCAAGGCGCTTCCCAATATGTCACCATCGGCAGCCTCGACCATCCCGAAGCCGTTGTCCTCGAGGAACAGTTCGGCATTGAGTCGAAGCTCCCCTTCGTCGAGTTCTGCGAAAATCTGCCGAAGAAAGCCACCGGGG
The DNA here is from genome assembly GCA_046291585.1 of Hyphomonas sp. Classification (GTDB taxonomy): domain Bacteria; phylum Pseudomonadota; class Alphaproteobacteria; order Caulobacterales; family Hyphomonadaceae; genus Hyphomonas. The sequence continues at coordinate 12,512 of JBKBRT010000043.1, forward strand.
AGGGGCAATCGGCAGAGGGATTGGCCTTCCTCGCCCAGCTGAAACCAAAGCAGGTTTGAGTTGAGGCGAATTTCTCGCGGCTGTGGCGCCCGCTGCCCTGTGAGGTTCCCGTCAGAGGCGTAACCGCTTCTGCGTGTTAAGACTTCGGTTACCTTCCCAGGCTCCGCCACCAGAAGGGAGCCGGATCGATGAAGCTCGCACTCAGTCTCGCCGCCATGATTGCCCTGGCCGCGCCCGCCTTCGCTCAGGGCCTTGCCGGCGCAAACTGCAGCAAGGCCGCCCAGCTTGACGTTTCGGACATGGCCAAAGGCGGCGTCATCATCATCACCGGCCCCTGCGCAGATGCCGGCCCCGCGCGCGAAGTGATCCACATGGCCCGCCCGGGCGAGCCGATGGCCACCACCGTCGTGATCCGCCGCCGGGACGAGGGATCGTCCCCCCAGGGCGCCGTTATCAAGGTGTCAGACCGCAAAGGTTTCTCCGGGTCTACCCAGGCCCGGCTCATCCGCGTCGGCGAATGAGCCGCCAAACCTTGCCGGAAAGTTGAGGCGGCGCGCGCATTCGCGGGGTTTTGATGGGGGCCCGGCAAGGTTTTTGCGCTAGAAACACGGCCAGTCACACCCGATATAGCGGATATATGAGCGCCAAACGCATCCTACTCGTCATCGGCGGCGGCATTGCCGCCTATAAAAGCCTTGAGCTCATCCGAGAGCTCGGCCGGCGCGGCATTGGCGCGCGCGTCATCCTCACCAGGGCCGGCACCGAATTTGTCACCCCCTTGTCTGTCGCCGCGCTCTCCGGCGAAAAAGTGTATACGGAGCTCTTCAACCTGACGGACGAAACCGAGATGGGCCATATCGAGCTCTCCCGCTCGGCGGATCTCGTCGTCGTCTGCCCCGCGACCGCTGACCTGATGGCCAAGGCCGTGCACGGCCATGCCAATGACCTCGCCTCCACCGCGCTTCTGGCGACCGACAAGCCCGTGCTGATGGTCCCGGCGATGAATGTCCGTATGTGGCAACATGGCGCCACCCAGCGCAACATCGCCCAGCTCCGTGCGGACGGCATAACGGTGATGGAGCCCGATGTCGGCCCCATGGCCTGCGGCGAGTTTGGCCCCGGACGCCTGCCGGATGTCCCGCGCATCGTGGCGCAGATCGAAGCGATGCTCCGCCCACAGCAGACAAAACGTCTCGCCGGGCGCCACGCCCTCGTCACCGCCGGCCCGACGCGTGAGCCGCTTGATCCGGTGCGCTACATTTCCAACCATTCCTCCGGCAAGCAGGGCTATTCCATCGCCGCTGCCCTGGCCGCCGAAGGCGCCAAAGTTACCCTCGTCTCCGGCCCTGTCTCGCTCAGCCCGCCCGAAGGCGTCACGCTGGTCAAGGTCGAAACCGCCCGCGAGATGCTCGCCGCCTGCGAAAAGGCTCTGCCAGCGGATATTTTTGTCTCCGTAGCCGCCGTCGCCGACTGGCGCCCGGTCAAAGCCGCTGACAAGAAGCTGAAGCTGAAAGGGGAGGGCAAATCCCCCACCATTGAGCTTGCCGAAAACCCGGACATCCTGCGCACGATCAGCCACAAGAAGAAAAAGCGCCCGGCCCTCGTCATCGGCTTTGCCGCCGAAACCCATGAGGTCGAGCGTCACGCGAGCGAAAAACTCGCCCGCAAGGGCTGCGACTGGATCGTCGCCAATGATGTCTCCGGTGATGTCATGGGCGGCCTCGAGAACGAGATCGCCCTGATCACCCAGGCCGGCGTCGACCGCTGGCCCCGGATGGCCAAGGAAGCCGTCAGCGCCCGCCTCGCCGAAAAGATCGCCGAGGTCCTGGGCAGCGATAAAGACAGCCTGCGCCTCGCGGCGGAGTAAGCAGCCGCTTGACTCTCCCCCAGAGTCTCCCCACCCGTCGCGTCATGACTGATGTGACCGTTCAAGTGCTTCCGCTGCCCCATTTTGCGGGCCTCGATCTTCCCGCTTATGAAACGGCGGGCTCTGCCGGCATGGATGTGCGCGCGGCGGTGCCAGACCGCGAACCGGTCATTCTCGCCCCCGGCCAGCGCGCCATGGTGCCCACGGGTCTTTCGGTTGCGATCCCCGAAGGCTACGAAATCCAGGTCCGCCCGCGCTCGGGCCTCGCCGCCAAGCATGGCCTCACCTGCCTCAACACGCCGGGCACGATCGACAGCGACTATCGCGGCGAGATCAAAGTCATCCTGATCAATCTCGGCGCAGAGCCTTTCACCGTCCAGCGCGGCGAGCGCATCGCCCAGCTGGTGCTGGCCCCGGTCACCCGCCTTGCCTGGTCCCAGGTAGAGGCGCTCGGTGAAACCGCGCGCGGGGCAGGCGGCTTCGGCTCGACCGGGCGTTAGGGCGCCCTCTCCAAAAAATAATGCCAAAAATAATGGTGGCCGCGATCAATTTTGCTTGAACGCAGACCCATCTTCCCCACATATTGAATATCAATAAGGAGGGAGTGGCTATGGCCGCAGCGTTTTACTTCTTCATCGGCGCCCTGGTTTTCTGGTTGGCTTTCCGGTCGGGTTCGAAGCGCGGCGCGTCGCAGAAACCCGCCGATGCGCGCGACAAGGACATGGAGCGCCTGAACGCCCGCATCCGGACGCTCGAGCAGATCATCACCGACCGCGACTGGCGCCTGCGCCGTGACATTGACGGTCTCGGCTGAGTTCCGGGCTGATGCTGGCGGCAGACGCAATCCTGGATTATACAAACCCTATCTGCGCATAAGGAGGCGTCCCATGGACCCATTCACTATGGTTATCGCCATTGTCGCGATCACGGTCGGCGCCGGGCTGATCAAGACCTGGATCAAGGCACGCGAACACGCGCCCGCTGACATGGCCAGCCAGTCAGACATGGTGTCCATGCGCGACGAAATCGGCCGCCTGAAGGACCGCGTCCGCGTTCTTGAGAAAATCGTGACCGACAAGGACCGGGATCTGGCCGAGGAAATCCGCCGCCTCGCCTAAGGCGGGCGACGCGGCTCAGACCAGAACGCCGTCATCCTTGCGGAATTTCGCCAGCAGATAAGCGGGCGTTTCGTCGATCTTTTGAAGCTCGCCAAAGGCAAACGCTTCCCGGTCCAGCACGATATCGCGCGGGCGCAACGCTCGTGAGATCTCCAGCCCTTCCAGTGTCCGCGCGCGGGAAAAGGCCACATAGGCCTGTCCGTGCGCGAACATTCCGGAGTCAAAGTCGATGAACACCTTGTCGAGGGTGAGGCCCTGCGCCTTGTGGATGGTCACGGCATAGGCCAGTCGCAGCGGCATCTGCTTGAACGTGCCGACCACTTCGCGCTTCACCTTCTTAGTATCCATCTCGAAATCGTATCGGTATTTTTCCCAGGCGGTGGGCTCGATCTCATAGGCCCGGCCGTCAATGGAAACGATCACCGTGCGCGAGGTGAACCCCTCCACCAGGCCAAGGGAGCCGTTCACCCAGCGTCCCTCGGGATCGTTCTTGATCAGCATCACCCGCGCGCCGACGCGCAATTCAAGATCAAGTTCGGTGGGAAAACTCTTCTCGTCGAATTGTCCCTGCACGGTCGCCGGGAAAATCTTCCGTTCACCCTTCAGCCCCGCCAGACGGCTCTGATTGATCCGGAAGGCATTGGCATTGTTCGGCGTGAGCACGACATGCGTGTCGGAGGCCTGCGCCGCCGAACGTCCCGAAACCAGCCCCTGGAGGATCGCTTCATCCGAAGGCGTCACACGGCCCGAGCGCAGGGCGCCGAGCAAAGCGAGGAAACGGGGCTCTGCCTGGCGGAACACATGCTTCAGGGCCAGCAGGGAAAATTCGGCTTCCCGGAACACCGGCGCATTGAAGAAATACGAGCCGCCATACCGGTCCGCCAGGATCGGGCCTTCCTCGGAAGACACAACCGGGGGCAGCTGGTGCAGGTCGCCCGACAGGATCATCCGCGCGCCCCCGAACGGCCGTTTAGATCCGCGGTTCAGTTTCAGGCTGCGATCGATTGCGTCCAGCATGTCGGCGCGCACCATGGAAATCTCGTCAATCACCACCGTTTCGACCGCTCGAACCACGCGGGCGTTGGGCAGGCGGCGCACATCCTGCGGCTCGACCAGGCGCGGGGGCAGCTTGAAAAAGGAATGGATGGTCTGACCGCCCGCATTCATCGCGGCCACGCCCGTGGGCGCCAGAACAACGGCTTTCT
>JBKBRT010000044.1:0-16665 GCA_046291585.1 Hyphomonas sp.
GTAGCCGCCATAGTTGGCTTCGCAGCAGGCGACTTCATAGCCGCGCGCTTCCAGCTCTGCGGCGATTGAGGCGAGGCCGCGTTCGAGCATGACTTTGCCGGTGCCGACATCGCAGTCGTCGACGAGGGCGTTGGTGGGCTCGCAGCCGCCATCATGTTCCCAGCGGGCGGCGTCGCCCGCTTCCTGGAGGCCCATGCCGAAATCGATCAGGTTGGTGATGATCTGGACATGACCCTGGGGCTGGGTGGCTCCGCCCATCAGGCCGAAGCTGAGCCAGGGCTCATACGGGCAGGCCATTTCCGGCGCGGTGGCGCGGATCTGGCAGCCTGGGAGATCCTTCCTGAAGGCAAAGGCCGGGATGATAGTGTGGAAGGGGCGTTTGCCGCCTTCGAAGGCGTTGGGGTGGGCGGGGTCAAGGCTGAAGAGTTCGCCCCGGTCCTGGAACATGAAGCCGAGGCCATCGGCGACAAGGCCCGAGCCCATGCCGCGATAGTTGGACTGGATGAGGGAGACCATCATGCCGTCTTTATCGGTGACGGTGAGGTAGGTGGTGTCGCCGTCGCGCAGGGCGGCGTCGGTGATCTCCGTGCCCGGAGCGACCTCGGGCATGGCGCGGGTGATGTCGATGGCTTCGGCGCGTCTGGCGTTATAGCCGGGGGCGACGAAGATCGACGGATCGATGCCGGAGAAAGCGGGGTCTGCGTAACCGAGCGCGCGGTCTGCAAAGGCGAGGCGCTTGGCCTCGACCATGGCGGTGACGGCATCGGGGGAGCCAAAGCCCATGGATTTGAGATCAAAGCGTTCAAGCATTTCCAGCATCTGGAGGGCGGCGACGCCCTGCGTGTTGGGGCCAAGCTCGCAGACTTTCACTTCGCTGCGATATTCGACGCAGATCGGTTCGATCCAGTCGCCGGTATGGGTGGTGAAGTCTTCATACGCCATCTTGCTGCCATGGCGGCGCAGATAGTTGGTCATGGCGCGGGCGGTGGCGCCCTTGTAGAACTCGCCGCGGCCGAGCGTGCCGATGCGTTCCAGCGTGTTGGCCAGATCCGGATTGCGGAAGAGGCTGCCCTCCACAGGGACAGGATCGAAATAAGTCTTGCGGGCGTTTTCGTATTCTTCCAGCTCGCCGCGCTCATGGGCAGGCTCGAAGCGGAGAGGCCCGCGCGACCAGTACCAGGCGATCATTTCTGGGATCGGGGCGCCTTCGCGGGCATAGCTGACCGTTGGGGCGAGATTGTCCGCCATCGGACGCTTGCCGAACTTTTCATGCAGGGCGAACCAGCCATCGACCGTGCCTGGAACTGTGACGGTGATGGTGCCGAAGCGGGGGAGTTTCTTGCCGTCTTCAAATTCGTCGGCTTTGGCCTGCGCGTCTGCGAGGGTGGCGGCTTTGGGGCTGCGGCCGGAGCCGTTATAGCCATAGAGCTTTTGCGTCTCGGGGTCCCAGACGATGGCGTAGAGATCTCCGCCGATGCCGTTGCCGGTCGGCTCGACAAGGCCGAGCATGGCGTTGGCGGCGATGGCCGCGTCAACGGCAGACCCGCCGGCTTTCAGCACATCCAGGGCGGTTTGTGTGGCGAGGGGATGGGCGGTCGCGGCGGCGCCATTGGGGGCGACAACGGCCGAGCGGGTGGCGATGGGGCGGCCGCTTTCGGGACGCTGGCCGGTCATCGGATGGGTCACCTGGGGCGGGGCTGGCTCTGCTGCCTGTACGAGGCTGAGGGGCGCTGCATCAGCTCCCGGTTCCGGCGCGGTGTCCGGTGTCTGGGCGCAGGCAGAGACGGCAAGCGCGCAGGCCGCGCCGAGCAATATGTAGAGTTTCATTCAAATCCTCCTCCAGCGCGGCGCGTGGGCGCCGGGAAATAATGTTTGGCCAGACGCCCGGCAATTTCTTCACCGGTACGCGCATACCGGGCCTCAGCTTCGACGGCGCGGCTGTCACAGATCCGGAACTGGTCGCTGGTGCGGGAATAGGTCTCGTTGAAGGACGAGACGAGGGAGGAGCGCAGATTGCCGGGCTCGGGCGCCTCCATAGCCAGCAGGTCGGCCATATAGCGGCGCCAGTACTGGTCTTCATTGCCATTACACAGCACGCGCACGGCATGGGCGCCGCCCAGCACGCCGGCGAGATCTGCCGCGTCGCGGAAATAATCGGGGCCCCGCACGGGCAGGTTTCCCTGCGGCAGGGCGGGCATCATGCTTGTGCTGGCGCCAAGGGCCAAGCTAAGCAGGAGGGCATGAAAACACTTCTTCTTCATGCGCGGACATTCGCGCGCATCGCGCCCCGGCTCAAGGGGCTGAACGCGGCTCTGAATATCGTCACCCTCGATGACGCGGCCCGCTTCCACGACGCCGAGACCTCGGCGGAGCTGGCCGAGCCCCCGCAGGTGGACCTCGCTTTTGGCAATATTGACGCGTTTTATGCCCCGTCAGTGCGGGAATTCATGACGGCGATCCTCAAAAGCCCGGAGTTTGACTGGTTCCAGTCGGCCGCTGCGGGCATCGAAAACCCGGCTCTGGTCGCCATCGGGCAAAAATCAAAGCGCTATACCACCAATCACACCCAGGCCGAGGCGATGGCCGAATGGGCGATCTGGCAGGCCATGGATTTTTTCCGGAACGGGCCGGGCCACCGGGCAAATCAGGCTGCCGGGAAATGGGAGCGTCTGCGGGCGCGGGAGATGCACGGCGCGCGCTGGCTGATCGTGGGCTATGGCTCGATCGGGCAGGCGGTGGGCAAGCGCGTCAGCGCGCTGGGCGGGACTGTAACGGGGGTGCGCCGCACACCGGGGCCGGCCGAGGGCGCGGCGCGGGTTGCGGCGCCAGACACGCTGATGGCGGAGTTGCCGGGCGCGGACGTCGTGCTGCTGTGCCCGCCGCATACGCCCGAGACCGAGGGGATGGCAGACGCGGCCTTCTTCGCCGCCATGAACCGGGATGCCCTTTTCCTGAATCTCGGGCGCGGCGCGCTGGTGGATGAAGACGCGCTGATGGCATCCCTGGACGCCGGACGGCCCGCTTTTGCGGCGCTTGATGTGACCCGAATTGAGCCTTTGCCGGAAGAAAGCCCGCTCTGGAAACATCACAAGATCGTGATCACACCGCACGATAGCTCCGATACACCCGGCACAGTGGCGCGGGGAGACGAGACTTTCCTTGCCAACCTGAAGCTCTACCTGAACAATGAACCCATGAAACATCTTGTGGATCGATCGGCCTTCCTGGCTGGTTGATCCGAATACAGAGGAGTGGATCATATGAGACAATTCAAACTGGTTTCCGCCGCCGCGATCACGGCTGCCCTGGCGCTGTCTGCGTGTGCAACGGAAAATTCCGGCAGTGTGACCGCCCCGGCGGCCGATGGCAGCTTTACCGTGACCGGAACGGACGGCGTGACGCTGACGGCGACACCGCTGGAAACCTTCGACCGTCCTTGGGCGATGAGCTTCCTGCCCGATGGGCGCGCCGTGGTGACCGAGAAGGCCGGCGCGATCTGGTTGGTGAACGCCGATGGCAGCAAGGCCGGCGAGATTTCCGGTGGACCGGATGTCGAAGCGCGCGGCCAGGGCGGACTGGGCGATTTCATCCTGCATCCTGACTTTGCCTATAGCGGCAAAGTTTATATTTCCTATGCCGAGCGGGACGAAAGCAATGACGCGCTGTCTGGCGCCGCTGTCGAGATCGCCACGCTGACCCTGACGGAAACCGGCGGAACGATCAGTGAGCGGAGCGTCATCTGGCGGCAAAACCCGAAGGTGACGGATAATGGCCATTATGGCCACCGCATGGCGGTGTCTCCGGACGGGTATCTATTCATCACTTCGGGCGAGCGGCAGAAATTCACGCCCGCTCAGGATATGAGCGGCAGTCTGGGTAAGGTCGTGCGCCTCAACCTGGATGGCAGCCTGCCAAATGATAACCCGTTTGCGGATCAGGGCGGGGTGGCTGCGGAAGTTTGGACGCTGGGCCATCGCAACCCGCTGGGGATCGACTTCGACAATGCCGGGCGCCTCTGGGTGCAGGAGATGGGCCCACGACATGGCGACGAGCTGAACCTGATCGTCCGGGGGCAGAATTACGGATATCCGGAAGTTTCCAACGGCGAACACTATGATGGCCGGAAGATTCCCAACCATGATACGCGCCCGGAGTTTGCCGCGCCTGCCGTATACTGGGTGCCCGCCATCAGCCCCGCCGGTCTTGAAATCTATTATGGCGGGCAGTTCCCTGACTGGAACGGTAATGCGTTCATCGGCGGCCTTTCCTCCAAGGCGCTTATCCGCGTTGAACTGGACGAGGAAGGCATTACCGGCAAGGAAGGCGGACGTTATAGCTGGGACAAGCGTATCCGTGAGGTCGCCGAAGGACCGGAAGGCGCGATCTATGTGCTCGAAGACGAAGGCGGCGCGCGGCTGATCCGATTGACGCCGGCCGCCGAGTAAAAGCCTCCTGTTGCCTTTCCGGGCGACTTTACGCAGACATGGGCGGACCAATATCAAGGGCCGCCCATGATCCGCACTTTTGCCAATTCCGAGGGTCGTTTCGTTCTCACCGGCGAGAGCCTCGAGCATCTTGATGCCGCGACCTGGGTGGACATCCTGCGGCCGGACAGGGATGAGGAAACGGCCGTGGAGCGGGCGCTCGGGATCGATGTGCCCACCATAGAGGAAATGAGCGAGATCGAGGTTTCCAGCCGTCTCTATACTGAAGATGGCGCGGCCTTCATGACGGCGATGATGCTGTCTCATACCGATGGCGATAGTGTGCTCCTGTCGCCGATCACGTTTATCCTGCAAGACGATAAGTTGATTACCGTGCGCTATGCCGAGCCGCGCTCCATTGATGCCTTCATCGCGCGCTGCCAGAAGAATTCCACATATACGGCCGATGGCGTGGTGACCGGATTGCTGGAAGGCCTCATCGAGCGGATCGGGGATGTTCTGGAACGCACGGGCCATGAGCTGGACGCGCTGTCTGACAATATCTTTGCCATTAAGGCGCCGCTCGCGGATGGGGCAATGCCGGAGAAGGTATCCAAGCGGATGAAGGCCAGACCCCGAAATTACCAATCCGTGCTCGAACAGATAGGACGCAAGGGGGACCTTCTCTCCAAGGTACGCGAAAGCCTTGTCTCATTCCAGCGGCTGTTGACGTTTGGGACAGAGGTCGCGGCCAGCCGCAAGCCCGGCAAAGAGTATGAAGGGCGCATTCGCACGCTGTCGCGCGATGTGCAGTCCTTGAGTGATCACACGACCTTCCTGACACAGAAGATCACTTTCCTGCTGGATGCCACGCTTGGCATGATCAATATCGAGCAGACGGGGATCATCAAGATTTTCTCGGTGGCGGCGGTGGTGTTCCTGCCACCGACGCTGATTGCGTCGATCTACGGAATGAATTTTGAGGTGATGCCGGAGCTGTCCTGGCCGTTTGGCTATCCCTTTGCGCTCGGCCTCATGGTCTTCTCCGCCATCGTGCCCTACCAGTTCTTCAAATGGCGGGGCTGGCTCTAGGCGGCTTTGCGCAGCTATTGGGCCAGAAAATGCTTGAGGGGCGCAAGCGATTGGACGGGGTCTTCTTCCATCGGCACATGGCCGAGATCCCTGAACGCTACCAGACGGCTGTCTGGCAGAAGCTGCGTGTAATCTGCCGCGTTGGTGAACGGGATGAGCCGGTCCTTCTGTCCCCAGAGCAGCAGCACCGGCGCCTGGATCTGGGGTAGCCGGGTTGCCGGATCAACCAGTACGGTCTGCTCCATGCGCTTCAGCAGCGCGCCGCGCCCGCCCGGCGCCAGCATCAGATCGTGATAGCGCTGGATGGTCGCCTCATCGAGCCGGCCCGGATCGCCATAACTTGCCGCAAGATTTGGCCGGATGGCGGATTTGGGGAGTGTAAACCGCATCGCTTTCATCACAGCGGGTACATTGGCCGCCTTGCCATAGGCAAAGCCGGGGCTGGCAAATCCATCGGGAGAGATCAGAACGAGTTTCTCGACCCGGTCTGGATGATCCACCGCCATGTTCCAGGCGATCCGCCCACCGATCGAATTGCCGACCAGCGTTGCCTTGTTGATGTCAAGCAGATCCATCAGAGCAAGGATCATTTCAACGGAGCGGGCGTCAGTATAATCGTCTGCCCGGTCGGGCGGCGAGAGGCCGGAGCCGGGCAGGTCGAGCCGCACGACGCGGTAGTCGGCCTTGAGCGCCTGCGCCCAGGGCTCAAATGTGTGGAGGCTGGAGCCGAAGCCGTGCAGGAGGATCACAGCCGGGGCGTCGCGAGGGCCATCATCCCGGATGTGGAGGTGTGTGCCGCCCACCAGACGCATGTCGCTCGCCTGGTTGAGATATGCCTCCTCCAGGGCTGCGCGCGGTTTATCGGGCGTGTAGAGCCAGCATCCCCCCAGGAGAAGGGCGGCCAGCACAGTCCCGAGAAGAAGGGTCGCCAATTTCAAATCTGCCTCATCTGGACCGCCGCCGGAGATCTTCCTGCATGCGGGCCAACGAAGTCTATCAGGCTTTCACGCCAACCAGAAGCGCTGCCGAGCGGGTGATGGCTGCTTCGGCGTCGCGCATGATGTCGGCGACGATTTCTGCAACCGGTTTGACTTCCTTCACGCCGCCGGCTGACTGGCCCATCGCAAAGCAGGATTTGTCCATCGAGAGTTTGGCTTCATCCGTGATGCCCCCAATGCCGCCGATGACGCCGGTCTGGGTCGAGTGGATGGCCTGGAAGGGGAAGGGTTTGATGTCTTCTGGGCGGCTTTCCCAGTCGTTGATATAGTCGTTGGTGCGGCAGCGCATCGGCTTGCCCGAATAGCAGCGGGTGCGGGTGGTGTCGGTGTCACCGGCGGTGACGACAGCGTCCTTGTACATGTTTGCGGCGTGGGCTTCGGCCGACGCGATGAAGCGCGTGCCCATCCAGACGCCCTGGGCGCCGAGGGCGAGGGAGGCGGCCAGGCCACGGCCATCATAGATGCCGCCTGCGGCGATGACGGGGATTTTTACCGCTTCGACGGCCTGGGCCACCAGCGGCAGCGTGCCGACGAGGCCGGTATGGCCGCCGCCTTCACCGCCCTGGAGGATAACTGCGTCGCAGCCGGCTTGTTCAGCCTTGATGGCGTGCTTCACAGCGCCGCCGACGACCATGACCTTGAGGCCGGCTTTCTTCAGGCGGTCCATGATGGGCATGGGCACGCCGAGACCGGCAATGAAGGAATCGGCGCCGCCATTGATGATTACGTCGACGGATTCTTCGAGGCTTTCGGGGCTGGCCGCCAGAAGGTCGACGCCGAACGGTTTGTCGGTCAGCTGGCGTACTTTCTTCATCTGGCTGGCGATGAAATCGGGCGAGGTGCCGGCCATGCCCAGAACGCCATAACCGCCGGCATTGCACATCGCCGCGCAGACTTCCGCATAGGAAACCCCGCCCATACCGGCGAGCATGATCGGATGCTGCGTTTTCAGAAGATCAGTCAGGCGTGTCTTGATGGCCATGTCGGGTGTCCCTTGGATCAAAGCGAATTTCATCTCGCGAGCGCTACAGCGCCGCCCCAGCGTCAACGCAATAGGCAAGCCGCCATCCGCATTTTGCCATTTTTGCCGCCAGTTCGCCGCAATCTGGCCGTGTTCGCCCGCCAGAAGTCTGGAAGTTGGCCGGACAGATCCGGGTAACGGGTGTCATCTGACAAAAAATTCAAGAGGGGAAGCTCCATGAAGAAACTTTTCGCTGGTGCTGCTGCTGCAGCTTTCGTCGCCGGTTTTGCTTTTGCAAGCGAGCCGCCGGTTGAAGCCGAAGTGGCTGTAGAGGCCGCTGAAGTTGCTGAAGCAGCTGCTGAGATTGCCGAAGAAGCTGCCGACGTGGCTGAAGAAGCCGCTGTCGAAGCTGAAGAAGCTGCTGTCGAAGCTGAAGTTGCCGCTGAAGTTGCTGAAGAAGCCGCCGATGAGACTGCTGAATAAGCAGGCATAGGCGCCTACAATCGCCCCTTCCCAATGCGGGAGGGGGCTTTTCCTTAACCAGTCCGCGAAAGGCCTTCCCGATCTGAAGAATGAACTTTCAGTAAGGGGACAATGGTGCTAATGCACCGGCCGTTCGCAAGAACACAACAGGGGTATTACCAACATGAAAAATCTCTTCCTGATCGGCGCTGCTGCGCTCGTTCTCGCCGCTTGCGGCCCTTCGGAAACAGCTGCACCTGCCGCTGAGCCCACCACGGTTGAAGAAGCCGCTGCTGAAGCTGGCGAAGCCACTGAAGAAGCTGTCATCGACGCATACGAAGCTTCGGAAGAAGCTGCTGTCGAAGCTGCTGCTGCTACTGAAGAAGCAATGTCGGACGCTGCTGAAGCAACCGAAGAAGCAATCGAAGAAGTTACTCCGGAATAATTTCCGGGCCGGTTTTACCGGCTAAAAGATAAGGCCGCTTCCTTTCGGGAAGCGGCCTTTTTCTTTGGGGTCTGCTCTGAAGATCAGAATTTCGCGTAGCCGCCATCGATTACGAGGGTGTCGCCCGAATGGTATTTCGAAGCGTCCGAGCAGAGATAGACCGCCATACCGCCGAAATCGGCAGGCTCGCCCCAGCGGCGAATTGGGACGCGGGAGATGACCTTGGAGGTGAACACTTCCTGTCCCTGGGCGCCTTCGGTCATGTCGGTGGCAATCCAGCCGGGGAGGATGGAATTGGCGCGGATACCGTAGCGGCCGTATTCGACGGCGCAGGCATTCATCATGGCGATAAGACCGCCTTTTGTGTGGGCGTAGGCCTGGTTGCGGCCAGCCCCTTCGATGCCGGCGAGGGAGGCGGTGCCCACGAGGCTGCCGCCGAGATCGCCCTTCTTGGCGCGGGCGACCATCGATTTGGCCGCTTCGCGCAGGGTGAAGAAGGCGCCTACGGAGTTGATCCGGGCATTATATTCCCAGGTTTCCAGCGTCATCGTCTCGAAGGAGGCGGCGCCGCGGCCGACGCCGGCGTTGGCGATGCAGGCGTCGATCCGGCCGAATTCTTCCTCAGCCTCTTTCATCGCCTTGATAACCTGAGCTTCTTCGCCGACATCGACGGACCAGGCCTTGACCTTGCCGGTGCCGAGGCCCGAGGCGGATTTGACGGCGGCGTCGTTATCGGCGCTCTTGCGGCCCCAGATCACGACGTCCGCATTTGACGCGGCGAGCGCCTCGACCATGCCGAGGCCGATGCCCTTGTTGCCGCCGGTGACGACACAGACCTTGCCGCTCATATCGAAGGGTTTGTAGACCATGAACCTGATTCCTCCCTGGTATCTTCTGGATGACTTAAAGCGTACAGACAGACCTGACGCAGGGGCGGGTCAAGGGAAATTAAGCGGGGATAAGCGCAGCAAAAAACTCCAACGATTCCTCCAACGAGGCGGCCAAAAACTCCAACGGCGCGTCCGATGGTTGGAGTTTTTTTCAGAGCGCGGCGGTCATCGCCCGCGCCTTTTCGATCACGCGGCGGGTTTCATCCCACAGGGGGATTGCCGCGAGGCGCTCTGGCGAGACCCATTCGGCGTGGCTGGCATCGTCCCCGGCGGCGGGATCTCCCGAGACCCAGAGAGCGGCAAAATCAAACAGCAGGTAATGGCGGGTGACCGCGCCGCTTGTGCGCGAGGTGAAGATCGCATCGACCACATCGACGAGGCCGATGAGGCGCGCGGTGATGCCGGTCTCTTCTGTCAGTTCGCGCAGGGCGGCGGCTTCGGCGCGTTCACCGAATTCGATGCGCCCGCCGGGCAGGGACCAGTCGCCCGCCATCGGGGGTGTTCCGCGCCGGATGAGGAGGACATCTTCTCCCTTGAAACATACCGTGCCGGCGGCAGGGGACGGGCGGCCGGGTTGTGGCGCGGTCATGGCTTCTCCAGCAGGGTAACGGCTTCGACATGCGCCGACCAGAGGAACTGGTCGATGGGATGGATACGGAGGATCCTGTAGCCGCCATCCACCAGCGTGCGCAGGTCGCGCGACAGGGTGGCTGGGTCGCAGGACGCATACGCCACGCGGGCCACGGTGGACCGGGCGATCTCACCGGCCTGGGCGGCGGCGCCCGCGCGCGGGGGATCGAGGACGAGGCCATCGAAGCGGGCCAGCTCAACGGCGGCGAGCGGATTGCGGAAGAGATCGCGCACATCTGCGGTGACGGGTTTGAGATGCGGGGCGGCACTGGCGGCGGCCCGCAGGGCCTCTATCGCGGCGCGTCCGCTTTCGGCGGCAAAGACGGGGATGCGCTCTGCCAGGCGCAGGGCAAATGTTCCGCAACCGGAGAAAAGATCAGCAGCGTGTCTCGCGTCTTTGAGATGGGCGAGGATCAGGCGGGCCATTTCGGCCTCGGCTTCAGCGCTGGCCTGAAGGAAGCTGCCCGGCGGGGGCTGAAGGCTCGCCATGCCGATGGGCAGGCGCGGGGGGCGCTCGGTCAAAACATCCACGCCTTCCAGCGAGACGCGGGCAAACCCGGCGCGCAGGGCGGCGCCGGTGGCCTCAGCGCGGGCAAGGCGGCTGGCCTGTTTCGCGATGCCGGTGATGTGCAGGTCAAGGCCCGACGCGGTCTCGGTGATCTGCACGCTGAGTTCTTCATGGGCGGTTATGAGGAGCGCGAGAATGTCTTTCAGTTTGGGAATAGCCGCGACAATGGCCGGGCGCAGGACCGGGCATTCTTCCAGCGCGATAAGCTCATGGCTTCTGCGGCCGTGAAACCCGAGGGTGATCGCCTTGCCGGATTTCTTCGCGGCAAAAGCGGCGCGGCGGCGGGAGGCGGGCGGCGTCACCCAGGTTTCGGCGATCTCGGCCTCAAGGCCTCTCGATTTCAGGGCGCGGACGATCAGATCCCGCTTGAATTCGGCGTAAGGGGCGGGCGCCATGTGTTGCAGGGTGCAGCCGCCGCAGCGGGTGAAGTGGCGGCAGGCGGGCGCGGCGCGGTCTGGCGAGGGCGCCGCGATGCGCTCCAGCTTCAGCCGCTCGCCCTCACCGCTGACCTCCACACCTTCTCCGGCAAGGGCAAACGGCACCGACACCCAGCCCTCGCCTTCGCGCGCGCGGCCATCGCCCTGCGCGCCGACATGATCGATGGTAAGCATGCGCAAGGCATTGGCAGGCGGGGGCATCGGTTGTCCTGACTGGGTGTTGGAGGTAGCGGGCTTCACATTCCTCCGGTAGCAGGGTCGCAGCGTAGCCGACAAGGAGCCGGGACATGGCAAAAGCCACTGGAAACGGGAAACCGAACGGAAAAGCCAGCACAAAGCCAAGACCGATCAGCCTGGCGCTGCAGGGCGGAGGGGCGCATGGCGCCTACACCTGGGGCGTTCTGGACCGGCTGAGCGAGGATGACACGCTGGCCATCGAGGCGATCTCGGCCACCTCTGCCGGGGCATTCAACGCCGTGACATACGCTGCCGGGCTCGCCGTGGGCGGTCCCGCCGGCGCGCGGGCGGCGATGGAGCAGTTCTGGCGGGCCGTCTCGGATGCGGGCTCCG
The DNA here is from genome assembly GCA_046291585.1 of Hyphomonas sp. Classification (GTDB taxonomy): domain Bacteria; phylum Pseudomonadota; class Alphaproteobacteria; order Caulobacterales; family Hyphomonadaceae; genus Hyphomonas. The sequence continues at coordinate 11,478 of JBKBRT010000044.1, forward strand.
GCATGAATGTGTTCGGCGCGGCGGGCTTCCAGATGGCAAGCGCCATGCAGAGCTTTGCCAGCCCGTATGATTTCAATCCGTTCAACTTCAATCCTCTGCGCCGGATCATTGAGCAGCGAGTGGATTTTGACGCGGTGCATGCCTCCGGCCTCAAGCTTTTTCTCTCCGCGACGAATGTCGAGACCGGCAAGGTGCGGGTTTTCTCGAAGGAGGAGATTACCGCCGATGCCGTGCTCGCCTCGGCCTGTCTGCCGCAGACCTTTCAGGCGGTGGAGATCGGCAAGGAAGCCTTCTGGGATGGCGGGTTCATGGGAAACCCCAGTCTTTTCCCGCTGGTCTATTCCGGGGCGCCTCAGGATGTGCTCCTTGTGCTGCTCAACGCGCTGGTGCGGCCGGGAATCCCGAAGCGCGCTGCCGAGATCCAGGAGCGGCTGAACGAGATCAGCTTCAATGCCTCATTGATCGGGGAGCTGCGCGCGATTGCCTTCGTGCAGCGCCTGATTGATGACGGGATGCTGAAAGAGCCGATGATGAACAAATACCGCAGGCTGAACATCCACGCCATTCGCGGCGGGCAGGATCTTCTGGGCTACGGTCTCTCCACCAAGTATGACTCGCGCTGGCGGTTCCTCACCGAGCTGCGCGATCTGGGGCGCGCGGCGGCCGACCGTTGGCTGAGTGATTGCGCCAAGGATGTGGGCACCAAGCAATCGAGCTTTGATGTCCGCAAGGAGTTTCTGGAAGTTTAGGCGGCTGCGCGACGGATTTCACCGATCGGCACTTTCGGGTACATTCGCTGCGAACAGGAGTTTTTCGATGCCGCGTGTTCTGTTGTCCCTCCTTCTGGCGTGCTTCCTGTCAGGGGCCGCCACTGCTGATCCCAAACCCTCCGGCAATGAGCCTCTGACAGCTGAAGTGATGAAGGCCGAGCTGTTTGGCATCCGGATGTCGGGCGTGGTGGTGCAGACCGGCCAGACCTGGGCGGAATGTATCGAGCCGGGCGGACGCACGCTTTACGAGATCGGGGATTACATCTCCGAAGGCGTGATGGAGATCACCCCCGACGGGCAGGTCTGTTTCACCTATCCCGGCACGGGCAAATCCTGCTTTCGCGGGCAGCGGGCACCGAGGGGGTATATGTTCTACGGCATCGGCGGGGGCGGATCGTTTCACGCCAACAAGGTGGAGCGCGGCGTGAAGAAATGCATTGCGAGTGATCTGGTGGGCTAGGCCCGCTTCAGGAACTGCACGCGGGCGGCGCCGAAGTCGCGCGTGTCGATGACGGTCCAGCCCGTAAACATCAGGGTTTCATCCGAGCCGGTTTCGACCATGGCGATGGCCTCCTCGCTCAGCCAGTTGCCGCTGACAAGGCCATCGAGCGCAGGCTGGACGAGGTCCTTGTGATAGGGCGGGTCGAGGAAGGCGAGGGTGAAGGGGGCGCCGACGCCGGCCGGCTTTTCGCCAAGATCGGTGGCCGAGCGGCGGTGGAGGCGGGTGTTCCCGAAGAGGCCGAGGGCTTCGATATTGTCGCGGATGGCGCCGCGCGCGCCATGGTCGGTTTCCACGAACAGGCAGAAGGCGGCGCCCCGGCTCATCGCCTCGAGGCCAAGGGCGCCGGAGCCGGCGAAGAGGTCGATCACGCGGGCGCCTTCCAGCGGCGGGGCCCAGGCCGCATGGGCGAGGATGTTGAAGAGGCTTTCGCGCGTGCGGTCGCTGGTCGGGCGGGTGGTCATGCCTTTGGGGGCGGAGAGGGGGCGGCCCTTGTGCTGTCCGGCTATGATGCGCATGGGCCTTGGCTCCTGATCGTTCGGTCCAGCCTCTAAAACGGGCGCCGGCGAAAGACAACGCCGCCCGGACTGACGTTGCGCGAGGGCTTGATTTCTACTCTGACTAGAGTTTCATCTCCGGGCACAACCGAGGAGACGTAAATGACCGCCAGCGTGAAAATCGAGAATGGGATTGCCGTTGTCACCATGGATGATGGCAAGGCCAACGCCATCAGCCTGACGATGGTGGAGGCGCTCAATGCCGCGCTCGATGAGGCGGAGGCGTCGGCAAAAGCAATCGTGCTGGCCGGGCGGCCGGAGCGGTTTTCCGCCGGGTTTGACCTCAAATTCTTTGCGACGGCTGAGCCTGAACAGATGCGGTCGCTGGTCGTGGGCGGGGGCAAGCTGGCGTTCCGGCTATTTACCTCGGAGAAGCCGGTCGTGATTGCGTGCACGGGGCATGCGATTGCCATGGGCGCGTTCCTGCTGCTGGGCGGGGATACGCGGATTGCGGCGCGGGGCGCCTACAAGATCGGCGCCAATGAAACGGTCAATGGCATGACGCTGCCCGTCTTCGGGGTGGAGCTGCCCCGGGCGCGGCTGAACCCGATGTATCTGACGCAGGCGCTGGCGCAGGCAAAACTCTACACGCCGGATGAAGCCTTGCCGGTTGGCTGGGTGGACCAGGTGGTGGAGCCGGGCGACGTGATGGGCGCGGCGATGGCGGAGGCGGAGCGGCTGCTCCCGATTGCGAACTATGCCTACGGCCGCAACAAGCTGATGGCACGCCGTCCAGCAATCGAGGCGATCGAGCCGACGCTGGTATTCTGAATTCTGCTCGACAATGAGCATCATTTGATGCTATAAATGATGCTCATTGGAGATGTTCCGCCATGCGCACAACCCTCAACCTGGATGATGATCTGATGGCGAAAGCCGCAGAACTGACTGGTATCGAGGAAAAGCCTGCGTTGATCCGCGAGGCGCTCAAGGCGCTGATCGCGCGCGAGGCAGCACGGCGGCTTGCTTTGCTGGCGGGCACCGAGCCTAACCTGAGGGCGCCGCCCCGGCGGAGGTTCTCGGTCGACGACACGGGCGAATGATCCTCTTCGATACCTCTGCCTGGGTGGATCATTTCGGGCCCGCCCCCTACACGCTGACGTCCTGGCTGCAGGCCGGTCAGGTGTTGATGCATCCCTTCGTGCGGGGCGAGATCGCGCTTGGCTCCCTGACCCGGCGTGCACAGACGCTCAGGGATCTTGCGCTATTACCACAGGCCGCGCAGGCTTCGGACGAAGAAGTGCTCGCGCTGATCGAAGTGCGCGGGCTGTTTTCACAAGGCATCGGACTGGTGGACGCGCATCTTCTCGCTTCGGTTCTGATCATGCCGGGCGCTCAGCTGGGCACCTTCGACAAACGCCTCGCCCGTATTGCCACCGGGCTCGGGGCAGGCGGTCTTGCCAATGAGGTAATGCTATGACCCTCCCCATGGCCCGCGCGATGGAACTGGCCCGGCTGGCGGCGGAAGCGGGCGAGGTGCCTGTGGGCGCGGTGGTGGTGGACCCGGAGACCGGCGAGATCGTCGGGGAGGGGTATAATCGCCCGGTGGGCACGCATGACCCCAGCGCCCATGCCGAGATCGTGGCGATCCGCGCGGCGGCGCAGCGACGCGGCAATTACCGCCTGACGGGGCTCGACCTTTATGTGACGCTGGAGCCGTGCGCGATGTGCGCCGGGGCGATCAGCTTCGCGCGGATCGGGCGGCTGGTGTTTGCGGCAGCCGACATCAAGGGCGGGGCGGTGATGAGCGGTCCGCGCTTCTTCGAGCAGCCCACCTGTCACTGGCGGCCCGAATGGCGGCAGGACGCCCTGCACGAAGCTGAGGCGGCCGATCTCCTGCGCGACTTCTTCCGCACCCGCCGGGGCTGACAAACCCGCTGACTGGCGGCAAGAGTGAATCTGCCGCCAGAACAGGATGAACGGTATATGGATCATGCCGCACACGGGCCCAGCCCGACCCTGATCAAGGACATGCTCGTTTTTCTGATTGCGGCGGGCATCCTTGTGCCGGCGCTGCGGTGGCTGAAGATGCCGACCATCATCGCCTTCATGCTGGCAGGGGTCGCGCTCGGGCCTTTTGCCCTTGGCCATTTTGCCGAAGCCTATCCGGTCCTGACCTATTTCTCGATTACCGAGCCGGAAGCGGCGCTGCCCTTTGCCGAGCTGGGCGTGCTGTTTCTGCTGTTCCTTCTGGGGGTGGAGTTCTCGTTCCAGCGGCTTTGGGCGTTGCGCAAGGTGGTGCTGGGAGCGGGCGGGGCGCAGACGCTGCTCAGCGCGGCGGCCATCACGCTGGCTGGCTGGGCGCTGGGGCTTGATCCCTCCGTCGCGCTGATTGTCGGCCTGGCGCTCGCGCTCTCTTCCACGGCCATCGTGATGCAGCTTCTCGTGGAGGCAAAGCGCGCGGCTCAGCCGGTGGGGCGCACCTCTCTGGGCGTGCTGCTGTTCCAGGACATCATGGTGGCGCCGATCCTGATCTTCGTCGGATTTATCGGCATGAAAGCGGGCGCCGATCTCGGCGGTGTTCTTCTGGACGCGCTGGTCCGTGGGCTGATTGCCATTGCCGTGATCTGGGCGCTAGGCAAGTTCGTGCTGGGGCGGGTGTTCCGGCTGGCGGCGGCCAGCGGCGGGCGGGATTTCCTGATGGCGCTGACGTTGCTGACCGTCGTGGGCGCCGCTGCGATTACCTACAGCGCCGGGCTGTCGGTCGCGCTCGGCGCATTCCTGGCGGGTCTTCTGGTGGGCGAAACGGAGTTCAAGCATCAGACGGAAGTGGACCTTGAGCCCTTCAAGGGTCTGTTGCTCGGCCTGTTCTTCATGACGGTCGGCATGAGCCTCGACCTGACCGCCATTGCCGGGCAGTTTGGCCTGATCCTGGCGGTCCTGGCGGGACTCATCGTGGCCAAGATCGCAATTGCCTATCTGGCCTGCCGCGTGTTTGCCGGGGGGCATCCGATCTCGATCGAAGCGGCGCTGCTGCTGGCGCCCGCCGGGGAGTTTGCGTTTATCGTTCTGACCGCCGCGCAGGCCGGCAATGCGATTCCGCGGGAGGTGGCAACCCTCGTTGCCGCCGTGGCGGGGCTTTCGATGTTGCTGACGCCGCTGCTGGGTCAGCTTGGCCGCATGCTGGCGGCGCGGCGTCCCGAGCCGGTAGACGCTGAAGGGATGGAGCTGACCGCCGCCTCCGAGCTGCAGAGCCATGTTGTGCTTGCCGGCTATGGCCGGGTTGGCCGGGCCGTGGCGCGGGTCCTCAAGGATGAAGACGTGGTGATCCTCGCGCTCGACCGGGACCCCGACAAGGTCCATCAGGCGCGGCTCGACGGGCTGGTTGCTTATGTCGGCGATGCGGCCCGGCCAGAAATTCT
>JBKBRT010000045.1:0-16478 GCA_046291585.1 Hyphomonas sp.
CCTGCCCGGTATCGAGTTTGATATCGAGCCGGTGAATGTCAGCCATGGCTACGAGGCCGACGACACCGAAGTGGCGCCCCTCGTGGCCGGTGTCGATGTGGCGGTTCAGGCCGTGCTGGATCACCCCGTCGAAATCGCCAAGCCTGTCTATTCCAGCATGTGGCGCGACCATAATGTGTTCAACATGCACCGCGTACCCGCCATCACCTTCGGTCCCGTCCGCTGGCGTCCGACGCCGGAAGATTTCTTCAGATGTACGCTGATGTATGCACTCACTGCCCTAGTGATCTGCGGACGTATGGAGGGGGATGTAGAGAAACGAACTGGCCGCACGGTCTATGGTGACAACCCGTTCGATTGAGCGCCGCCAGTCAGGCTGCCCGCCGCCTGTCGCTCTCCAGATAGGTCAGCAGCATGTCCTGGAAAACAGCCTTCATTTCCTGAATGTAGGCCTGTTCCCGCGCTACAGATTCAAGGTAGGCACCGCGATAGAACGCGGCCATCACCGAGATCATCACACCCGATACATTCATGCCCACCAGTTCGGGAAAAAACACATCATAGCCGGTCGTGATTTCTTCCACGCTCGTCTTCGAGCTGCACTTGTATAAACCAAGCAGATCCTTGTCGGCGCGTAACGCGACAATCAGCTCAAAGGTGATCGGAAACACCTCCTCAAATTCGGTCCAGAGAATATCCAGACGGTCCCGAAGAGGGAGGTCCATTTTATCATGAAAAGCAGCGTTTATTCGCTCGTAACACCATTCCACAAAATGCCGGATGGCCGCGGATGCCAGCTCAATCTTGCTGGGATAATGATGGGTGATTGCCCCGCGAGAAACCCCCGCCATATCGGCAATACTCTGAAGGGAGACGCCTATGTATCCCTGCTCGCCGATACATCGCAATGTTGCGTCAAGAACACGCCTTTGCATGCTCTCGCTTCGGTCTTTTTGAGACCGTCGTTCAGGAGTTCGGGAAGGGTCGTCCGCCATCTGATTATCTCCAGATGAGTGCTGTGCTGCACCCCAGATGATCCCGTGAGGTGACCCGGTCACTAAGGGTTTATACGTAGACAATACGCAAAGCGGGCGGAAATTCAAACCTAAATAGAAGAAATTTCAGATAGTCGCTCGCAGCAAAGCATCTGCACCCTGGCCAAAAGAAATTCCAATGAGGGGTAGATCACTGAATCGACTAAGCTCTTCCATAAACAAGAAGGGTTCGCCGCCGCTCGCCGAAGGCTGTGAAATAATTACGGCGTCGACCTTCAGACCCCGCGCTTTTAAGGCGCACAACGCTGTCAATGTATGGCTGATGGACCCCAGATAGGACGCCGTGACAAGAATCACCGGCAAATTCAGATTTACCATCAAGTCAACCTGTAACTTGTCATCCGTCAACGGAGACATGACGCCCCCCGCCCCCTCGACCAGATGGAAATCCGCCGGCCGCGCCATGCGGCGCTGCACAAACTCAAATATTTCCTCGTAATCCTGACGAATGCCGGCCTGTCGCATGGCGACGTTCGGCGCGAGCGGGGGCGCCATCCGGTGCAGACAGATTTCAGAGACCGACGCTGGGGAAACCTCTCGCCCCATCGCGGTCAGCAATCGTCCGGCGTCGGACTGATCCAGCGCATCATCGGCAAATCCGCTCATCACCGGCTTTGTCGCCTGGACGACAAAGCCGAGCGCGCGCCAAGCCATTATCAACTGGGAACTGACATATGTCTTGCCAATATCGGTGCCAGTAGCCGTTACGAAATAGCCGCGCATGCCGGCTCCATGATCTCTTTCAATGCCCCGGCAAATGCCCGCACATCTGCTTCCTCATGCCCCGCCGCAAACGTCACCCTGAGCCGTGCCGTCCCGGCCGGAACCGTCGGCGGCCGAATGGCTGTCACGAGATATCCCCGCTCGAGCAGAGCCGCCGACACCCGCATTGCCTCGGCCTCCGGCCCGATAACAATCGGCACGATCACGCTGCCGGGCGCCGGCAGCCCCATCAGATCGCAGAACAGCGCGGCATGGCTGCGTGCCCGCGCGCTTCGCTCCGGCTCAGCTTCGATCACATCCAGCGCCGCAATCGCCGCCGCCAGCACCGGCGGGGGCAGTCCCGTCGTGTAGACGAAGCTCCGGGCCCGGCTCGTCAGCAGGTCCATCAGCGGCTCTGGCCCGCATACATAGCCGCCATATCCGCCCACCGCCTTCGACAGCGTCCCCATTTGGATCTGCGCGGGGTTGTCCTGCTTGACGACCCCCAGCCCATGCGCGTCATCGGTCATCAGCCAGGCCCCGGCGTTTTCGGCCAAGCCGCCAAGCTCAGCCAGCGGCGCCACATCTCCGTCCATCGAAAACACGGTCTCGGTCAGCAGCAGCACCTGCCCCGGCGCCCCCGCCATCAGCCGGGCCGCATCGGCCACGTCATTATGCCGGAAAAGGCGCACCTGCGCCCCTGAGAGCTTCGCCCCACCATGCATGCACGCATGAGCGAGCTCATCCATGACGATCGTGTCACCCTTGCCCACTAGCGCCGGGATCGTCCCCAGATTGGCCAGAAAGCCTGACCCGAAGACCCGCGCGCCCTCGGTTCCCTTGATTCGGGCCAGCTGGGCCTCGAGCGTCGCGTTCAGCGGGTGATTCCCCGTGATCAGGCGAGATCCCCCACTTCCTGCGCCATAAAGGCGGGCGGCTTCGGCAGCCGCCCCCGTCACGCGGGCATCACGGGAAAGGGAGAGATAATCATTGTCACAAAAGGAAATCACCGGCTTTCCACCGCGCGCCGCCCGGCCTCCGGTGTCCCGCGAGGTGTCCACAAGGCTCCGTCGCTGGCCAGTCGCTTCCAGCTGGCTCAGTTTCTGCAGCGCAAAGGCTTTCAACCGCTCAAAAGATGTCATCTGGCTTACAATCCTCTGGCCGTTGCGCCGCGCCTGTCCTAGGGGATGCACACGCGGCATGCCAAGCGTCGAATGCCCGCAGCAACGGACCCTTTAGGAGCGCTGAAGATGGCAGACCCGAAAGACTGGTTCACCGCAGGTCTGGAGCATATCTGGCTGCCCTACGCCCAGATGCGCACCTTGCCCGCACCGGTTGCCATCTCCCGCACCGAGGGGTCGCGGCTGTATCTTGCCGATGGCCGAGAGCTCGTTGATGGCGTCGGCAGCTGGTGGACCAGCATCCACGGTTATAACCGCGCCGAGCTTCTGGACGCGGCCCGCCGTCAGATGGCGAACATGCCCCACATCATGCTCGGCGGCCTCGCCCATGAGCCTGCCTACCGCCTTGCCGCCCGCCTGGCAGACCTCACGCCGGGCGACCTCACCCGGGTCTTCTTCACAGAATCCGGGTCAGTGGCCGTCGAAGTGGCGATGAAGATCGCCATCCAGTATTTCCGCAACACGACCGGCGAAGCGCGCACCAAATTCGTCTCCTTCCTCGGCGGCTATCATGGCGACACGCTGGCCACCATGTCGGTCTGCGATCCGGCCGAAGGCATGCACCACATGTTCCGCGGCGCCCTGGCCGAGCAATATGTCGTCGCTTTACCCGAAACGCGCGACCAGATCCGCGCGCTGGAAACCCTTCTGTCTACGGACAAGAAAATCGCCGCCGTTATGATCGAGCCGCTGATCCAGGGCGCCGGCGGCATGCGCATGCACAGCCCCCAGGTCCTCAAGACGCTCCGCCGCCTCTGTGATCAGGCCGGCGTCCTCCTCATCTTCGATGAAATTTTCACAGGCTTTGGCCGCACCGGCGAAATGTTCGCTGCGGGCCGCGCCGGCGTCACGCCCGACATCATGTGCCTCGGCAAGGCGATCACCGGCGGCGTCACGCCGCTCGCCGCCACCATCGCCTCGTCAAAAGTCTACGCGGCCTTCCATTCGGACAATTCAGACCACGCGCTGATGCACGGCCCCACCTATACCGGCCACGCCCTGGCCTGCGCTGTTGCCAATGCCGGGCTTGATCTCTTTGCCGATGGCACCCTGATCAAACGCGTCAAGAAACTCGAAGCCAGCCTCACCACTGCGCTTGCCCCGGCGACGGAAATGGACACGGTCGCCGATGTCCGCGTCCTCGGCGCCGTCGCTGCGGTCGAGATGGCGGAACCCTTCCCCATCGAAGCGGCCCGCAAATGGTTCATCGAGCAAGGAACATTCATTCGCCCGCTCGGCACCACGGTCTACCTTTCGCCCGCCTATGGCATCAGTGAAGAGGACCTGTCCCAACTGACGGGCGCGATCCTGAAGTTCGCACAGTCAGGGGTCGCACATATCGGATAGGTGCCACGGCTGCGCCGCGCAGCCCCGCTAAGTGACCGATCCATAAGCAGCGCCGGTGTCTGTGAACCAGCGTTGCCAGAAGGCTTTCACTTCGCCCAGTGGCAAGGCATATTCCTGACGCGGAACAACTCGTGCGACGACTTCAACGCCCTCAAGTCCCGGACGCATGTTCATCAGGCCGGATTCTTCAAATGCCTCCCAGGACGTGCCAGCCTTGTACATCGAAAAGTCCTTGGAATGCTGCATGAGGTCCGACACGAGTATCAACCGCCGCGCCGCGACACGCCCCTGAAAATCGGGCCGGTCGCCCAGGGTGAACATCGCTTCCATCAGCGGCGAGTTGGGCGCCACATTGTCGATCAATACCGCTTCTGCCCCCGCCATCAAAGGCGCATGGAATTTTGACTGCCAGGCCTGCTCGATCATTTTCGGGTTCTGGAAAATAGGATTGGCCGCCGCAGCGCTGCCGGGTGAACACCCCGTCCAGATTGTTACAGGGTCATAAGCGGCCGCTGCATTGGGCACGCTCAGCGTCAACCGCCCATATTTGGGCAGGGCCCGCGCCTCATCGTCCAGCAAAGCCCGAACCCAGGCGACATCGGTAGCATTGAACGGGTCAGACTGGTCAATCAGCACGATTGTGTGCGACGGATCCTGCCTGTCGAGCCTGCACCCGGTCTCGGCATCCGTCGCGGGTGGCTGATGTATGGCAGCGGCTGCAAACAATCCGAATACGGAGGTCAGCATCAGCGCAATGGCGCTGCGCCAGAACCAGGGACCTCTTTCCTTGCGTCGTGGCATGGGCCTGTCTCCTCAACCGGCTTTCTTGGCGTCGCCGCTTTTGGCGTCCCGCACTCTGGCAATCTCCTCCACCACTTTCTTCTCAACGGAAGAAAGTCCCTGCTGCACATGCTGGATATGCGTTTCCAGCCATTCGCGCGTGAGGTTCAGCGCCATGATATTCTGCTCAATGGTCTTGATTGCGGTATTCGCCTGGGTCCGCTCATTGGTCAGATCAAATGGCGGCAATTGCGGCGTGAGGATCTCGTCAAAATAGGCAGGGCATGCGGCCTGCTCACCGAGCTTGTCGCGCAGTTGATTGCGTTGGCGCCGGTGCGCCTGGCGATAGGCAACCTTTAATCCGCGCTCCTGATCGGCCGCCTTTGCAGCAACCGCCACAGCGATTTCGCGGCGCGCCTCGATGACATTCATCGCCTTTTCGATCTCGCGTTTGGCCTGGCCATGCCGCGAAAGCTGTGTTTCGAACCAGAGACGGCTCGCAGAAAAGTAATCCGACAGGTCGCTGCGCAGATCTTCGCGCAGCTGCTGGCGCCGCTCATACGCCTTGCGTTCCTTGCGCCATACGCGGCCATAACCTGGATACTTGTCTGAGATACGGTCATACCCTTCGTAGACAGCGATTGCAAAAACCGTCAGCCCCAGGATCAGAAGGGCAAGCGCGACAAAGCTGTCGAACCCGAATACATTGGGAAACATGGTAGAGATGACACTGCCCGGCGGAATTTCAAACATTGAAAATTCCGCCAGTCGCCCCGCCGCCTCGGCCCGGATCAGCCCATGCTCCACAGCGTCGCGGTAATGGGCCACAAAGAAGTTGAGAAAAATTCCGCAAAGGATCGCAAGGCCGGCCACTACGCCGCCCATGATCTTGGCGGGAAGCGCCGGATGGTTGATATATCTCAGACCAAAGAACCCCGCCGTCACCCCAAAGAGCACGTTGACTGCTGACACACCGAACGCAATCATCAGCCCGCCCAGGAGGCCAGACGCCTGGGCATCCTTGAACAGCAGGGCATTGAACGCGCCTTCCAACAGCATCACGAACATCAGGATGGCGACCGTCTGCTCGACATTCCTTTTGATATCGGGGGTCCGTTCGCCGATTTGCGCGCCATGTGTCTGCCGAAAGCTCTGCAGCTCGATGATCGCTGCCGAATGCGTCGTTCGGGCGTCTTCGGTATCATCCACTTCATAATGGCGAAACTCGTGTTCTTCGGCCTTGATTGCCTCGCGCAGCTGGTCGGGATGAATGTCCGAGGGCGTTTGATCCTGAATATAGTTGCGAACACTCGCTGCAGTGGACGACATCCACGTGCCCAGCCCGCGCCGAACTTCTTCAGCGCGCTCGGCTATCAGCTGCTCGCGCTCGCTCCATTGATCCTGCGTCATCGCCTCAGATACCGGAATGGCATCCTCAGCGTCGCGGCGCGCTTCCTTGCGAGTCAATCCACGGCTCAGTCCCAGCTCGCCCTTTGCTCGCCGGCCTCTCAGTCCGTGTCCGGAAAGTTCATTGTGATCCTCAAAGGATCTGACCTTCTTCTCGAAGCCGGTGTCCGTGCCCCAGCGCACAATTTTCTTGTTCATCGCCAACCTCTCGCCTGCGAAAGTCCCAATTGTTAAGCCCATCGCAAGGGTGGGTGGGGAGGCTTAACAAGGTTCTAAGCAATACGCGTCTCGCCAAAACGTAATGTTTGTTAACGGACGAAATAAACCGGCATCGAGTTCGTATGTTCTCAAGGCTTTAGAGCGGACGCCAAAAAAACTCTGTTGCGGCCGCGCAACAGAGCCTCGCTAATATCCCGCTAACACTTTGGACGCCCGCCCGCGCTCAGGCGGCGACTTTGGCTTTCAGCAAGCCCAGGAGTTCGGTGCCCGATTGGTAGACTGCCATGATATCGCCGCTCGTCAGATAGGAGACGGGTACCTTCAGGCGCCGCGCTTCGGCCTCAAAGCCGGTTTTCCAGGTGTCGGTGGTTTCCCGGCCCGAAATCGCCATGCAGCGGACCGAGGAAAACAGCCCATCTTTCAGAAAAGAGTCCCCCTTCAGCGAGGGCTGGAGTTCCTGCTGGTAGGTATCCGCGCTGATGGCGCTTGCCACTTCCCAGGCTTCGGCCATCTCGCGCGGAAAGGTCTTTACATAAGACACGTCCCCCGGGCTTTTCTGGAAGCAGGTCTGGTAAAACCACTGGCTGCCGAACTGGCGCCCGGCCTGCCGGATTGCGCCCAGCGAAATACGCGCACCCGCCCGGCTCTCGGTTGTCTGCGCCAGGAGGCGGCCAAACCAGGCCGGCCGGAACTCGCCAATCACATCCCGGTTGAACACGCAATTGGCAAAGATGCTGAACGTTAACCGGCGCGACTTCAGCGCAAGACGCGCCCCCACCGGATTGGCTGAGCCGACCGAGACCAGAACGATGTTTTCAAGTCCTGCTTCACAGAAGAAGGCCTCGATGACGGCGGCTTGCTGGTCGACACTCGTTACAGGATCGGACGCGCCAAAGCCTGGACGGCGGATGCTGTAGACCCCGAAGCCCGCATTGGCCGCGTCAATGCAGAACCCCCATGAGGGCGCCACCGGATATTCAATCGAGGTGAGAAAAACGAGGGGGCGAAGGTGATCGCCGCCAAACTGCATGTATTCGAGCGCATGCCCGTTTTCGCCCACGCGCGCCGTCTGCCAGAAACGCAGCACGCGCTTTTTATCCCCGATCTGGTCGAGGAGATTTGCCCGCGCAGGCTGAGACTGTTTAGCAGGCAAATCCATTGGCGTTTTACGTACCGGAAGGAGGTTTGGAGTGGAATGCTTGAGTCGGCTTTCAAACGCAATAATTTCTGACGAAACGATTTGTCCCGGCACTGAATGAGCTCGAAAACTACCCTTCCGGGTACAACCTTTTGGTACCACACGTATGACGTGATCTTCAGTAATCGGCGCGATCTGCTGCAACCGCTACAGAGTCACCTGGGTTTCCCAGCCATCATAATGTCCGCCGGTGTCACGCGCCTGGCGTCCGATCGCTAGGGAGTGACGCGAAATATCTTCCAGCTGCAAAGTGCCCTCATGGGCCATCTGCACCCGCCAGAGCGGGGCGCCGTCCGCTTCTGGAGGGGTTATCGTTATATTCTGATACGCCTGTTCAGCCGCCCATCCGCCGAATCGCTGCGCCACTTCTTCATCGCGGAAATAGATCCAGTGGTTTATCCGCCGGGATTTCTCGGGCCGATCGCCCTGTTCGCGCAATACCGCCTGCACTTCCATATCGACCATCACCTGGCGGTCGTCTTCGGACGGGTAAAGATCCTGCCAGTAGACCGCCTTGCCGGGGTCAGGCTCCACATGGATCTCCGGCGCGTAGCCTTCGGCTGCGGCGGCCGCCTGGAGGGCCGCTTCCATCTCGCGTGGATGGGGCGGGATCAGCGCCAGCATCCAGCGCGCCCCTTTATTTGTCACCCGTCCAAGATATTCTCCGCCTTCCGCGCGGATAATTTCAGCGAGCCGCTCATCGAGCCGGCCGAGAACGGCCGCTTCTTCCTTGGTGGTCAGCCCATCGGCGCGAGGCGCCAAAAGCGGCACCCGGATTTTCATCGCATGGGCCAGCGGCAGTTCGTTTATCCGGCTGGCGATCCCGTCATTGAAGACGATCGAGGCAGTCTGCCCGCCCATATCTGCGAAATACACTCTCCAGACGTCTTCCGTCATCGCCCGTTTCCTCCCTGATGCAGCCGATTGTCCGGTCTGCAGATTTATAAATTGAGCCGGAAACAAAATCGCCGCCAGCACTGGGTCCAGCGTGGCGGCGATCTGTTCAGATGTCACGCCCCCTTAGAGCGGAATATTGTCGTGCTTCTTCCAGGGGTTGGTCAGCGACTTGTTCTTCAGCGTCCGCAGCGAATTGGCGATCCGCTTGCGGGTGTTGTGGGGCATGATGATGTCGTCGATATAGCCGCGCTTGGCGGCCACATAGGGGTTGGCGAAGTTGGTTTCGTATTCCTTGGTGCGCGCCGCAAGCTTCTCGGGATCACCCGCTTCCTTGCGGAAGATGATCTCGACCGCGCCCTTGGCGCCCATCACGGCGATCTCGGCAGTTGGCCAGGCATAGTTGACGTCGCCGCGCAGGTGTTTGGAGCTCATCACGTCATAGGCGCCGCCATAGGCCTTCCGGGTAATGACGGTCACTTTCGGAACGGTGGCTTCGGCATAGGCAAACAGCAGTTTGGCGCCATGCTTGATCAGCCCGCCATACTCCTGCTTGGTGCCCGGCATGAAGCCCGGCACATCCACGAAGGTGACAAGCGGAATATTGAAACAGTCGCAGAAACGCACAAACCGGGCAGCCTTGCGCGAGGCGTCAATGTCCAGAACACCGGCCAGCGTCATCGGCTGGTTTGCCACCACGCCAACCGTCGAGCCCTCGATCCGGCCGAAACCGCAGATGATGTTGCCCCCGAATTGTGGGCTGATCTCAAAGAAATCGCCTTCATCGACCACCTTGGTGATCAGCTCTTTCATGTCATACGGCGTATTGGGATTAGGCGGCACCAGCGTATCGAGGCTTGCCTCAACGCGGTCAAATGTATCATGCACCGGACGCACGGGCGGCTTGTCACGGTTTGACGCGGGCAGATAATCGATCAGACGGCGGATCTGCGTCAGAGCTTCGATATCGTTCTCGAACGCACCATCCACAACGCCGGACTTCTTGGCATGCACAGATGCGCCGCCAAGCGTCTCATGGGTCACTTCCTCATTGGTCACGGTCTTCACAACGTCCGGACCCGTCACATACATGTAGGAGGTGTCTTTCACCATGAAGATGAAGTCGGTCATCGCGGGCGAATAAACGTCACCGCCGGCGCACGGCCCCATGATGACGGAAATCTGCGGGATCACGCCGGAGGAGAGCACGTTCTCCATAAAGATGTCCGCATAGCCGGCAAGCGAATCCACGCCTTCCTGAATGCGGGCGCCGCCTGCATCGAAGAGGCCGATCACCGGCGCGCCATTGCGCACGGCTGCCTGCTGAACCTTGACGATCTTCTCCGCATGCGCCCGGCTTAGCGAGCCACCAAACACGGTGAAGTCCTTGGAGAATACATAGACCAGCCGGCCGTTGATCGTGCCGTGGCCGGTCACTACGCCGTCGCCGGGGATCTTCTGCTCTTCCATGCCGAAATCGGCGCAGCGATGCTCGACGAACATGTCGTATTCTTCAAAGCTGCCCTCATCGAGGAGCACCTGGATACGTTCGCGCGCGGTCAGCTTGCCTTTGGCGTGCTGGCTGTCGATGCGGGCCTGCCCCCCGCCGATGCGGGCATCGGCCCGTTTCTGCTCGAGAGCCTCGATAAGATCGTGCATGCCGCGCTGCTCCTTCAATCTGTCTGATTTTGCTGCTTCCGCGTGACTGAATAGCCCCTCCGCGCGGCTTGGCAAGCTCGCGCTAGGTCAACAAAGCTATGCGCCCCGGGGGTCCAGGCCCGGGGCGCTCTGATTGGATGACAGGTTACGTCGCGTTACCAGCGGCGGCCGGGAGGCGGCCCTTTGCCACCGCCGCGGTTGTGCGGAATGCCCGATACCGTTGCAACGCGGCCCTGACGCACCTCGCAGTTCACCCGGGTTTCGATGTCACGCCGGCCCGTTTCGAACTCCACCTCATTAAAGGTCACATGAAAACCGTTCGGCCCGAGCTGGCGCGCCCAATGATCGTTATCAATGTCGATCTTGCGGAACCCGGCTCGGCGCCCTTCAGCATAAATCGCAGACTCACACGCCCGAACGGCGTCGCGGCGAAGCTGGCTGACCTGGCGCTCCGTCTGGCCCCATTCATTACGGCCGTTATAGCGCGGACCGCGGAAGTCATTGCGCTGGTCGTAGCGGGCCCCCGTGCTGAGGGTCACCTGAGCGCCCAGCAACGGCGTCTCGATCTTGGCGATGGTTCCGCGCGGACCGTCAGCAGCTGCCGGGAGGGCGAAGAGTGCCGGCGCAGCAAGCGCAACGACGGCAGCTCCTAAAGTTCTCATGGGCTTCAACATGAGAGCAGAAAAGCATGCCGCCCCCAAACCGGCCCTGAAGCGCGCGTTCATGCCCGGTTTCAGCCCGGTTCATCTGGCTGTCAGTTTCACGCCGGGTTCCTGTCAAAAAATTTAATGAGCAGTCACTCACATTGCCACATTTTTGCCGCATTTTAATACGAGTGATTGATTGCTCACAATCTGCATCCCGCAGCCATCGGGCATGGTCCGGTGAGGAGATGTTCCTCGCCAGGCCCCAACCAAGGAAAGACCTCAATGGCCAATCGCCCGCTCACCCCCTATTGTGTCGCCACCCTTCTGGTTGCTGCGCTTGTCGCTGACGGCGCGTTCGCCGACAGTTTCCAGAATGCGTCCACCGCGTCCGGTGACAGCGCCGAAGCCTCGGCCCGCCTCGCCGCATCGGGCGCTCAGATCACCCTCGGCGCGGTCGCCATCCCGCTGCAGGCGATCGGGGGCCTGACCACAGTGGCAGGCGAATCGGTCAGCGAGATCGGCGAAGATTTCTGGGACGTGGCCAACCAGCCCCTGACCGTATCGGACGAGGTGCTGACCGCTATGCCGCCGCCCGCCTTGCGTCCCCCTGCCGGCGCGCGGGAGAACTAGCCGATGCGCCCCGCATATTTTGCAGCAGTTGGCCTCGCAGTCCTGTTCTTCGCTGCAGCGCCTCCGGCGGCCGCCTTTGACTCCTCTGAGAACACGGTCTCCGGCCGCTTTACGCCAGAAGAGGCTGCGGCCTTCTCCAAGGACATAGAATCTGCCCTGGCCGAAAGGGGCGCGCGCGTCGCCATGGTGTTCCGCACAGGCCGGCCACGCGATCAACTACCCGAAGGGTTCAACTACACCCACGGTGCCTTCTGGGTCTATCAACCCGCCCTGGCACCCGATGGGCGCGACGTGATGGGATACTCCGTCTACAATCTTTATAGTGGAGACGGAAAAATCCTGCCCAAATCCAGATCCCGCCTGGTCCAGGATTTCCCGTTCGATTTTGTTGCCGCCAGCCAGGAAACCGATGTCGCCATCATCATTCCGTCTCCGGAGGTTCAAAAGCGTCTGTATGGGGTGATCGCCTCGCCCACATATGACGCGCTGCATGTCTCCGACTACACGCTGATCTCCAATCCGGCAGACCCCCTCTATCAGAACTGTACCGAATTTCTGCTCGATGTGCTCGCGGCCGCCATTTGGGAAACCGGCAGTTATGCTCAGATCAAGGTCAATCTCGCGGCGTCCTTCAAACCGGCGGTCGTCAAAGATGCGCGCGGGCTGAAGCGCCTTCTGGCGCCGATGGCCGATCCAAGGCTCCGCTCGGATGATCATCCAGGAGAGGTGCGCACGGCGACATTTGAAACCATCGCCGCCTTTATGCAGACAAACGGCTACGCCCAGGAAGCCTTCATGTTCGTCTGGCAGCCCGGCCTGTAAGGATCAGAGGGTCAGGCCATCGAGCCAACGGCCAATCGCATCGGACTCGATCTCCTTGGCATCGGCGGCAGTCTTGGCCTCTTCATCCTGGCCCCATTTCTGGGCCTGCCAGTCTTCATCGATCCGCGAGAGCATGAAGGCGGACTCCGCCGTGAGGGCGCCTTCCACCAGCGCCATGGCCAGCACCGCCGAACCATAAACCCCGCAGGCAAACACCAGCGCCGTCAGGCTGAAGTCATCCAGGTTGAGGGCATAATCGCGCGCGGCCTGCAGGGACGCGCCCGGCTGCGGCGCTGCGATGATACCGGCAGTTGTCACCAGATGGACCCCGAGATGCTCACCGGCCCATTCCAGTATCGGCGTCCAGCGCGCTTCTTCCAGCGCGGCCAGCTCAAACGGTTCCTCGGCGATGTGGCAGAGCAGGTCCGTCTCGCAATAGCGCGCCACCTCTTCGGCCATCTCTTCGCGGATCTCCGGGGTCCGGTCGATCGCAACATTGGCCAGCCGGGTAAGATGCATGCCGATCAGATTGATATAGGTCTGCTGCTCGGCCCATTCTTCGGCCACCTCCAGCGCAAGCGCTTCGGTCGGCAGCCGCAACAGGGCGCGGCCCGGCGTCTTGACGCTCCGGCCATCCAGAAGGACCTGCCAGCCGCCACCTTCAGCGGGCTCGGCCGTCACGTCGGTGTAAAAACGTTTGGGGCGCTCAAAGGCGGAAGGTTTGTCGCTCATGCGCCAGCCCTTACGACGAATGAAGCGCGCTTCCTAGTCCGCAGACACGCCGTTTCAGTGAACGGTTTTCCCGCGCGCTGTCTCAAAGCTCGGCGCGGAAAGGTCGAGCACATCCTGCACATAGCGGGTTTTAGGCTCTATCAGCACCAGGGTCTTGCCAAACCGCACGGTGCGCAGCGTGTCAGATTTCAGCTCGGTGAACAGGATCACGCGAAACTCTGCGCCCACCATCGGTATTTCCGGAGGCAAGGTCATGCCCGGCGTCAGGATCTGCTCAACCGGAGAACTGCCAAAACAGATGCGATCCCGGCTCAGCCCGACCCGGCAGGTATCGCCGTCCAGTTCGAAATTCCGGTCGAACGCCGAGTAATCGGCCTGGGTAAACTGCGTCAGGCCGGAAGACTGCACTGCCTCGGCTTCTGGCGGCCGGGTGGCCACAAACGCGCCAAGTGCAAACAGGGCTGCTCCGGCAATTGCCAATTCAATCTTCAGGGTTCTCATGATTCTATCGTTTACGCTCAGCCCACCGCGATCCGCCTTGAAGCGATCACCGTCCCAGTAACGCGCCGATTGCGCCCGTTGTTCCTAACAATCTGTAAAATTGTGCCGTTCAGCGCCCGAAATCGATCCGTCACTGTTACCCGCCAGCCTCAGGCCGCAGGGGTGGCAAACATCTTCAGGCTCTCGGTCAATGTGCTGAAATCGTTGTGGATTTCATCAGCCCCGGCAGCCACCAGCTCTTCCGCCCTGCCAAAGCCCCAGCTCACCCCCAGCGTCCGCACGCCCGCTGCCCTGCCCATGGCGATGTCGTGAATCGCGTCCCCGATCATCAGGCTGTCCTGCGGCGCGCAGCCCAGCGCGCCCATCGCCTGCTCGACCATAAAGGGATGCGGCTTGCCCGGCCCGTCATCGGCGCACCAGACCGTGTCGAAATAGCTGCGCAGCTGATGCTTCTCGAACAGAGCGTCCACGCCCCTGTGAGATTTGCCTGTGGCCACCGCCATCAGCCAGCCATCGGCCTTCAGCTGGTCCAGCAGCTCCAGCGCTCCGTCATAGAGCGGTTCATGGTGGCCCGGGGTCGTGCGATGAATGACGAAGGACTGCTTGTACGCCTCCACCAGGGCCGCCAGCCGGTCTGCGCCCAAATCGGGCGGCGCCAGCGTACCCAGCGCTTCCCCCAGGCTGAGACCGACGATCCGGCGCGTTGCATCATATTCCGGCGGCGGAAGGCCCGCGCTGCGAAACGCTGTCTCCATGCACGCCTGGATAACATCCCGGCTATCGACCAGCGTTCCGTCCACGTCCCATATCGCCAGGCGCAGTTCTTTCAGGCTCACTTCCCGCGTTCCTTCTTGTCCCAACGTGCCATCCGCAGCCCGACCAGGGCGCCCACACACAGTGCAAGCGGCAGCAGAAGCAGCGCCGAGTCCCAGTTCAGCAGCAGCGCCTGCCACCGGCTCTCGAGCGTGCAGGCCGGCGCAAATTCCAGCGCCGCCCGGCAGATGCCGCCGGAAAAGAACATGTAGATCAGAAACACGGCCCCGCTCAGCGCCGCGCCCCCTGCAATATTGGCCCAGAAGCGAAGCAGTCCGTGCATCAGATAAAGGGTGCCAGCGGGTCTTTGCCCGCTTCCTGCTCCAGGAAGCCCAGCGTCTCGAACGTTTCTTTCATGTTCGGGGGCAGCGGCGCGATGATCTTGATCGGTTTGCCATGCTCGCGCGGAATGATCAGCGCGCGCGCATGAAGGTGCAGCCCTTCGGCGAGGCCTTGCGGCACTTCGCGGCGCGACTTGTATTTATAGTCTCCCAGGATCGACGTGTTCATTTCCAGCATGTGGAAGCGCAGCTGGTGCATCCGCCCCGTCTCGGGCCGCATCGCCACCCAGGCCGCCTTGGGGCCCGCAGTGGTGATCACCACATAATCGGTAATCGAATGCCGCGCGCCCTCGACGCCCTGCGCCGAACGGATCATCCGTTCACGGTCACCGTCCCGACGTTTGGTCGCATAAGGATCAACCGGGCGATACCCCGACGGTTCATTGATGTCGGGCACACCTTTGACCATCCAGCAGCGGATCTGGCCCGCCTGCGGGCTGGGCACGCCCACCGTCACAGCCCAGTAAACCTTGTCCATCTCCCGGCTGCGGAACAGCTCGGTCAAACGCGCCGCCGCTGCCGGATGCTTGGCCAGCAACAGAACGCCAGACGTATCCTTGTCCAGACGGTGAACTAGAACCGGCCGGTGACCGTCCACATCCATGCCCGCGATCAGCCCGTCCACATGCCGGCCCTGTCCCGAGCCGCCCTGCACGGCCAGCCCCGCCGGCTTGTTCAGCGCCAGCATGTCATCATCCTCATAGAGGATGATCGAGCGGAGGAATTCGCGGTCTTCCTCGGAAATCTGCTTGGCGTTGGCTGCTTTGCGTGCGCCGGCGTCTTCGGCCGCAAAGATAGGAAAACGCACTTCATCTGCTGTCTCAAGGCGGGTACTGGCTTTCGCCCGGCCGCCATTGACGCGGATCTGCCCGGTGCGGAGCAGCTTCTCCACCTGGCCCTGCGTCGCGTTCATGCGTCGCTTGATCCATCGGTCAAGGCGCGCGCCGGTTTCCTTTTCCGACACGGTTTCAGTAATGATTTGTCCGCTCATGCGAATATCCTGCGGGCCATCCAGAGGCCGATAAAGAGGGCCGAAACGCTGAAGAGCACCGAGACCCCGGCATAGAGCCCGGCCTTCACTGTCTCGCCCGAGCGCAGCATATTGGCGACCTCAAGTGAAAATGCCGAAAACGTCGTGAACCCGCCCAGCACGCCGGTGGTCAGAAACAGGCGCGCCTCCTGGCTCGCCCCTTCTGCCTTCAGCGCCAGCCAACCGATCAGCACGCCCATAGCCAGGCTGCCGGCAATGTTCACAAAACTCGTCCCCCACGGCCAGCCGGAGGGCAGATGGCGCACAGCCACCAGCCCCACGCCATAGCGCAGGCTCGCGCCAAAGGCGCCGCCCAGAGCAACGAGAAGAAATCCGTTCATGCCCGGCCTTTTACGCGGAGGCCGCAAAATACGCCAGCCTGCTTGCCAGAAGGGTAAATCGCCCCCTTGCGCCGGGCCGCAATCGCCGTCAAATACGCCCTGCGCGCGGGTGTAGCTCAATGGTAGAGCAGAAGCTTCCCAAGCTTACGACGAGGGTTCGATTCCCTTCACCCGCTCCA
>JBKBRT010000254.1:0-3482 GCA_046291585.1 Hyphomonas sp.
TTTATTTCTCGGGCACCGTTCCGCCCAATTATCACAACGACCCGGAAAAGAACAAAGCCGCCCTCAACCCCAAACACCCCGACTGGTCGTCGCTCGGCGATGTCGGCAAGCTGGATGAAGATGGTTTCCTTTACCTGACTGACCGCAAATCCTTCATGATCATTTCCGGCGGCGTGAACATCTATCCGCAGGAAACCGAGAACGTCCTCATCACCCACCCGAAAGTGGCCGATGTCGCCGTGATCGGCGTGCCGGATGAAGATTTCGGTGAGGCCGTGAAAGCCGTGGTCCAGCCGATGCCGGGCATCGCCTTCTCGGACGAGCTGGCCGCAGAGCTGATGGCGTTCTGCCAGGAAAATCTCTCGAAGCTCAAATGCCCCAAGAGCATCGACTTTGACCCCGAACTGCCCCGTCACGCGACCGGAAAGCTCTACAAGCGCCTCATCCGCGACCGCTACTGGGGCAACAAGGACAGCCGCATCGTCTGATCGAGATAAGGTAGCCCGGTTCGCAACGCGGACCGGGCACCTTCAGGCGATGGACATCGTGCAGACGGCGACAATCAGCAACAAGCCGATGCCGCCAAACAGCCATATCCGTTTGAAGAATTTGGCAGCTTCGCCGCGCCTTGCCCGGGCGTCGGCCTCCGCTTGAATTTTTGCCATTTCTTCAGCGCGTGCGCGGTCTTCAGGCGTGAGTGTCATGTGGTAGCCCCTTTGCAGATCGTGCCAGAGTATCTCCAGCGGAGATGACGGCTGGCTGAACAAAATCTACTTCAGGATTAGAAAATAGAGCAAGCGAAACGCCGCGATGTTCAATTGATCTGTTGGTCTGCTGAGTTCTAGAGCAGCCAGCTGTCAGGATTTTCCACAGGTTCGCCCGCCGACAGCGCCTGAAGGCCTTTGACGATGCGCACGATGTACCAGACCAGCGCGGCCAGGAAGAGCAGCACCCCGATCAGGATGAAGGTCAACAGGCCGGAGATCACGCAGTAGAGCAGCATCTTCCAGAAGATGTTGATCTGGTTGCGGTAGTGGTTTTCGAGCAGAGGGTCGCCCTTGCCCTTTCCCAGATACGCCATGATGACGCCGATCAGCGCCAGAGTCTGAAAGAAGACGGGTGCCACAATGTAGAGAAAGTAGATAAGGTTGGCGTTGCCCCGGGTTCCGGGATTAATCGATATCAGCGGCTCACTGGCCATTTCTGCCTCCCTCGTCAGCCCGGCCATGTTCATGGCGGCCGTCCCGCTTAGGCGGTACCGGGTTGACGCTCAGTTAACCTTGCAGATTGGCCGGAGCCGCGCCACAAGAAGTCTTATACATTCAAGGAGGAATCCCATGGCTAATCCGCGCAAAATTGCCTACGCCGAACTCGAATCCCTGGCAGGTCAGGAAGTCGGCGTGTCCGACTGGCACACCATCGACCAGGCCCGGATCAACCTGTTCGCTGACGCGACCGGCGACCATCAGTGGATTCACGTCGACGAGGAAAAAGCCAAGCAGATGATGGGCTCCACCATCGCCCACGGCTTCCTCACCCTGTCGCTGCTGCCCATGCTCGGCTCTGAAGTGCTGCGCGTTGAGGGCGTCACCCGCGGCATCAATTACGGCTCCGACAAGGTGCGCTTCACCAACATGGTGCCGGTGAACTCCAAGGTTCGCCTCCGCCAGAAATGCCTGTCAGTCGAGCCCAAATCCGGCGGCAAACAGATGAAGATGGAAGCCACCGTCGAGATCGAAGGCCAGGATCGCCCGGCGCTCGTCGCCGAATCGATCACCGTGCTTTACGGCTGATCCAGGCAGGTATCCCAAACGATCAAGGGAGGCGCTTCGCCTCCCTTTTTTGTTGCGTTCACACCTCGCCGCGAGCCAGCGTCAGCGCGCGGCTCAGCGCCCGCGCATCCCACAGCGCATTGTGCTGGACTGCGCCGTGTATATCGGTCGGCCAGGCAGACACCTGCATGAGCTTCAGCGACAGATCCGGTATCCGGACCATCTGTCCGGGCGAAATGATCAGGCACTGCATCAGATGCATCAGGTCTTCGGGCCAGTCGGCAATCACGCAGGGCTCCGGATCATCCGCCAGGAACGCCTGGATCGCCCGGCCGAAATCGCTGAGCGGAAGCACCACCGGGCGCGCGTCCCGGACCTCCAGGATCGCCAGAACATGCTCCTCGACCCAGGGGTGGAGATCCAGCCCGTCAAGCTCTGCATGCGGACGGCAGAGGTAAAGCTCACCCGCCTCGCCCGAGAGGGCCAGACTGATCAGCTCACCGCCAAATCCGTTGAATTCGCAGTCGAGACAGTAGAGCAAGCGCCCTACTCTCCGCGATCGATCTTGAGGTAATCCACCTCGCCCACCGCCGCCAATGCGAAAGCATATTCAATCGCGACTTCCTTCAGCCCCTCAAACCGGCCCGACGCGCCGCCATGCCCGGCATCCATGTTGATGCGCAGGAAGTAAGGCCCGGCTTCAGGCGCTTCATGGCGCAGTTTCGCGGCCCATTTGGCCGGTTCCCAATAGGTGACGCGCGGATCGGTAACGCCGCCTGTGATCAGCATCGCGGGATAAGGCTTGTTGGCAACCTGGTCATACGGGCTGTATTCCAGGATCGCGTCATAGGCGGCTTCATCCGTCAGCGGATTACCCCATTCGGGCCATTCCGGCGGGGTCAGCGGCAGGCTCTCGTCCGACATCGTGTTGAGCACGTCGACGAAGGGAACCGCCGCGATGATGCCGCCGAAGAGGTCCGGATCCATGTTGACAGCGGCGCCCATCAGCAGGCCGCCGGCCGACCCGCCATGCGCCACCACGCGCCCCCGGGCGCCATAGCCCTGCGCCACGAGGAATTCGCCCGCCGCCACAAAGTCCTTGAAGGTATTGGTTTTCTTGTCCAGCTTGCCGTCAAGATACCATTGGTATCCCTTCTCCATGCCGCCGCGGATATGCGCGATGGCGTAGACAAATCCGCGATCCACGAGGCTGAGCCGCCCGGTGCGGAAATCTGCCGGCATCGACATGCCATAAGATCCGTAGCCGTACAGAAGCAGCGGCGCGGTGCCATCAATCGGCGTATCCTTGTGGCGCAGCAGCGTCACCGGAACCTCTGCCCCGTCCCAGGATGGCGCCATGATCCGCTCCACCACATAATCGGCTGCGTCATGGCCGGAGGGGACTTCGCGTGTCTTGCGCAGGGTTTTCTCGCGCGTGATCAGATTATAGTCGAACACCTGGTCCGGCGTTGCGGGCGAAGCATAATCAAACCGCAGGATCGGCGTCTTGTAATCATAGCCGCCCTCAAGGCCGAGCTCATAGGCGGCCTCTTCAAAGCTGATCGAATGGGAGGCGCCATCGGCGCGCGCCTGGATGACAATCCGGGGCAGGCCCTCCTCGCGCTCCATGATCGTGAGATAATCCTCTTGCGCCGTGATGCCCATGATCAGCGTACCCGGACGATGCGGGATCACCTCTTTCCACTCTGC
>JBKBRT010000255.1:0-3477 GCA_046291585.1 Hyphomonas sp.
GGGATCGTGCACAGAACAAAGGTAATCACCGCCGTATCGACAGAATTGTTCGCCAGCGGAATGGCTTCAGCGCCCGTCTCGAGGAAATCAATGCTCTTGCCGATGCCCAGCTCGCTCGCTGTGCGGCGCGCCTTGACGATCATCCCCGGCGCCGGCTCCAGCGCATAGAGGTGATCGACCTTCGCCCCGTCATACATGGCAAAATTGGTGCCCGATCCGCAGCCAAGCTCCAGAACGACACCGTCCGCTTTCGGAACAACCTTCTCCCGCTGTTTCATGATCGGCCGCGTCGAGCAGGCGCACGAAACCAGGTGAGGAACTACATACCGCTCCCAGGGGTTCATCAGTTGCCCTGCCGCGAAGGAATGAAACCGGGATATGAACTGGACTGGATCAACGTCCGCGTCGCCGCTGTCGGCCGCGCGATCAGGGCGTCCTGCGTAATCGACACTTCAAACTCAAACCCGTCGCCCATCGGCTGATAGGTCGCCGAGCCATATTCGGCGTCGATGCCAAAGCGCGATCCATAGGTGTCTGCCAGCTTGGAGATGTCGATGCCGGGCTCCTCGGTGACAATCCGTATGCCATCAATCTTGCCCTCGGTGACGGCATCAGAGGAAAACTGCATGGCATTGACCGACCGCATATGCTCGATCCGGTACATTGAATCATAGCCCAGAATGTTCGCCATCGGTTTGAACTTGATCACGCGCGCGCCGATCTGCCATTCATTTCCGCGGAACACCGGCGGCGTGCCATCGGCCTGCAACAGCCGCGTCCCGTCTGAAAATATCACGTCTGCCGTGAAGGCGTCGGCCTGATCCGGCACGGCGGCAAATCTGACGACCGCGACCGGGCGCTCATAAGTCAGGCGCTTATAGGTCTGGATGTTGAGGCCCATGAAGGCCACCATCCCGGCCAGGCCGACAAAGGCGCTGCCGAAGGCAAGGCGCGTCACGCCGGCAAACGGCTTGAGATTTGCCAGTTTTCCGAATCCTGCAAACAGGAGGATGAGCCCGATGACCCCGGCAATCGACGGCAAAATCCACCAGATCAAGCCCATGAAACATCTCCCTGCGCGGGCCACGCGGCCCATGCCAACATAATCCTGCCTGCCGTTATATCAGCGCTTTGCAGCGGATTTAGCAACCTTTCACAGGCCCGCTGTATTTAGTTAACGCACCGGAAATCAGGAGGTTGCGGCAATTCCAAGCACGGCGTTCCAGCCGACATAGCCTGCCACCCCCACAATCATCGCCGCAAAGCCCTTCCGGGCGAGCGCCGTGCGCCCCGCCAGCGTCCGGGCCACCTGCACGCCGGCCACGCCGCCAATCGCGCCGCCCGCCAGCAGAAGGCCCACAAGCGGCAAGTCCACATGCCCGGCAAAGGCATAATTGGCAGAGGTCGTCGCCCCGAACAGCGCCACGGAAACGAGCGAGGAGGCCATCGCATTCGACAGCGTCATGCCCGTCGCCATCATCAGGCCGGGCACGATCAGAAAGCCGCCGCCAATCCCGAAAAAGCCCGCCGCCAGCCCGGTGAGAAGGCCCAGCGGCAGAATGCGCGCCATGATCGCGGCAGAAATATGCACATCCGGATCGCCCAGCCCCTTCGGGCGGCGAAACATCGAGAGGCCAATCGCAGCCATCGCGACCGCAAAAGCGAGCAGCAGCCAGGTGCCATCGACCCGCAAGGCGAGCTGCGAGCCCCCGATGGAGCCGGCAATCCCCGCCAGCGCAAAGGCGCCGGCGCACGGCCATTTCACCCGCTTGGCCCGCCAGTGGCCGATCAGGCTCACCGCCGCAATCGCCGCCACCGCCGCCGCGGAGGTGCCAATCGCCATATGCGGATCTTTGACGCCGACGGCATAGATCAGCAGCGGCGCAGCCAGCACAGAGCCCCCGCCGCCGAACGTGCCGAGAAACAGCCCAACCACCGCCCCGCTGAGCAGCGCAGCAACAATGACAAAAGGTTCAAGTTCCATCGCCGTCGCGCTCCCCTGCCTGTTTGCGCCTATGGTCCTGCGCGGCAGACTGAACGCAAATATATGAGAACTTGCTAAATTAGCAACACTTCATATATCAGGATTATCGCAGATAAGAGACGACCGCCAAAGAGGAAACCGGACATGCCCACCATCAGAGCCTTCTTCGACACCGCCACCAACACGGTCACCTATCTGGTCTGGGACGCGGCCACCCGCGAAGCCGTCATCATCGATCCGGTGCTGGATTTTGATCCCGCCCCCGCCCGCCTCTCCACAGAGTCTGCCGATGAAGTCCTCGCCGCGGCAGAGGCCGAAGGCCTGAAAATCCTCTGGGCGCTCGACACCCACGCCCACGCAGATCATCTCTCGGCGGCTGACTATGTCCGCCAGAAAACCGGTGCGAAGGTCGGCATCGGCGCCCACATCACCGATGTTCAGAAAATCTTCCGCCCGATGTTTGGCCCCACCAGCGACACGCCGGACGAAACGGTGTTCGATGCCCTCTTCAATGAGGGCGATGAAATCCCGCTGGGGAACGAAACCATCCGTGTACTACACACGCCGGGCCACACCGCCGCCTGCCTCACCTATCTGATCGGCGACGCCGCCTTCGTCGGCGATACCGTCTTCATGCCCGATTATGGCACCGCCCGCGCAGACTTTCCCGGCGGCAACGCCCACGCGCTCTATAATTCGATCCGCAAGCTCCTCGCCCTGCCGCCCGAAACCCGCATCTTCACTGGCCATGACTATCTTCCCGAAGGCCGCAAAACCCATGCCTGGGAAGCCACCGTCGCCCAGCACCGCGCCGAAAACGTCCATGTCCATGACGGCGTTTCCGAAGACGCCTTCGTCGAAATGCGCCAGACCCGCGACAAAACCCTCAGCGCCCCGCGCCTGATCCTCCCCTCCCTGCAAGTCAACATCCGCGCCGGCACCCTCCCACCCCCGGAATCCGACGGCCAGACCTACCTGCGCCTGCCGGTAAACCGGCTCGGCAACTAACAGTCCGCCCTCTCCCCAAAGAGCAACAGGCCCCCTCCCCATGACTACGGAGAGGGATGGGGTGGGGCACCTCTCCACCCGGCACACTGCCCGCACGTCCCGCATAGCTCCCCTGCCGGCCTACCCCGACGCGCCCCCTGCCCTTTGTCACAAAACCCTGATAGGGCCTGCCCGATCATGGCCATACGTGACTTCATTCTGCTCTGCGCTGTCTGCCTCGTCTGGGGGCTCAATCTGGTCGTCACGCGCTGGGCCGTGGCCGATATGGCCATTCCGCCGATCTTCTTTGCCGCGCTGCGTTTCCTGGGCGTGGCGGTCTGCCTCGTGCCGTTCCTCTTCCCGCGCCCGCCCAACCTGCGCACGCTTTTCTTCGTCTCGATCATGATCGGCAGCGTGCATTTCGCGCTCCTCTTCATCGGCCTGCAGCATGCCGAGGCCTCTGCCGTCGCCGTCACCGGCCAGCTCGGCGTGCCCTTCTCCACGCT
>JBKBRT010000046.1:0-16306 GCA_046291585.1 Hyphomonas sp.
CTCAGCCGGGGCGGATTGCGCCGGTCGGCCTGCTGCTGCGCCGGGCGCGTTCCTCGGAGTATCTCAACGCGCCCGAGCGGCTGGACCTTACCGGCGCGCAGGTCCGCGCCGTGGAGGATCTCATGGCGATGCGGAACGCGGCCGTGCATGGGCTCGGCGTCGAACTGCCGGAGGCGCCTGAAGCGCTGGCCTTGGCGGCGCTGGATGTCATCCGGCATCTGCTGCTGACCCATCCGGCGTTTGAAGTGTCCGGATTTGTCCTCTTTTTGTCCCTTATTGGCCAGGAAGTGTCGTCGCTTGACGCGATTTTGGCGGGCGCTGGCCGCCGATTGTCTCATGATTAACGCCAAAGTGACGCCTGATGGCGCATTTTCCGGCCATGCGATTTTTCCGCCCTCTGGTGCTTTCTTGCCTGGCGCTCGCCCTTACGGCTGCGGGGCCTGACACCTATACGCGGCAGGATCTGGAGGCGCTGGAAAAGGAAAAGCGCGCCGCAGAGCAGAAACTTGAACAACTTCAATCGACTGGCCAAAGCACGGCCCAGGACCTCCAGTCATTGGACCAGGATCTCCTCGCCGCTGCTGCCGAAGCCCTCCGGCGGGAGCAGCAGGCCGTCTCCGCCGAAAAGGCCCTGATCGACTTGTCGGTCGAACGCGAACGCGCTGCCACTCAACTCCTTGAAAACGAAGAGACTTACGAAGATCTGATCGCCGCCCTGGCTGCGGCAAACCGGCGCCGCCCGCCCGCGCTGGTTGTGTCTCCGGGCCAGTCTGGCACCGCCATCCGGCGCGCGCTGCTGATGCAGGCGACCCTGCCGGAACTCAACGCCCGGGCCGAACACATATCCGGCGAGATTGCCGCCCTCAACAAGCTGGAAGACCAGATCCGCACGGAGCAGGCGCGCCTCGATGCGGCAGAGGCAACCATTGCCTTGAAAAAAGAAGAGATTGAGCGCCTGGCCGCCGCCAAACGCCTTCAATATGAAGGGCTCTCGGGCGATGTGACCGCGCTCAAGACCCGGGCGCAGAAGCTCGGCCGAGAGGCTGATACGCTGCGCGAGCTCCTCTCGGCGCTGGAGTCCAACGCCCCGGCCGCTCCCGGCACAAAGCCGAAGCAGCGCCCGCAGCTTGCCGTCCTCAAACCGGCGCCCAAAGCCGCCGCTCCCGGCAAGGCTGCGCCTGCCAAAACCGCCGCCCGGCCGCTCGGCAAATCTGCCCTGGGCGGGCTCGTGCAGCCGGTTTCAGGCGATATCCGCAACCGCTTTGGCGACAAGCTCTCTGGAGGCAGCATTGCAGAATGGGTGAGTTTTGAAACCCGCGCTGAAGCTCAGGTCGTCGCCCCTGTTGGCGGCATCGTCGAATATGCCCGGCCCTTCCGGAGCTATGGGTCGATGCTGATTCTTCGCACAAGTGACGGCTACCATGTTATTCTCACCGGCATGAGCCGGATTTATGTATCCGAAGGACAGGCCGTGACAGCCGCAGAGCCGGTTGGGTTGATGCCCGATCGTACCGAGCCGCCCCCTGAGCTTACGCTGGAATTAAGGCTTGGCGACAGGGTGCTTAATCCTGCAGAGTGGTTGTCGCGTGGCGGCTGATCCGCCGTGTGAGGATGATGATGGAGTGGAATATGCGTTCATTGCTGACCGGAACAGCCTTGGGTGGAGTTCTGGGGGCACTCGCGGTCGGCTTCGCGGCGATGGCCTGGCCACAGGGGCAGGACCAGGCGCCGCCGCCGGTAGATCCCCGCGTCGCAACCTATCAGCAGATTGAACTGTTCGCCGAAATCTTTGCGCGCGCCCAGCGGGACTATGTGGTTCCGATTGATGAGCGCGAAGCGATGGAATCGGCCATCAATGGCATGCTCACCTCTCTTGATCCCCATTCCAGCTATATGGACCCGGAAGATTTCCGCTCCCTGCAGGTCCAGACATCAGGCGAGTATGGCGGCCTCGGCATTGAAGTGACGATGGAAGACGGCTTTGTGAAGGTCATCTCTCCGATCGACGACACGCCTGCCGCGCGCGCCGGCATCCAGCCGGGAGACTTTATCACCGCCATCAATGGCAAGCCCATCATCGGCCAGACGCTGAACGACGCCGTCAAGGAAATGCGCGGCGAAAAAGGCACGGAAATCGAGATCACGATCCTGCGTCAGGGCGTTGATCCTTTCCCGGTGACGCTGGTGCGGGATGTGGTGCAGCAGAAGTCCGTCACCTGGAAGAAAGAGGCCAACAATATCGCCTATATCCGCGTGTCGACCTTCAATGAGCGCACGAGCGCCCTGCTGGAGCAGGCCGTGGAAGGGATCAATCGCGAGATCGGCCCCCGCCCGAATGGTATCGTCCTGGACCTGCGCAATAATGGCGGCGGCCTGCTAGATGAAGCGGTCAAGGTTTCCGACTTCTTCCTGTCGGGCGGAGAGGTTGTCTCGACACAGGGGCGCCGTCCCATCGATGTGGAGCGCCGCAACGCTACCAAGGCCGAAGTGTTCAAGGGCGTGCCTCTGGTCGTCCTGATCAATGGCGGTTCTGCCTCGGCGTCGGAGATCGTCGCGGGCGCCCTTCAGGACCGTGACCGCGCTTTGGTGGTTGGCACGACCAGCTTTGGCAAAGGCTCTGTCCAGTCGGTGATCCCGCTTGGCGCAGATCGCGGGGCTATCCGTCTGACCACGGCGCGCTATTACACCCCGGCCGGCCGCTCCATCCAGGCGCTCGGCATTGAGCCTGACGTCATGATCACCCAAGGCCGCCTCACCGAGGAAGAACTGGCCCGCATCCAGCGCTTTTCGGAAGCCGATCTGCCGCATGCCCTGGCCAACGAATCCGGAACCGAGCGGGCCAAACTCCGCATGCCGGACGAGCAGCCACCGGAAGGTTATGAAGGCGAAGATTTCCAGCTCGAGCGCGCAATCGAGCTTTTGCAGGAGGGCCGGGCATCCGGATCACGTCTTGCCATGCAGGAAGATAAAGCCGGTTAACGAATTCCACTGCTTAAAGGCGCAATTCCTTTCGCGCCGGTAAGTATCTGTTTGCCTCCTGTTAACCCCGTGGGGTGATCCTGAACGCTGCTTTCCCGCAGCCAATGGATGTTAACGAGGTCGCTACATGGGTTATCGGCAGTCTGAGCCGTCGCCGCTGAAGACCGGTCTGATGCATGCCGGCATGAGCCTTGGCCTGTTTGGCAGTCTCGCCGTCGCGCTGGGGGCCGGCATCCATGTCACCGCAGATCCGACCATTGCGGGTCCCCGTCAGACCGTTGCGCTCTTCGGGACCGATGCCAACGAGACGGTGGGTCAGTTCGCTGCGCTGCAGAGAGCTGACTATGACGAAGATTATGTACCGGCCGAATATCCCGCCACCGGCCCCGTCGATATCGCCTACACTGAGCTTGATGGCGATGGCATGCGCATCGACATCACAGGCGGGCAGGGCGGCCCGGCCGTTGCCCCTGCTGCGGGCATCCGTATCAATGGCCGTCTTGTGCAGCCCGGCCAGTCTTTTGGTCAGGTCTCGTCCGGGGCGCCGGCGGGCGCGGCTCAGGGGAGCGCGACGCTGACACTGAACGCGGCTGAAAAAGTGACCAAGCCGGCCAGCAAGGCACCGGCAGATGTTTATGCCCGCCCGTTTTCCAACCCGGAAGGCCGCCCCATTGTCGCGCTGGTGATTGGCGGTCTGGGCATCAATTCGACCCAGACAAAGCTTGCCATTGATGCGCTGCCTGCCGACGTCACCTTGTCCTTTGCGCCTGATGCCAATCGCCTCGACTATTGGATCAAGACAGCGCGCGATGACGGGCATGAAGTGCTGATCGAAGTGCCGATGGAAGCCTATGAGTATGGCCGGATGCGCATGCATCCTGACACGCTGATTGCCGACGGTGATCAGAAGGCAAACCTTGCCAAGCTCAATCAGGTTCTGAAGCGCGCCAGCGGATATTATGGCGTCATCAATTATCAGGGCGCCAAGTTCGGCGCGGATGTCGCCTCGGTCGAGCCGGTCTTTGGCGTGCTGGCCGAGCGTGGCCTGGCGTTTATCGATGATGGCAGCGTGCAAAAGGCGTTCTTTGGAAAGGTCGCCGATTCCAAAGGTCTGCGCTTTGCCCGTGCCGCCGGTCCGATAGATACCCGGCAGTCACCCCAGGATATTGCGGCCGAGCTGATGGAGCTGGAGATCCTCGCCCGGAAGCATGGCGGCGCCATCGGAGCTGGCTTTGCCTTCCCGGTGACAGTCGAGGCTGCATCCGTCTGGATCGACACACTTGAAGAGAAGGGTCTGGTTCTGGCGCCCGTTTCGGCGCTCGTGCCCGATGCGGCGCCCCCCGCTCCTGCACCTTTGGCTGAACGGCGCGAGCTTCGCACTGGAAGCCCGGCCAAGGCTGGTCTAAAAACCGGCGGGTGACCCAGCCAAAACTCGATCCCCAGCTTTATCGCGCCAATGTCGGCCTCGCCATGTTCTCCAAGGCGGGGCATGTGTTCATTGGCCGGCGGATCAACGGGCGCGGCCCTTTCCAGTGGCAGATGCCACAGGGCGGCGTTGATCCGGGCGAAGACCCTCTGACGGGCGCGCTGCGGGAGCTGGAGGAAGAAATCGGTGTCCCTGCGAAGCTGGTAGATGTGCTCGAAGAGACAAGTGACTGGCTTTATTATGATTTTCCGCCAGATCTGAAGAAGCGCATGCCCGGGCCATTTCTGGGCCAGCGGCAGAAATGGTTCGCTTTCCGCTTCAAAGGATCTGACAGCGATGTGCGTCTTGACCGGCACACGCCCGAGTTCGACGCCTGGCGCTGGGCAAGGCTGGACGAAACGCCCGACCTGATCGTGCCGTTCAAGCGGCCGGTCTATCTGGACGTGGCCAAGCGTTTCCGGGGATGGACAGAGCCGGTGCTTCCGGCGCGCGTCCCTCAGGGCTGATCAGGGAAGGGGGCAGGGACAATGGGCGATCTTCTGATGATCCACGGGGTGGGCTGTGACGGCTCAGCCTGGGACAGGATGAAGCCGATGTTTGAGGCGGCCGGCTGGACCTGCCATGCGCCGACCCTGTTTCCCGATCAGCGCGTCCGGGAAAACCCGCCCGCAAGCCTCTCCGATCTCGGGCTGCAGGATTATATCGACGCCATGCAGGCCGAGGCCCGCCGTATCGCTGCGGAGACCGGCGCCAAACCTGCCGTCATCGGACATTCCATGGGCGGTCTGATTGCGCAGGCGCTGGCGGAAAGCGGCGATGTGTCCAAGGCGATTTTCCTCACCCCCGCCCAGCCCAAAGGCTGCACCGTGATCGGCCTTTCCGTGGTCTGGACCTTTTTCAACGTTATCCTCTCGCAGGACCGGAAGAAGGCGCACAAAGTCTGGAAAACCGGTTTCAGCTATGGCGTTCTGAATTGCGTACCCAAGGCGCGACATGAGGAAATCTACGCCGGCGCGCTCTATGACTCCGGCAAGGTCTATGGCGACATCACAGACGGCATTGCGATTGATGAAGCCCGGATAACCATCCCCACCCTGACGATTGCGGCTTCCCGTGATCGTGCCACGCTTGCGAAGGCTGTGCGCAAAGTTGCGGCCAAGTATGCCGCGAGTCCTGTGCCCGGGGACTTCATTGAATATCCCCGGAACGCTCATTGGATCGTCGATGAGCCGGGAACGGACAAGGTGGTGGCCGACATTACCGCCTGGCTGCAGAAGCAAGCGGCTTAAAATCCGCAAGCGGACAGATATCGGTCCTCTTTTGCTGCGCCCAAAACAAAACGCCCTGCCGCAAGGCAGGGCGTTTCGCAATTGATCCGGCACTGAAACAATCAGACCGTCTGGTTACACATATTCAGGAAGCGATTGCGCAGGTCGGCATCGGATTTGAAGACGCCGGTAAACTGCGTCGTGATCGTGGTGACGTGCTTGTGGTGGACGCCGCGAGTGGACATGCACTGATGCTCGGCTTCGATGAAGACGGCGGTGCCCATGGGGGCAAGGCTCTCGGTGATCGCATCGCAGATCTGCGCGGTCATCGTTTCCTGCGTCTGCAGGCGCTTGGCAAAAATCTCGACCACGCGGGCGAGTTTCGAGATGCCGACGACTGCCGCAGAGGGTTTATACGCCACGAAGGCCTTGCCGATGAACGGGGCCATGTGGTGTTCGCAATGGCTCTCGACTTCGATATTGCGCAGCATGACGATATCGTCATAGCCCTGCACATCCTCGAAGGTCCGGCTCAGATATTTCACCGGGTCTTCGCCATAGCCTTCAAACCACTCTTTATAAGCGTTGACGACGCGTTTGGGCGTATCGATCAGGCCCTCCCGGGCCGGATCATCCCCCGCCCACGCGATGAGCGTGCGCACGGCTTCTTCAGCCTCTTGCTGGGAGGGGCGGCGCACGGAATCCGGGCGTGGAATGTCTTTTTTCGGAGTAACGGCGTCCATAGCCAAAGAAAAGTCCTTCACTGAGGGACGGGGGTCGAGCCGGGGCATCTCTTGAGGGTCTGTAACGCCCTCTTGCCCGGACTTAACGCCCGCCCGGAGTTGATACCCTCAGGGCGATGAGAGGATACATAGGCCTGGCGGCACTTTGTTTCCAGCGCTATCTACGGGGAAACCTGACGCCTGGATCACGGATTTCTTGGCTTTCCCAGCGGAAAGTGATAGTCAGCCCCCATGTCGAGAACCGCTTTTGCACCTTCATCCTGCCGTTTCTGTTGCTGCTGAGCCGGCAACGGGCCATAGGGCTGCCCGAACCCTTGAAGAGCCTGCGGGCTGATTTCCCGACATTCCCGATCCAAGAGATACGATGACCCTCCGCATTTATGACACTGCCGCGCGCAAGAAGCGCGTCTTCGAGCCCCAGGACCCGAAGCGGATCACGATGTATGTCTGCGGCCCGACCGTTTATAACTATGCCCATATCGGCAACGCCCGCCCGCCGGTGGTGTTTGATGTGCTGCGGCGCGTCCTAATGGCCAGGTATGGGGACCATGCCGTGGTTTATGCCCGCAACATCACCGATATCGAAGACAAGATCATCGCCGCCAGTCTCGCCAGCGGCGAGCCCATTTCGGCCATCACGCAGAAATACGCCGCCATCTACAATGCCGATGTGCAGGCTCTGAACGTTATCCCGCCGACCATCGAGCCCTGGGCGACAGCCCATGTGCCCGAAATGATCGACATCATCGAAAAGCTGGTGCGCACGAAATATGCCTATGTCGGGCAAACCGGCGTGTGGTTCTCCGTGCCGTCCATGCCCGATTATGGACGCCTCTCGGGCCGCAAGCCTGAAGACAATGAAGCTGGCGCCCGCGTGGCTGTGGATGAAGACAAGCGCAACCCGGCCGATTTTGCGCTCTGGAAGTTTGCCAAGCCCGGCGAGCCTGAAGACGCCATCTGGGACAGTCCCTGGGGAAGGGGCCGCCCCGGCTGGCATATCGAATGCTCGGCCATGGCCGCCAAACATCTGGGCCGCACAATCGACATTCATGGCGGCGGCGTGGACCTGACCTTCCCCCATCATGAAAACGAAATCGCCCAATCTGAATGCGCGCATGGCGAAGAGCTTGCCCGCTACTGGATGCATAACGGCTTTCTCGACATGGGCGGGGAGAAGATGTCGAAATCGCTCGGCAATGTCGTGACGGTGCATGACCTGCTGAAGGCCTGGCCCGGTGAAGTCCTGCGCTTTGCCTTGCTGACCGCACATTACCGCGCCCAGCTCGACTGGACCGAAGACCTGCTGAAACAGGCCAAGACCACGCTCGACCGGATCTATGGCGCGCTGCGCCGCGTCTGGGACGCCGATGGCGGGGAGGCGCGCGATACGGGCGTTGCCCGCGCGCTCGAGGATGACCTGGGAACGCCGGACGCGCTGGCCGAGCTGTCGCGCATTGCGAGCGAGGCCAACACGGCGGCCGATCTCAAGGACGGGGCCGCCATGGCCAATGCCCGGGCGAACCTTCTGGCTGCGGGAAATCTGCTTGGTCTCCTGACCAAAACCCCCAAAGAATGGGAGCAGGGCGCCGACATGGATGAGAATTCCCGGATCGAGGCGCTCGTGCAGGCCCGGGTCGATGCCCGCGCCGGGAAGGACTGGGCTGAGGCAGACCGCATCCGCAAGGTTCTGGCCGAAGAAGGGGTCGAAATCATGGACGGTCCGGCAGGCAGTACATGGCGGCGCATCTGATCCGGCGCAGATTTCTGGGCCTTCTTGCCGTGGGCCTCATTGCGGCCTGCGTGTCGCCTGTTGCAAACGAAGGGGACGGGGCAGCCGTGACCCGGATTTTCCTGGTGCGTCATGCAGAGAAAGAAGCCGGCGCCGATCCTGAGCTGACACCGGCGGGCGAAGCGCGCGCCCAAGCCCTGGCAGACCGTCTGTCTTCCGAAGGCGTTACAGAAATCTGGTCGACCGCAACGCGGCGCACCGAGCAAACCGCGCATCCTCTGGCGGAGGCCCTCGGGCTTCCCGTCGCCACGTATGACTCTTCCGACCTTTCGGCATTTGCAGCCCGGCTGACCGCCTCGCCCGGTGTGAAGCTGGTGGTCGGGCATTCCAACACCACCGGCGAGCTCGCCGCGCAGATCGGCGCGGATCCCGGCTCGTCCATTGATGAGGCGGCCGAGTTTGACCGGATGTATATCATTACCCGGGATGATCGCCTTGAGGTCCGCTCCCGGATTGCGCGATACGGCGCGCCGTCTGAAGGGGAGGAGACAGCAACGCCATGAACCGAAACGGCACGGATGTCCCGGTCACCAACCTGCGCACGATGATGCGATCGCTGGTGCTCAACACCGAAGGCGAAGATGTTACCGTTCATGAACTGCTGCAGGCCATTGGCCGCCGGGCGCATGGCCCGGTGTTCCTGTTGCTCGGCTTTATCGCTGTCAGCCCCCTGACGATTATTCCCGGCGCGAACTGGTTTATTGCCACGGTGATCCTGGTCTTTGCGCTGCAGGTTGTTTTCGGGTTCAGGCATCCTTGGCTCCCTCAGGGGGTGACCGAGTTCAAATTCAAGCGTGATCATCTGGTCAAAGGCGTCGCGGCCTCTGAGCGCTACGCCCATATGGTCGATGCGCTGGTAAAGCCCCGCCTCACTTTCCTGACCGAGCCGCCCTTCATTCAGATCGTGGCCCTGATCTGTGTGTGTGCGGCGCTGATCACCTATCCTCTGGGCCTTGTGCCGCTTGGCCCTTTGCTGCCCAGCCTGACGGTCCTGCTCTTCGGCCTCGCGCTGACGGCCCGGGACGGGGTTGTCCTTCTGCTCGCCGGGTGCGCGTTTGGCGGGGCTATCCTCCTGGTGATGAAGCTTACGCCCCGGCTCATCGCGCTCTGGCCCTTCTGACCGTGTGATCGGGAAGGGGGCGGGCGGCCCCTTGCCGCCAAAGTCCTCCCGGGCCATCTACGGATCCATGAGCGAACTCTATCATAACCGGATACTGGAACTGGCCGCCGAGATCGCGTATCTCGGCGTGCTGGCAGACGCCGAGGGCGCCGCACTCAAAGTCTCCCGCGTGTGCGGGTCGACGGTGCAGGTCTCCCTCAAGCTGGATG
Organism: Hyphomonas sp.; assembly: GCA_046291585.1. Lineage (GTDB taxonomy): Bacteria > Pseudomonadota > Alphaproteobacteria > Caulobacterales > Hyphomonadaceae > Hyphomonas. Next base: position 9,535 of record JBKBRT010000046.1, read on the forward strand.
AAGCCGGAAGCACCGTGATGGAAATCGCGGTCGATCCCAAGGCGTGCGCCCTCGGGCAGGCATCTGCCTCCATCCTGTCGGCCAACGCTGTTGGCGCAACCATTGGCGAAATCCGCGCCGCGCGCGACGCGCTCAGTGCCATGCTCAAAGACGGAGGCGTGCCCCCTGAAGGCCGCTTCTGGGAGCTGCGCCACCTTGAGCCGGTTGCCGACTATCCGCCGCGCCACGCCTCCACCCTTCTGGCTTTTGAGGCAGCGGTCGCAGCCATTGAGGCGGCGCTCGCTGCGCGGGCGGCGGCCTGACATGGGCCTGCGCCGGAAAGCGGCTTATGTGTTGCTCGCCATCTACAAGCATGGCCCGAGCCAGGCGTTGCAGCTGTTTGGTGCCAGGTGTCAGCATTCTCCGACGTGCAGCGAATACGGCGCCGAATGCGTTGCCCGGCATGGTTGGTGGCCGGGCGGATGGATGGCCTTTGCCCGCTTCATTCGCTGCCGGCCGGGGGGCAGTCACGGCATTGACCCGCCGCCCGAGGCAAAACCAAACGTACCGTTCTGGCAGCCCTGGCGTTATGGGGACTGGAAATCGGGCCCAAGGGGCCTGGTTGAAACTCCGCCAGAGGCGTGACATATGGGCCTTATGAACGCAGGTCTTTTCCTCACCGGCCTCACCCGGCGAACCCGTCAGGGTGCATGACGCACCCCAGGCGGCGCTTTTCTGCGCCCCGTTCATGCACCCTCAAAGCTCGTCGCTCCGGCCCTGAAAACACAGGTGGGCATTCCGGCAATCTCGCGTTAATCACTGCGGCGCCAGAAGCATTGAAGAAGCCCTTGAAGCCGGTCCCTTTGTATTCCACCGCCGGGACATACCCGCGGCCCGCCAGAGAAATTGAACCAAGATGATCCAAGTCACGCTGCCCGACGGCTCCAAACGCGAATACGCTGATGGCGCCTCGCCGCTCGATGTTGCCGAGTCCATTTCCAAATCCCTCGCCAAGAAAGCCCTCGCGGCGAAGGTGGACGGACAGATGTGGGACCTGGCCCGCCCGCTGGAAGGCAACGCGACCGTTGCCATCGTGACAGACCGGGATCCCGAAGGGCTGGAACTGATCCGCCACGACGCCGCCCACGTGCTCGCCCAGGCCGTGCAGGAGCTTTATCCGGACACGCAGGTGACGATTGGTCCGGTGATCGATGACGGCTTCTATTATGACTTCGCCCGCAAGGAGCCTTTCTCGACGGACGATTTCGAAAAGATCGAAGCCAAGATGCGGGAGATCGTCGACGCGGATTATCCCATTGTCCGCGAAGTGCTTGGCAAGGACGAGGCGATCAGCACGTTCAAGGCGCTTGGCGAAGAATACAAAGCGCAGATCATCGACGACATCATCCCGCCGGGTGAACAGATCACGGTCTATCGTCAGGGCAAATGGTTCGACCTTTGCCGCGGCCCCCACCTGCCTTCCACTGGCAAGCTGCCCAAGGCGTTCAAGCTGATGAAGCTCGCCGGCGCCTATTGGCGCGGCGACCATCGCAACGAGATGCTGCAGCGCATGTACGGAACGGCCTGGGCCAATGAGAAGGATCTCAAAGAGCACCTCACGCGCCTGGAAGAAGCCGAGAAGCGCGACCACCGGAAACTTGGCGCCCAGCTCGACCTGTTCCACCTCGATGGCATGGCCGCCGCTGGCTCTGTCTTCTGGCATCCGAACGGCTTCCAGGTCTGGCGTCAGATCGAGGCGTATATGCGCCGGCGCCTGGACGCGTCAGGCTATGAGGAAATCAAGACGCCGCAGCTGATGGACTCCGTTCAGTGGGAGAAATCCGGCCATTGGGGCAAGTATCGCGAGAACATGTTCATCGTGCCGGACTTTATTCCCGAAGGCAATGAGGGCGTGGAGATCTCCGTGCCCGAAGATGCCAAGCTCATGGCGCTGAAGCCGATGAATTGCCCGGCGCATGTCGAGGTTTTCAAATCGGGCCAGAAATCCTATCGCGACCTGCCGCTGCGCCTTGCCGAGTTCGGATGCTGCCACCGGAACGAGCCGCATGGCGCCATTCACGGCATCATGCGGGTCCGTCAGTTCACGCAGGACGACGCGCACATCTTCTGCCGCGAAGACCAGATTGTCGAGGAATCCATCCAGTTCTGCCGGTTGCTGGAGAGCGTCTATCGCGATTTCGGGTTCGAGAAGGTTACCGTGAAACTCTCTACACGCCCCGAAGTGCGCGCGGGCGATGACGCGACATGGGACCGGGCCGAGAACGGGCTCAAGGCTGCGGTTGATGCTGCGGGCCTGCCCTGTGAGTTGCTGCCGGGGGAGGGCGCCTTCTACGGGCCCAAGCTCGAATTCCAGCTGACAGATGCTATCGGCCGGGTCTGGCAGTGTGGCACGCTCCAGCTCGATTATGTGCTGCCGGAACGTCTGGGGGCTGAATATACGGCTTCTGACGGATCCAAGCAGCGTCCCGTCATGCTGCACCGCGCGATCCTCGGCTCGATGGAGCGGTTCATCGGTATCCTGATCGAAGAATTTTCCGGGGCCTTCCCGATCTGGCTGGCGCCGGTTCAGGTCGTCGTCGCGGCGATTTCCGATGATGTGGCGGGCGACTACGCCGAAGAGGTCGCCGCCGAATTGCGCAAGGCAGGGCTTCGGGTAGAGGTCGACAGGCGCAATGAGACGATCAATTACAAGGTCCGCGAACACTCCATGCAGAAAGTGCCCGTGATTGCCGTGGTCGGCGCGCGCGAGGCCGAAGCGCGCAAGCTGGCGCTGCGGCGCCTCGGCTCGAACGGCCAGCAGATCCTCTCGCTGGACGAGGCGCTTGTGTCGCTCGGGGCTGAGGCGCTGGCGCCCGATCTCAGACGGGCTCGAAGCAGCTAAGCGCCGATGACAATCTCGCCATCAGCGGCCAGAGTGAGCGCCATGGCTTACGGACCCGTCTTTGCCGGACTGCTCCTCCTCTGGCCGCTTCTGGCTGTGCTGGGCACTCTGGGATTTGCCCCGCTGCTTGGTCTCACCGGCATTGCGGCGCTCTTCCTGGCGCGCCCGCGCCTGCCGCCGCCGCTCTATGCGATCTTCGCCATCGCGTTCGTCGGTTGGGCCGCCCTCAGTGAAGCCTGGTCACCGGCCACCCGCCAACTTGTCAGTGGCAGCTTGATCGACGGCAATTTTGCCATTGATGCCCGCAGCCTCATCGTCGTGCTGACCGCTCTGTTCGCCCTACTGACGATTGCCGCCGCGCTGCGATCTGAACTGGGCCTGCGGACAAAACGTTGGATCTACGCCGTGCTGCTTCTGCAGGGCGCGCTGGTCTTTATCTCCGCGCTGGTCGCGCAGCCCGTGCTGGCGATGATTTATGGCGAGGATCCGAGTGACGTCGTGAACGGCGTCCAGAATATCAGCCGCAATATGAACAGCTTTGCCGTGGCTTTGCCGATTCTGGCGGCGGCCTTTGGCGCGCGGGGAGACCGTTTTGGCCTGCTGGCAGCCTCGGGCCTTGTCCTGCTCACCCTCTTTGCCGCCCTGATGATCGACAATCATTCGGCGGTGTTTGCCCTTGTCGGCATGATTGCCGCGATCCTTCTGATCCGCGTCCTGCCCAGAACCGGGTATCGTTGGCTGTTTGGGCTGATCGCGGGGTATATCGCCGCCGCGCCCTTCCTGATCAGCCAGTTCATCAGGCTGATGACGGGCCTCGACAGCGTGCTCCCGGCTTCGTTCCGGTCCCGGTTCTGGTCCTGGGAGGTCGTCGTCAACCGCATCGGCGAGGCGCCCTATACCGGGCATGGCCTTATGGCGACGCGGACATGGCGCGAAACCTTTGCTGAATATCCCGCCTGGGCCCAGCAGCTTCCTGACTTCTGGCTGCAATACCCCGTTGTCCCCGGCCATCCTCACAACATGCCCCTGCAGATATGGGCAGAGACCGGATTCATAGGCGCCATGCTGGCGGCATTTGCCGTCACGGTGATTGGCTTCCGGCTGCCGCGCCCATCTGAATTGCGCCCGGAGATCCGCCTCGCCATTGCGGGAATGGCGGGCGCCGCGTTCAGTATCTTCAGTTTTTCCTACAGCGTGTGGAACGAAGCGTTCTGGTCCGGGCTTGCCCTGTCGGCGGCCATGCTGATCCTGCTCCACAAAACTGACCGGCCGGCGGCGCAGGCATGACGGGCCGGGTTGCGGCGCTGGTGGTCAGCTATCATACCGGGCCCCGGCTGACCGAATGTCTCTATGCCCTGAAGGCCGATCCGGGCGTTTCGGAGATCGTGATCGCCGACAACGGAAATCCGCCAGAAGTGCAGGCCTGGCTGAAAGCCTTTGTTTCGACTTCGGAAGGGAAGGCAAGCCTGATCCAGCTCGCCAATCCGGGCTTTGGCGCGGCGGTCAATCGCGCGGCGAGGGAGGCAGCGGCGGAGTTTCTGCTGGTCATCAATCCCGATTGTGTCATCCGCCGCGGATCAGCCGGGCAGCTTGCAGCGGCGCTGGAGGGGGCTTGCGCGCCTGCGATTGCCGGCGGGCGCATCTTCGGCGTCGACGGCAAGGAACAGCGTGGCGCCCGGCGCAACACGCTTACACTGGCGGTTGCGCTCGGTTTGTCTCCCTGGACGCTGGAAAACACGCCGGAACCTGATGGCCCTGTGCAGGTTGGCGCAATTTCGGGCGCGTTCTTCATGATGCGGCGCGCCGACTTTCAGCAGCTCGGCGGTTTCGATGAGGCGTATTTCCTGCACGTGGAGGATGTTGACCTCTGCCGCCGGGCCATCGAAGCGGGCGGCGCGGTGATCTATCAGCCGCTCGCCGGCGCGCTGCACTACACGTCGACCTCTGATGTGGCTTCCGCCACCGTTCAGGCGCACAAGGCGAAGAGCCTGGCACGATATTTCCGGAAGTTTGCAAAAGGGCCGATCAACCGGCTAATGGTGGAACTGGCCGTTCCTTTCATTGCGCTGGCGTTGAAGCTCCGGCGCTGATCGCTTGCGCCAAGAAAAAACCCCGGCCAGAGACCGGGGTTTTTCACGCTACACATCGTGCCTAGGCAAATTGCCTTACACGAAGCCTTTGAACTTGTCCTTGAAGCGCGAAACGCGGCCGCCGCGGTCCAGGGACTTGCCCTCGCCGCCGGTCCAGGCCGGGTGCACTTTGGGATCGATGTCGAGGACCATACGGTCGCCCTCTTTGCCCCAAGTGGAGCGGGTCTGGTATTCGGTGCCATCGGTCATCACCACGGTGATGAAGTGATAGTCGGGATGCCCTTCTTTTTTCATGGCCTGGGCCTCTCTCTCATAAGCGGTTCGGAATGGGTTGACGCACCGGGGTGCGCTGGCATGTCTCAGCCGGAAATCGAAGACGGCCGTATAAGGGAAAGGCCGGGGCGCCGCAAGGGGCGCTGACAGGGAATCGGCAACAGCCGGGCGCAACAGTGAGGAACGCAAGGCGGATGGCCGATTCCAGCGCCGATATCATCGAAGATCGCCGCTCAACCCTGCCGGAAGGCGGGGAGGCGATCGGGCGGCCCCGCGGGCGCAGCCTGAAGCCGCTGGCGCTGCTGTGGCCCTATGCCCGCCGGCACTGGATCACGGTTACCGTTGCCCTGCTGTTTCTGGTGGCGGCGGCTGTGCTCAGCCTGGCCATTCCCATGCTGCTCGGCCGGGCTGCCGATGCCGGCCAGCGGGCGGGTTCCGACCCGGCGCTGCTGAAGGCGCTGATCGACGAAGCCTTTCTCTGGGTGTTCGCTGCGGCCGTCGGTTCCGGCGTGCTCGGGGCCATCCGCTTCTACTTCGTCTCCCGGTTCGGAGAGCGCATCGCGGCCGATCTGCGCGGCGATCTCTATGCCCACCTCCTGCGCCTTTCCCCGGCCTATCATGCCAAGATGCGATCGGGGGAAGCTGTTTCCCGGCTGACGGCGGATATCACCCTTCTGGAAACTTTCCTGGGCTCCTCAGCGTCTCTGGCCGCCCGCACCCTGATGACCACGACCGGCGCGCTTGCGTTGATGCTGGCGGTCAACTGGAAGCTGGGGCTGACCCTTCTGGCGATGCTGCCGGTGGCCATCCTGCCGATCATGATCATCGGGCGCACCATCCGGAAGATGTCGAACCAGGCGCAATCGCGCCTTGCGGACGCGGGCGCCGAAGCCGCCGAAACCCTCGACTCGATCGAGCTGGTCCAGGCCTATGGCCGGGAAGCGGGGCAGCTTTCGGTATTCCAGCGGGCGATCGAGGCGACCTTTGCTGCCGCCATGCGCCGCACGGGCGCGCGGGCGATCATGATCGTGCTGGTTTCCGTGCTGCTGTTCGGCGGGTTCACGAGCGTGCTCTGGATGGGCGCGCGCGCGGTGGCGAGCGGCGAGATGAGCTTTGGCGACCTCGCCACGATGGTCCTTTATGCCGCTTATGCCGGATCGGGCTTTGGCATGCTGGCGGAAGTCTATGGCGAGTTCATGCGCGCCGCCGGGGCGGCCGACCGGGCGGCCGAAGTGCTGCGCGCGGTGCCCGACATCTCCGCGCCCACCAATCCCAAGCCGTTGCCGGCCAAAGGGCAGGGCGCGCTCTGCTTTGATAACGTCTCCTTCCGGTATGGCGAGGGATCGACCTCGGCGCTTGAGGATTTCTCTCTGGATGTGAAGCCCGGAGAGTTTGTGGCCCTTGTCGGGCCGAGCGGGGCGGGGAAGACCACGGTTTTCCGGCTCGCGCTGCGCCTGTTTGATCCGCAGACGGGCGAAATCCGGCTGGACGGGATCGCCTCGACGCAGGCAGAGCCGCGCGACTGGCG
>JBKBRT010000047.1:0-16290 GCA_046291585.1 Hyphomonas sp.
CCCGTCTTGGCCTCAGCGTCTGGGTGGACGATTTTCTTTATAAGTCTCATTGCGACCATCTCCGTCGAGGCGTTGGCTGAAACTGCAATATTCCTGGTAAGGGGACAAAGTTTTACAGCGTAGTAAAGATACGCTGGCGGAGAGGGAGGGATTCGAACCCTCGATACCCTTGCGAGTATATCGGTTTTCGAGACCGACGCGATCGACCACTCCGCCACCTCTCCGCGCCGGGGTCTTTGAAGGGGCGTGGACTATATCGGCGCGCGCAAAAGCGCAAGCGCCGGTTTGGTGAATCCGCCCTTGCGGCTGCAGCTTTTTGTCCGGCGCGGCGCCCGCCGGTGGCGGGCAATGGTAGAAATCGATGAAATTTGCCGCTTCGGCTAAAGATCACTTTATCCCAAGCGTGCGCAAAAGGTCGGCTGGACAACAAGGATTGCTTGCCCGCGCCGATGAACTCCCAGATTTTCATCATGCTTCTGAACCCCGGCATCGGCGCCCTTCTTGCGGCCGCCTTCCTGCTCCTGTGGCTCAACCAGCGCGACAAACCCTTCATTCTTCAGGCTGCGGCCGGCTTTGCGCTGACCGCGATCGGGTTTTTCCTTCAGGATGTCGCCTTCCAGTATATTGCCGCCCCGCTGCCCGGCCGCGCCGAACGGCTGTTGTCCAATCTGGCCTTCCTTTCGGCCGGCTGGCTGCTGACAATGGCCGTGCTTGGGCGCTTCGGGATGAAGCCCTCCTACAGGTTGCTCGTCCTGGCCAGCCTGTTTGCGTTGGCGGGCCACACCTGGTTCCTGCTGGTCGATCCCAGCGTTGCCGGGCGCGTGCTGGCGGCCAATGCCGCCCTGGGCTCCATGATGCTGATGATTGTGGCCAGGGTCGCCCCGGTACGCGGCAAACACCTGGCCGACCAGCTGCTCATGGGCGTCGCCGCGCTCGCTGCGGCCAACTACATCCTGCGCCCGGTGGTTATCCTGTGGCTGACCGGCGGCATGGGCAGCAGCAACGATTTCCAGCATTCCCTCTACTGGACGACCGTTCAGTTTACCCAGCCGCTGATCTCGGTGGCCTTTGCCCTCTCCCTGATGGTCGCCATCGCAATGGACCTGATCAGCCAGCTGCAGCGCGAGGCGCGCAGCGACAAGCTCTCCGGCCTGCTCAACCGGGCCGGCTTCGAGGCGGCGGCCGAGACCCTGCTGAAACGCAGCCGCGCGGGGCGCAGCCTGCCCGTTTGCCTGATCATCGCCGATCTCGACCATTTCAAGCAGATCAACGACACGTTCGGCCATTCGGTCGGCGACGCGGTGATCGGCCTCTTCGGACGCCACATTGCGGCAATGACGTCCGAAGACATGGTTGCCGGCCGGATCGGGGGGGAAGAGTTTGCCGTGCTCCTGCCCGGTCACGAAATCCAGGCGGCGCGCCTCTTTGCCGAATCCCTGCGCGCCTGCCCCTGGGGCTACTGGTCGGGCATGCTCCCGCCCGGGCTGAAGCCCAGCGTCAGCATCGGCGTTGCGCCAGGCTGGCCTGGCGCCGATCTCTACCCCCTGATGAGAAATGCCGATGAAGCCCTCTATGCGGCCAAACGGGGCGGCCGCGACCAGGTTCGCCTGTTCAGCGACAAGCCCGCGCCCCCGGCTGCCGTGGCCGCCGGTCTCAGCCTCATTCGCGTCAAATCCTGACGCGCTGCCCGCCTCCGGCACGGGCCGGGGGCTGCACATCGGCCCTGAAATGAGATAAGCAGCAGATCCCCCCACTTTTCCCGCAATCGGCGTGAAGTTGGGGTTTGACAGGCCGTCCGCTTTGGTGTTTACCCCCGATCTTCGGGCGCGGCGCCTTCTGGTGCGGCGCCCTCACATATTTTCACTATTCCGGAAGGAACTGGCCCCATGTTCGCGGTCATTAAAACAGGTGGCAAGCAGTACAAAGTTGCCGAAGGCGATACCATCGTCATCGAGCGGCTGGCAGCTGCTGCCGGCGAGACGGTCACTTTTGACTCTGTTCTCATGGTTGGCGCAGGCGCCGGTGTTACCGTGGGCGCGCCCATGGTTGCAGGCGCAACGGTCACCGGCGAAGTCGCCGCTGAAGTGCGCGGCCCCAAGCTGATCACCCGCAAGAAGCGTCAGCGCCAGACCTACCGCCGCACCATCGGCCACCGTCAGGACCTGATGGAAGTGACGATCACGTCGATCAACACCGACGGCAAGGCCCCTGCCAAAAAAGCCGCTGCGAAGAAGGAAGAGGCCCCCAAGGCTGACACCGCGCTGAAGGCTGAAACGGCTGCGACCGAAGAAACCGCTGCTGGCGGCGACAACCTGAAGAAAATCACCGGCATTGGCCCGGCCCTCGAGAAGAAGCTGAATGCCGCCGGCATCACCACCTTCGCTCAGATCGCCGCCCTCTCCGACGACGACATTGCCAAGCTCGAAGAAGAGCTCAGCCTCGCTGGCCGTTTTGCCAAGGACGGTTGGGTTGAGCAGGCCGCAGAACTCGCTAAGGAAGCATAAGGCGAAAGCCTTCCGCTAAAGGATCAGGAGCAGACCATGGCTCATAAGAAATCAGGTGGTTCGTCCCGCAACGGTCGCGATTCGAACCCTAAATATCTCGGCGTGAAGAAGTATGGCGGCGAACTCGTCGCTCCGGGCAACATCCTCGTGCGTCAGCGCGGCACTGTGAAGTGGCCGGGCAAAGGCGTCGGCATGGGCAAGGATCACACCCTCTTCGCGCTTAAAGGCGGCAAGGTTGAGTACGCTCACAAGTCCGGCGGCCGTATTTACGTAAATATCGTACCGATGGCGGACGCCGCGGAGTAAACGGCCTGGGGAGCATCCGGCCGCACGTCAGAGTGGTGGCCGGGTCGCACACAGGACGACCAGTTTCCGGGGGGAGGCAGGCCACTGTCTCCCCCTTTTAATTTGCCCTCCCCCGTCAGGCCCCGCACATAGGAGGCGGCCATGTCGGAAGCGATCGAAATAGAAACACAGCGGCTCGGCCTGCGCCGGCTCTCCCCCAGAGATGCGGGACCGGTGACAGAGGCGGTAAACGACCCGCGAATCTACCTCATGCTTGCCAGCGTAGCCCCCGCCCAGTCCAAAGCCGAAACCCTCGCCTGGTTTGCGACGCATGACACGGCGCGCCAGAACGATACCGGGCATATCTTCGCGATCGTCTCGAAAGACACCGGCGCGCTGGCAGGGCTGATCTCTGCCAACCGCCAGCGAACCGATGATCCTTTCAATATCGGCTACTGGATGACCCCGCCCTTCTGGGGCAAGGGCTACTGCACCGAGGCGGGCGCCGGCCTCGTCGGCTGGCTGCAGAACACCCGCGCGGCGGCCGCCCTCGTCTCGGGTTATTTCGCGGACAACCCGGCCTCGGGCAATGTCCTGCGCAAGCTCGGCTTCCTGCCCTGCGGGCGCGGGCCGATGTTCTCCAAGGGCCGCGGCCGGCCGGCTGACCACATCATGATGGCGCGCATCGCCTGAAACGGATAAAGACCACCCCATGAAGTTCCTCGATCAGGCCAAGGTATATATCCGCTCCGGCGGCGGCGGCGCAGGCTGCGTCTCGTTCCGGCGCGAGAAGTTCGTCGAATATGGCGGCCCCGATGGCGGCGATGGCGGGCGCGGCGGCGACGTCTGGATCGAAGCCGTCGACGGCCTCAACACGCTGATCGATTTCCGCTACCAGCAGCATTTCAAGGCTGCCCGCGGCGGTCATGGGATGGGCAAGCAGCGCACCGGCGCGCGCGGCGACGACGCCGTGCTGAAAGTCCCTGTCGGCACGCAGGTCTATGAAGAAGATCAGGAAACGATGATCGCAGACCTCACAGAGGTCGGCCAGCGCGTCCTGCTCGCCGCCGGCGGCAATGGCGGCTGGGGCAATCTGCGCTTCAAATCCTCGGTCAACCAGGCCCCCCGCCGCTCCAATCCCGGTGAAGAAGGCGAGGAGCGTTGGCTCTGGCTGCGCCTCAAACTCATTGCAGATGCCGGCCTCGTAGGCCTGCCCAACGCGGGCAAATCCACCTTCCTCTCGGTCGCCACAGCGGCCAACCCGAAGATTGCCGACTATCCGTTCACCACCCTCCATCCCGGCCTCGGCGTCGTGGATCTGGGCACCTCCACCCGCTTTGTCCTGGCCGATATCCCCGGCCTCATCGAAGGGGCAGCCGAAGGCGCAGGCCTCGGCCACCGCTTCCTCGGCCATGTCGAGCGCTGCAAGGTCCTCCTGCATCTGATCGACTGTACCCAGGATGATCCGGCCGGCGCCTACCGTACCATCCGCTCAGAGCTGGAAGCCTATGATCCCGAACTCGCCGAGCGCCCGGAAATCGTCGCCCTCAACAAGATCGACGCCCTGACGCCCGAACTCGTCAAGGAACAGATGAAGCAGCTCAAGAAAGCCTATAAGGGCAAGCCCCTGCTCATCTCCGGCGTCACCGGCGCGGGCGTCAAGGATGCCCTCTACGCCATTGCCGGCCATCTCGGCTTCCAGAACGAAGACCTTCCCCGCGCGCCCGCCAAACCCCAGGGCGACGACGAAGAAGATCCCGACACAGACCAACCCTGGAGCCCGGTCTGATTCCAATCTTCATATAACACCGCTCATCCCCGCGAAGGCGGGGATCTCGTCCGGCAAGGCGGAAAACCCCTTACCCCTCTCCTGCTTGCGGGAGAGGGAGGGCCCGCGCTCGAAGAACGTGGGAGGTGAGGGCCTCCAACGCTGAGGCCCTATCCCCCACCCTACCTTCCAAAAACTCCCGCCAAATCAACGCCCTCCCACAAAACAACGCCTGTCTTATCCACCCCCGCGCACGCCATGCTATCCTCCAGCCATGGATACCGCCCCTCAGCCCACGGATGAAGACCTCGCCGGCGACGCCACCGTCGCCCTGCTTGAGCGCGCGCGCCTGTTCATCCTGGATAGGCTGATCTTCATCGAGGGCGTTCTCGGCCGGCTCGGCGGCCTCCCGCTCAGCGCCAGCCTTGCCCGCCATATCACCCGCCACGCCCTCATCCCTGCCGAGATCGCGCTGCGCCGCGCCATCCTCATCCTCGCGGCAGACCTGCCCGTCCCGGTCCTGCGCGCCGTCCCGCCCCGCGCCGCCCCGAACGCGGACCCGCGCGCGGCAAAGCCCCGCCCCAGCCCTCCGGCGCCGTCAAACGACACGCCGCTGCGCTTCCGCATGAGCGAGCCCCCGCCGCGCGGCCAAACAGAGGTCGCCGCCCCTCCGGAGGCGGACTATCTCCGCGAGGATCAGCTTCCTCGCATCCGTATACTGACCGACGACATCCTGCGGGCGCCCCCTGTTCCGCCTGCCCCGCCGATGCCTGCGCCCGCCCTGCGCGACCCCTCTGGCGCCTTCTGCCGCCGCTTCGCCGCCCTGCAGGCCGCCTTTCACAACGCCCGCGGCGAGGCCGAGCGCTGGGCCCGCCGCCGCATCCGCGAAATGGCCCGTCCCGGCGCCGTCCAGCGCGCGCTTCCCGCCCCCCTGACGCTCCCCCGCCTCGGCAAAGCCGTCAAAGGCGCCGCCCGCGACCTGATCGCGGACCTGACAAACCTCACCAACACAAGCTTCTGCCACAACACCTCCTGAACGCCGGCGCCCCCCCAAACCCAGCCCCACCCGCCTTCGCCCCCCCGGGGCCGGAGGCCAAACGCGCTGGCGGAAACGGTCCCGGACAGGCGCCCGTCAGGCCGTGGCGCTCGCCCGCGCGCTCACCCGGTCATGCCAGGCCTTCACATGCCCGGCCTCTTCGGGCACGGGAAGACCGATCCAGCTGGCAAAATCCACCGTCGACAGCGCGCAGATATCGGCCACCGTAAACCGCGCGCCGGCAATGAACTCCCGTCCCGCCAATTCCCCGTCAAGCCACATCAGCGCGCGTTCATAATGGGCGCGGTTTGACGCGCCAAACTCCGAATACTGAGGAACCACCACCTTCGCCGTGAACGGATGGGCATGGCGCCAGAACATCCCCGCAGGACTCATCAGCTGAAACTCCACCCGCCGCACCCACATATCGACCAGCGCCGCTTCCAGCCCGTCTGATCCAAAAAGGTTCGGTTCAGGATAAACGCTTTCCAGATACCGGCAGATCGACACCGTTTCGCTGATACAGGTCCCGTCATCCAGCTCCAGCACCGGCGTCTGCCCCAGAGAGTTGCGCGCCACATGATCGGCACTCTTATGCTCGCCCTTCACCAGGGCGACCTCCACCAGGGGGATCGAGACCCCCTTCTCGGCAAGGAACATGCGCACCCGGCGCGGGTTTGGCGCCGGCATCGGCGTATTGTAAAGTTTCAAGGCGTTTCCCCGTTTCTGCTGGTGTTTTGCCCAGCTTGAAACGCTCCGGCCTCCGGGTCAACGAAAACGGGCGCCCCTGCAAACTATGCAGGGGCGCCCGATGATTTATCCCGTTCGCGTCAGGAAGACAAAGCGCTTCCCGCCGGAATCAGCGGACGCTGCGATATCCGCCTTCAACGCCTTTGGCAGAGAATACGACCTGCCAGAGCTGGGAATGTCTGGCGCGGAACAGAGCGGCACACATCATCAGATAGTAACGCCACATACGCCGGAAGCGCTCATCATAACTGGCAGAAAGATGCGGCCAGGCGGCATCAAAATTTTTCAGCCACGCCATGAGCGTCGGATCATAATCAGCGCCAAAATTGTGCCAGTCTTCAATCACCAGATTGCCCTCGGCCGCAGACGTGATCTGCTTGGGAGACGGCAACATCCCATGCGGGAAGATATACTTCTCCATCCAGGGGTCACCATGCGAAACGGTCTCGTTTCCGCCGATTGTATGTAGCAGGAACATTCCATCCGGCTTGAGAAGCGACCGGACTTTCGACAAATAAGCCCGATAATTCTTGTAACCGACATGTTCAAACATGCCGATCGACACGATTTTATCGAACTGACCCTCAAGGCTCATATAGTCGATCAGCTTGGTCTCGATGGGCAGGTCGCCGCGGGTGGCATTGGCAAAAGCGGCCTGCTCTTTTGAGATCGTCACGCCGACGCCGGAGACTCCATAGCGCTGAGCGGAGAATTTCAGGAAGCCGCCCCAGCCCGAACCGATATCGAGAATACGCTCGCCGGGTTTGAAATCCAGTTTCCGGCAGATCAGATCCAGTTTGGCTTCCTGCGCATCATCGAGGTTGTTGGCTTGCGCCCAGTATCCGCAGGAATAGATGGTTCTGCGATCCAGCATGCGCTCATACAGATCGTTGCCTATATCATAGTGCGCTTCGCCGACTTCCTTATATTTGGACCTCTGATTGTTCAGCAGACGGCCTCTTAGAACGCTGCCGATGAAGGCAATATCCGGCTTCAGTTTGGATTGGATATCTGATCTGAGAAGCTTGCAGAACAGCTGGTCGAGTGCTTCGCAATCCCACCATCCATCCATGTAGGCTTCGCCTAATCCGAGAGTTCCGGAAGACAGCACACGGTCAAATACGGCGTCATTGTGAACGCGAATGTCCCAGGGCCGGTCTCCTCCGATCTGGACGTCGCAGCTTTCGAGCAACGCTACGAGTGTTTGCCCGGCACGAGAAAGCTTCATTGGGATTGCGGGGCTGGCGGAGATTTCTTGAAGATTATTCAAATCGATTGCACCTTAAAATTCTTCCACGAACCGCGTTGGCGATTCCCATTTTTTTCATGTTCGAGGAAGATTAAAGGACCGGGGGATAGGCGCCCGGAGAAGCCATTCGACACTGCCGAATCCAACTCAGATTTCGCCTTATAACATGAACTGAAATTCATCAAGTCAATACAGCCATGCATTTCAGGTACGCTCGCCGATACACCGACTCTACGGCGCTACATCTGCCTCAGTCGCTACGGAAACTGGACGCACGTCCACCTGAAAAAAGTTGAACCGCGCGGCAAAGTCTGCATCTGGCCGACATGCTACGCCGCCCATCTGCACATCACATTTATATCCGTCATCTGATTTATCCTCAAACGGAACTTCTCGTCTGAAGAGAATGTTCTTTCGTGTTTTCGGCTGGGCTCTCGCTACGGTGCATGCCCTGTCTTCAGGATATAAAGGAACGATTCACTCTGCATTGCGTTATTACAGCAATTCGCACTTCCTCAAGAAGGAGCACAAAATGCAAAACGAAGTAAAACAAGAAGCAGAAGCCGAACACCGCCAGCATATGACCCCCACAGAGGTCACGCAGGGCAGACGTGTCGGCCTGTGGAAAATTCTGGCCGCTTCCCTGGTCCTTGTCGTGATCGGGTTCGTCGTGGTCGCGCTGTTCATAAATCCGACCGGCGCCTGACCCATATTGGCCGTTCCTGGCAATATCTGACGTAAAGTCTGTCCGCAAATGTCCTCTGGAAAGTCATTCCAGGGGTCAATTTGCCGTGGTGGGGCCTCTCGCCTTTGCCGCGCGGGCCGTGTATCGCCGTCTATCATGACCGCAGATACCCTTTCCCGCGCCCGGCGCATTGTCGTGAAAACCGGCTCTGCCCTGATGGCAGATGGCGGCGCCCCGCGCCGGGAATGGCTCGCCGCCCTGGCTGCCGACATCGCCGCTCTGCGCCAGCGCGGCAAGGAAGTGATCCTCGTCTCTTCCGGCGCCGTGGCCCTCGGCAAAGCGGCGCTGGGCGCGCCCTATCAGGGCCGCCTGGAACAGAAACAGGCCGCCGCTGCCATCGGCCAGCCCCGCCTGATGGCCGCCCTCGGAGACGCCCTCGCCCCCCACGGCATCGCCTGCGGCCAGGCCCTGCTGACCCCCGGCGATACCGAAAACCGCCGCAGATGGCTCAACGCCCGCGCCACCCTCGAAACCCTGCTGGAAGCCGGCGTCGTCCCCGTCATCAACGAGAACGACACCGTCGCCACCCAAGAACTCCGCTATGGCGACAATGACCGCCTCGCCGCCCGCGTCGCCCAGATGATGGCCGCTGACGTCCTCATTCTGCTGTCCGATATCGACGGCCTCTACACCGCCGACCCCCGCACCAACGCGCAAGCCACCCACATCCCCTTCCTCGAAGCCCTGACCCCGGCGCATGACGCCATGGCCACCGGCGCCAACGCCGCCGCCGGTGTCGGCTCGGGCGGCATGGCCACCAAGCTCGCCGCCGCCCGCATTGCCCATGCCGCAGGGTGCTCCACCCTCATCACGCTGGGCAATCGCGAGCGCCCCCTCGGCGCGATTGAAGCGGGCGACCGCGCCACCCTCATCGCCTCGCGCATCAGCCCCGCCAAGGCCCGCGCCGCCTGGCTCGAAGGCCATCTCCAGCCCGAAGGCGAGATCCTCGTGGATGAGGGCGCCGCCGCCGCGCTGGACAAGGGCGCCAGCCTCCTGGCCGTCGGGGTGCGCGGCGTCACCGGCCAGTTCGAGCGCGGCGCCGCCGTGGCCATCCGCGATCCTGCCGGGCGTCTCCTGGCCAAGGGCGTCACCGCTTATGGCGCCGAAGACATCCGCCGCATCGCCGGCCGGCGCACCGAAGACGCCGAAGCCATCCTCGGCTATCGCGGCCGCCCCGCCATCATCCACCGCGACGACATGGTGCGCCTTTGAACGAGCCGCTGATCCGGCCCGCCACAGAGGCTGACATCGGCGCGCTCACCGCCCTGGAAACCAGCTTCCCCGAAGAAGACCGCTTCGACCAGCGCACCTGGCGCCGCCTGCTCGCCGGCCATGCCAGCGTCCTCGTTTGCGACACGCCCCGCGACGGCCTCCTCGCCGCCGCCGTCATGCTCTACCGAAAGGGCGCGTCCGTCGCCCGCCTCTACTCCCTCACCGTTGCACCTGAAGCCCGCGGCAAAGGCATCGCCCGCACGCTGCTGGCGGCGTGTGAAGCAGATGCAGCAGAACGCGGCGCCCGCGCCGTGCGCCTGGAAGTGCGCGCCTCAAATAGTTCAGCCACCCGGCTTTACGAGGGAGGCGGTTATCGCGTAATTGCGACCCTTGAGTCCTACTATCCGGACGGAGAAGCGGCGCTGCGGATGGGGAAGTATCTCACTGCGCCCTCTAATGGAGCCCCATGACAGATTGGGTCGTGCTTGTTGAATCGGCAAGCGACATCTCTCAAGCCGAGACGCCGCACAAGGTTCTGCGTATTTCAGACTATATCTCGAAGCCTGCGCTGTTCACCGGCCGCAGGCCCTATATCCTCAATCTCGCGCGCTCCTATTCCTACCAGTCGGAAGGCTACTACGCCTCCCTCCTGGCCGAGGCGCGCGGCCACCGGATCAGCCCCAGCGTCCAGACGATGGTCGAGCTCTCCAAGAAGACGCTCTACAACCACGCCCTGCCAGACCTCGGCGAGACCCTGCAGGAAGCTCTCGCCAAGGGCGCTCCGAAGATCGAGACCCTGTTCGTTGCCTTCTCGCGCACCGAAATCCCCGCCTATGAACGCCTCGCCCGCGAAGCGATGGACTGGTTCCGCACGCCTGCCCTGGAAATCGAGTTCGACGAGGAAGCCCCCCACGGCATCGGCCGCATCCGCGCCGTCCCGCCCCACAAGCTGAAAGACGCTCGCCGGAAATTCTTCCTCGACTCGATGGAGGCCTACACCAAAGGCCGCGTCAAAAACGAGAAGACCCGCACGCCCGCCAAATGGGCCCTCGCCGTGCTGGTCGACCCCAATGAGAAGACCGCGCCTTCCAAACCCGCCTCGCTGAAGCGCCTTGCCGATGTCGCCGAAAAGATGGGCGTCGAGGTCGAGCTGATCGACCCGACCGACCTGCCCTCGCTGGCCGAATTCGACGCCCTCTTCATCCGCGCCACCACCTCGATCGACAATTTCACCTACCGCTTTGCCCGCCGCGCCGAGCAGGAAGGCATGCCCGTCATCGACGATACCCATTCGATGATCCGCTGCACCAACAAGGTCTATCTCAAAGAGATTCTAGAGAAGGCCGGCCTGCCCATTCCGCGTACGGAAATCGTGGACGAGAAGACAGACCTCTCCGGCCTGTTTGACCGTTTGGGCAGCCCGGTGATCCTCAAGACCCCCGATGGCAGCTTCGGCATCAACATGGTCAAGGCCCAATCCCTCGACGAGCTGAAAACCGGCGCCAAGAAGATGTTTGAGGATACCGCTCTCATCATCGCCCAGGAATTCCGCCCCACGAAATTCGACTGGCGCATCGGCGTCCTCAATGGCGAGCCTCTTTACGCCTGCCAATACCGGATGGCCCGCGGCCACTGGCAGACGGTAAAATACGGCGAAGGCGGAAAATCCACCGAAGGCGGCTTCACCACCATGCCGGTGGAAGACGCGCCGCCTGAAGTCGTCAATGTCGCCGTCCGCGCCGCCAGCCTCATCGGCGACGGCCTCTACGGGGTAGACCTGAAAGAAACCGACCAGGGCGTCATCATCATCGAAATCAACGACAACCCGTCGATCGACCATGATGTTGAAGGCGCGGTTCTCAAGGATGAGATCTGGAGACGGATCATCTCCTGGTTCTCCACCCGCCTGGAACGCCGGATGGGCCGCGCGGGCTGACCTGCGCGCGCCCTGACGGGGGCTGGATCAGACCACCGGCGCGCGCAACAGGTCGAACACATCGGCGCCCGAGGCTTCCAGCTTTTCTTCCAGCGCGTCGACGCCCTCTTCCTCGGCAAGCCTGTATTCTGAATCTGAGATTGGAATGATCTGCAGCCAGACGGTCTTTCGGCCGTACTGCTCAAACAGGCCAAAGCTCTCCTCCCAGCAGAAAGGATGAACCAGCAGAAGATGCTGCATCTGTGTGCCCGGAAAATACGGCAGCATCACATCGGGCAGGATGGTGCCGAGCGCGATGGTCCATTCCCCCGCCTGCACCTCATGGGCAATATCGGCCAGCATCTCGACGAACGGCGTTTCATCCGCATAAAGCGCGCCGCACAGCTCGACGCCAAACCCCATTGGCTCATCCCCGAGCACCAGTTCCCGGTCGCTGAGCCCGATGGTGGAACAGGAGAGATAGCTCCCCTCGGGCGCCCCAGCGGAAACAAGTACGTTCACGGACACGCCATCATGGTAGGCCTGCGCCATCACCTTGATCTCCCCGCCAAACTGGCCGGTCAGATAATCGGCAATCGCGCGGTGCTCGGCGGGGGCCTGGCTCATCGGTTTATCCCTTCAGGAAAGCAAGCGCTTTGACGGCGTCCATCGGCCGGGCGAAGGCATAGCCCTGCGCATGGTCAAAGCCAAGCGCCCGCAGGCGGCTGGCGTCTTCGCGCTTCTCCACGCCCTCGGCGGTGGACGACATGCCCAGGCGGCTGGCCAGAAGCGTGATGGTGGACAAGATCGTATCATTGCGCTGCTGGCCGAGGCGGCTGGTCAGGCCATGGTCGATCTTGAGGCTGTCGAAGGGCAGGTCCGCCAGCCAGGCAAAGGAGGAATGCCCGGTGCCGAAATCATCCAGCACAAGCCCTGCGCCCACCGCTTTCAGCGCCATGGCGGCGGCCAGCGACTGGGTCTCGTCGCGCAGGGCGGCCTGCTCGGTCAGCTCCATCCGCAACGCCCGCTCCGGCAGGTCATAGCCATTCATCAGCGCCTCGATCAGCGCGGGCAGCGTGCTCTTGGTCAGCTCCCGCGCGGTGAGGTTCACATGCATGAACAGGTCGTCGCGTTTTGCCCCCGCGCGCAGGTTCGACAGGGTCTCGGCTGAGCGGATCAGCATGTTGGACGCCAGCGCCTGATCCTCATAGCGGCTCGGCGGCGCATTGGCCGCTTCCATTCCGTCCCACCGGGCGAGCGCCTCAAAGCCCACCACCCGGCCATCGCGCAGGGAAATGATCGGCTGATAGACCGGCATCAGGTCCGGGCCGGGGCGCATGTCGCTGGGGTCGATCTCAGGAAAGGTCTCGCCCGAAAGCAGCATGCCGCGCGCTTCGCTGTCGGTCACGAAGGCGCCCACGAAATGAATATCGCGGCCATTGGAGAGACGCAGGCCACAGCGCACCGGGCCGCCCTCACCGGTTGAGAGCGCCCGGGCCAGGCGGCCACGGCTGAGGCCTTCGACCATCTTCTCGAGGGCGTCCAGAGACCAGTCGCCGGTCAGGTCCGAGAGCAGCGTGCCGGTGGGGGCCTCGATGACGAGGCGCCCTGCCTCGCCGCGCCAGTGCCAGCTGCCCTGTGGCTCGTTAGGGGTGCGTTTTGCCATATATCTTGTTACCTAGCGGCGAATATCGGCTCTGACGAGAGCGAAAAGAATGTGGTCGCGGCGCTGCCCGGCAATTTCCAGATAGGCGCTGGCTCGCCCCTCTTCAGCAAATCCCGTGCCTTCCAGCACGCGGCGGGAGCGATCATTCTCCGGAACGATGCCCGCTTCGATCCGCGCCAGGTTAAGTATCGGAAACGCCCAGGCGCACAGGGTTTCGACCGCCTCGCGCATATAGCCCTGCCCGGCATGGGGTTCCCCCATCCAGTAACCGAGGCTGGCGCTGTTGGCCGGCCAGGGGCGGACCTGTGTCAGAGAGGCACCGCCGATCAGCGCATTGTCTTCCAGGCGGCGGATCAGGAACACATAGCCTGCCCCGTTCTTCCACGCCTTGGTCCAGACGGAGCTGCGCCGGTGCCAGTCCTTGCGGCTGAGGGCATCACTCGGCCAGGTCGGCTCCCACGGCTCCAGATAGCTGCGGCTGACCGTGCGCAGGGCCGCCCATTCCTCATAGTCGGATTTGCGCGCCGCCATCAACGCCACCCGCTTGCCCGCTATAACGGTATCGAGCGGGACAAACGCCATGGCAGCGGGCCTAGCCTGCGAACGCTGCGATACGCGCTCTTACCGCTGCCGGATCGGCCGGCAGGCGCTCGAACACTTCGCCGCGATGGATCAGCTCGGCGCAGCGGCTGGGTAGCGGGGCGTCTTCGCCGGTCGCCTCCTTGACGGTTTCGGGGAATTTGGTGGCCGCCGCTGTGGCCAGCACGATCGTGGCCACCGCATCCGAGGGTTTCAGGCTGCGCGCGATATGGGTGCCCACCGCCGTGTGCGGACAGATCAGCCAGCCGGTCTCCTGCCGGAAACGCTCCATCTCGGCGAGGGTATCGGCATTGCCCACAGAGGCCGCCGTCAGCCCGGTACAGGAAAGGCGGGTCCGGGCGGCGTCGGGAATGTCCGCCTCGCCCTGCTGGGCATAGGTTTCATAGGTGCGGCGCACGGCGTCCGCGTCGCGGCCGGTCACCTCAAACAGCAGGCGCTCGAAATTCGACGGCACGGAAATATCCATCGCCGGGCTCGGCGTCGCCACGGCGGCCTGGCGGGTCATCTTGCCGGTGTTGAAGACGCGCGCGAGGGTGTCGTTCTCGTTCACTGCGCAATGGATTTCGAGGCCCCCCGGCAGAAGCCCGCAGCGCGCGGCCACATAACCGGCCAGCGCGTCGCCCATATTGCCGCTCGGCACCACAAAGCGCAGGGCGCGGTGGCCCAGCTGGGCACTGGCGGTCGCGTAATAGACCGACTGCGCGGCAATGCGGGCCCAGTTGATCGAGTTCACGCCGGAGAGACCGATCCCGGCGGCAAACGCCTTGTCGGCGAACATCGATTTGACCATCGACTGGCAGTCGTCAAAGTCTCCGTCCACGGAAATGTTGAGGACGTTTTCAGCCCCGGTCGTGGTCATGAACAGGCGCTGCACCGGCGAGACACGCTCATGCGGATGCAGGATAACGAGGCGCACATTCCGGGCGCCCGCAAAGGCGCCTGCGGCCGCCCCGCCGGTATCGCCGGACGTGGCGCAGGTGACCGTCATCCGCTCGCCCGACAGGCCGAGGAGGTAGTCATAGATCTGGCCGATGATCTGCATCGCCACATCCTTGAAGGCGAGCGTCGGACCGTGGTGCAGCTCCATCAGCCAGAGGCCCGGACCTGCCTGCGTCAGCGGAGCTACCGAGCGGTGGGAGAAGCGGTCATAGGCCTGATCGCAGAGGCGGCGCATGACGTCTTTCGGGATGGCGTCGCCGGCAAAGGCGGAGAGGATGCGCGCGGCGGTTTCGGCGTAGGGCTCATCGGCTGTGGCGGGGGCAATCTGCGGCCAGGTTTCAGGCACATAGAGGCCGCCATCGGCGGCGAGGCCAGCCAGGCATGCGCCTGCAAAATCAACAGGCTCAGCCTGACCCCGGGTGGAAATATACTTCACGAAACGCTCTCCCGCCTGAAGCGCAGCCGACCGCGCTGATAATGAAAGGCCAGATACACACCGACGAGCGCCATGGCGAGGCCCCACCAGGTGATTGCGTAGCCAAAATGCCGCTCGGGCGGGAGGCGGGCGCTGTCGCCGGGCATCAGGAGGGGATTGGCGACCGGCTGCGGGACCGGATAGTCCGTGCGCATCAGGGTTTCCGGCTCGAACACACGGGGGATAACCCGTGCGGCCAGATCTGCCGGCAGCGCCGCCGCGAGGGTTTCCGGATCGAGGGCATAATAGACGCCCGCCTCCGGCGCATCGGGGGTGGTGAAAGCGTTGCGCTGCTGGGGAGGATGCCACAGGCCACGCAGGGTGAGCGTCTCTGCCTCTGTAGCAGTTACTACAGATGGCGGCTCGATCGTGTAGCTGATCGTGAGGGGCAGGAAGAGGATGCCCTCGGCCGTTTCAAAGCCGGTGACCTGGCGCCAGGCGGCGTCGCCATCGGCATAGGCATAGACCGTCTGCTCCGTGCCGGGGAGCGTTTTCCCTGTGATTTCAGCCCAGTCGGGCTCCACGCCCTTGAGGGCCATCTTCTCTTCATACCGGGCCCATTGCCAGTTTCCGAACATGATGAGGATGGCAAAGCAGATCACGCTCAGCACGGTCATGACGGGTAAAGGGCGGAACATCATGGGTCAGATCCGGGACAATTTCAGGACAAACTGGGACAAACACGGCCACCAGCAAGACAAAGCCCGCCAGCGTAGGAACACCGGCGGGCCAGATTGTATCACCCAGAGCCGCCCGAAGGCGGCATCTGGTTTAGTGGCCGCCGCCATGCACCAGATGGGGCACGACATAGACGAAGGCAAAGAGGAAGAGCCACACCACGTCCACGAAGTGCCAGTACCAGGCCGCAAATTCAAAGCCGAGGTGCTTCTTGGGCGTCATGTTGCCGGCATACATGCGGATCAGGCAGACGATCAGGAAGATCGTGCCGATCACGACATGGGCGCCGTGGAAGCCGGTGGCCATGTAAAAGGCCGAGCCATACAGCGTGCCATCGAAGGAGAAGCCCGCATGGCTGTATTCCAGCACCTGCAGCGCGGTGAAGCCGAGGCCGAGCAGGATCGTGAGGATCAGGCCGAGCTTGGCGTTTTTCATGTCGCCATGAGCCAGCGCGTGGTGGGCCCAGGT
>JBKBRT010000256.1:0-3441 GCA_046291585.1 Hyphomonas sp.
TAAGCCACCAGCCCCGCGCCCTCATCCAGCCCCAGCGCAATATTCAAATTCTGCACAGCGGCCCCTGAAGCGCCCTTGCCCAGATTGTCCAGCCGCGCGACGAGCCGCGCCTGTTCATCAGTCCCGAACACGTAAAGCTCCAGCCGGTTGGTATCGTTGCAGCCTTCAGCGTCGAGCGACTTGATCGCGTCGCCTTCCGCCTGCGGAACAACCTTCACGAACCTCTCGCCCGCGTAAGCCGCGCTCAGCGCCGCGTGCACAGCCTTGCGGCCCGGCTTGCCCGGCAATGCCCAGAGCGGCAGCGGCACTTCCACGATCATCCCCTGCGCGTAGCGGCCCACGGCGGGAGTAAACATCGGCAGGTGCGAGAGGCCCGAAAACTTCTTCATCTCCGGCGGATGCTTGTGCTGCTGGCCCAGGCCGTAGATCCGGAAATTGTCCTGCGTTTCGCGCGTCTCGAACTCGGCAATCATCGGCTTGCCGCCGCCCGAATAGCCCGACACCGCGTTGACGCTGACCGGCCAGTCATGGGGAACCAGCCCCGCCTTCACCAGTGGGCGCACCAGGGCGATGAAACCTGTGGGATAGCAGCCCGGATTGGAGATGCGCTTGGCCGCCGAAATCACCGAACGTTGGCCCCGGTCCATCTCGGCGAACCCGTAGACCCAGCCGCTTGAGACCCGGTGCGCCGTCGAGGCGTCGATCACCACGGTGTTGGGGTTGGTCACCAGGCTGACGGACAGCCTTGCTGCGTCATCGGGCAGGCAGAGGATCACCGCGTCGGCCTTGTTGATCAGGCGCGCGCGCTCGTCGACATCCTTGCGCTTGTCGGCATGGATAGAGATGAGGTCGATATCCGTGCGGTCTTTGAGCCGCTCGGCAATCTGAAGGCCGGTTGTCCCGGCCTCGCCATCGATGAAAACCTTGGGGTTCATGGCGCGCTTCCGCGAAAATAAGGGCAAAAACAAACGGGCGCTCCGTTTCCGAAGCGCCCGCCAGACATTGAATATGCTGCTGCGATTAGCGCTTCGAGAACTGGAAGCTGCGGCGCGCTTTCGCTTTGCCGTATTTCTTGCGCTCAACAACACGCGGGTCGCGGGTCATGAAGCCGAAAGGCTTCAGAACGGCGCGCAGACCGGGCTCATAGGCAACCAGGGCGCGAGAGATGCCGTGGCGCACAGCGCCGGCCTGGCCCATCAGGCCCGAACCTTTGACAGTCGCGATCACGTCAAACTCGGTAGCGCGGCCAGCTTCGATCAGAGGCTGGGCGATGACCATGCGCAGAACAGGGCGCGCAAAATACGTTTCCTGATCGCGGCCATTGATGATGATCTTGCCGGAGCCCGGCTTGATCCAGACGCGGGCAGTGGCTTCCTTGCGGCGGCCGGTGCCGTAAGCGCGGCCCTGGGCATCAATCTTCGGCTCAACGGATTTAACCGGTTGAGCAGAAGGCGCGCCCGTCAGGGTGCCAAGGTCTTGCAGCGAGTTCGAGGTGTCGGTCATATTTATCAGGCCGTTTTCGAGTTTTTGCGGTTCATCGCCTTGAAGTCGACGACTTCAGGCGCTTGTGCAGTGTGCGGATGCTCGGTGCCGGCGTAAACGCGCAGTTTGCCGAACTGTTTGCGTGACAGCGAGCTTTCGCGCGGCATCATGCGCTTCACAGCCATTTCGATGGCGCGCTCAGGGAAGCGGCCGGAAAGGATCTTGCCAGCGGTCGTGGACTTGATACCGCCCGGATAACCGGTGTGACGGTAATAGACCTTATCTTCCAGCTTGTTACCGGTGAACACGGCCTTCTCGGCGTTGATAACAACGATGTGATCGCCGGTATCGACATGAGGGGTAAAGTCAGGGCGGTGCTTGCCGCGAAGACGTTTGGCGACGTAAGAAGCAAGGCGTCCGACAACGACGCCTGTCGCGTCGATCACGACCCAATTGTTCTCTACCCCGACGGGTGCGTTATACGTTTTCATCGCTCTGCTCAGAGCCTCTACTTTCGGAGTTCCAGGAATGCAAATTAAGGGCTGGCGTTTAAGCGTCGCGTTTCCCTTTGTCAACGCAGCCGCCGGGCTCAGCCTGCTTTTTGCGGCAACAGCCTGCGGAAGGCAAGAGACCCCCACCGAGCCACCGGCTCAAGATACTGAAATTACAGGACAAATTGAACTTCCCGCCGTCTGGTCGACCCGCCCGTTGCAGGGGAAAGTCCGCGATGTAGCCCTCTCCACGGGCTCTGGAGCGATTTTGGCGGTCGCATATGACGCTGGCGGCCTCGAATTTTTTGACATGGAGGGCGACCGGCTGGGCGAACCGACTCGATTCCATCTCAGGGGTCTCGCCGATGGCCGCTCGGCCAATATCGAGGGCACGCAGCTGACTCTGTTCCCCGGCGTGACCGAGGAAGGCCTGCTCAAGGCCTATGTTTTCGGCGAGGGTCTGGTGGCCCCGGCCCAGATTGACCTGCCCATTCCCGAAGACCGGATGGTGGACGGCCTCTGTACCGGAGACGCGGGCACGCAGGGCCTGATGCGCCTCGCCTACTGGACCATGTCCGACAATCGCACCCTGCGCACCGGCATCGTCAGCCAGACCGGCGGCGATCTCGGCTGGACCGAGGAGGCCGCCACAGAAGCCGGCTTCCCGATCACCTCCTGCGTCTTTGCCTATGACACGCTGGTCGCTTCCCCGCGCTCTGCGGCGTCTGCCTCGCTGACCCGCGGGGAGAACTCAGCCCTCCTCTCGATCGAGGATGGCGGTCCGCTGCAGATTTCCACAGATCTGGGCATGACCACCAATAACGTCATGGTCCGGGACGGCATCACGATCACCGCGCCCGACGAGCCCACCGCCGTCACCGCCCACGGCTCCCTGCCGGCAGGCGGCTATCCCGGCGGCGTGGTCGTCATCGCCGGCGAAACCAGCGACGGCACCCATCAGGTCGTCTTCGTCGATCCCAGCGCCATCACGCTGAAGGAGTAAGCTCCGCTTTCATCTTCGCTTCCGGGCCGCCTGCACGCCACACCGTGTAGACGGCCCATAGCGTCACCACCACGCCCAGCCCCTGGTGCACCAGGGCAAGGCCCACCGGCGCCGCATTGACCAGCGTAAGGATGCCCCAGACCGCCTGCGCCGAAACCAGCACCGCGAGGAACGCAAACTCCCGGCGCACCCCAGTCCTGCGGAAGGCCCAGGCCGCCGCCAGACTGCCCGCCCAGAGCACATAAGCCAGGAAACGGTGATTGAACTGCGTGGCCTCGCGGCCCTCAAACAGGCTGCGCACGCCCAGCTCGGCATGCAGGTAATGCGCGGGGAAAACCTCTCCTGCCATCAGTGGCCAGTCGGTATAGGTCCGCCCGGCATCGAGCCCCGCCACCAGCGCGCCGGCCGCCATCTGCACGAAGATCAGAAGCATCAGCGCCATCGCCGCCTGCCGCGCCGCCCTGG
>JBKBRT010000257.1:0-3429 GCA_046291585.1 Hyphomonas sp.
GCACCCCATCCCTCTCTATAGTCAT
Organism: Hyphomonas sp.; assembly: GCA_046291585.1. Taxonomy (GTDB): domain Bacteria; phylum Pseudomonadota; class Alphaproteobacteria; order Caulobacterales; family Hyphomonadaceae; genus Hyphomonas. The sequence continues at coordinate 26 of JBKBRT010000257.1, forward strand.
GGGGAGGGGGCCGGTCGCGCCCAGAGAAAAACTCACCCCTCCAACCGCACACCACGTTCCCTTCCCATGACTATGGGGGGATGGGGCGGGGCGGCTGTCAGTGTGGGGATTGGCGAGCCGCTAATTACCACCCGCAGCTTTGCCCGGCATTTTCTTCCTTGAGATAAACCATCAGCGGGTCGAAATATTCGATGATGGCGCTGCCGTCCATTTCGCGGGTGCCGGTGAATTTTTCCAGCGTGTCGGGCCAGGGTTGCGACATGCCGGCTTCCATCATGTCTTCGAAGCGGCGGCCGACTTCCTTGTTGCCATAGATGGAGCAGCGGTGGAGCGGGCCTTCCCAGCCGGCCTGTTCGCAGGCGGCCTTGTGGAACTGGAACTGCATGATGAAGCTGAGGAAATAGCGCAGGTAAGGCGTGTTGCCGGGGATATGGTATTTGGCGCCTGGATCGAAGGCATCGGACGGGCGGGGACCTGGCGGAATGATGCCCTGGTTCTGGAAGCGGATGTCAGTCCAGGACTGGTTATACTGCTCCGGCGGAGTCTCGCCCGAAAGAACGCCCCAACGCCAGCTGTCGACGGACAGCGCAAAGGGCAGGAAGGCGATCTTGTCCAGCGCTGTCTGTAGGAGGAGCGCGGTGTCCGCGTCGGCGCCCGGCTTTTCCTCGGCCGTGATCAGGCCGATCTGTTCGAGATATTCGGGCGTGATGGACAGGGCGACAAAGTCTCCGATGGCTTCATGGAAGCCGTCATGGGCGCCGTTTTTGTAGAGGTGATCCTGGTTGCGATAGGCGAGCTGGTAGTAGTTGTGGCCAAGCTCATGGTGGACCGTCTGGAAGTCTTCGGCGTTCACCTGCGTACACATCTTGATGCGGACGTCTTCATCGTCGTCCAGGTCCCAGGCCGAAGCATGGCAGACGACCTCGCGGCCCTCCGGCTTGGTGATCATCGAGCGTTCCCAGAAGGTCTGCGGCAGCGCCTGCAGGCCAAGCGAGGTGAAGAAGGCTTCGCCGGTCTGAACCATCTTCAGCGGTGTATAGCCCTGCTCATTGAGGCGGGCTGTGAGATCATAGTTGGGACCGGGTGTTTCCGTTTTCAGGATGTCATAGACGCCCGACCATTGCTGGGCCCACATGTTGCCGAGCAGGTCTGCCCGGATCGGGCCGGTGGCGGGCTGGACCGCGTCGCCGTAATAAGTGTTGAGGCGGCCGCGCGCGTAGCAGTGCAGCTCTTTGTAGAGCGGCTCAACCTGCGTCCAGAGGCGCTGGACTTCAGCTTCCATCTGGGCGGGGGGCATGTCGTAATTCGACAGCCACATCTGGTCGAGGCTCGGATAGCCAAGCTCCCGCGCGCCTTCATTGGCGATCTCCACCATGCGCGTGTAGTCGGGCGCCATGGGCGCAGCGATGGAATGCCAGCCTTCCCAGACGGCTTTCAGATCTTCCGGATTGCGCGATTCCTGAATGATGCGGGACGCTTCCAGAAGGTCGATCTCCCGGCCCTGGAACAGGAATTTTCCGGTGGAGTAGGTCGCGTCGAGCCCGGTGGTGATCTCTGCAAGTTCCTCGGCAGCGCCCTCGCGGGACGGAGCGGGCAGGGTAATGCCGCTGCGCAGGATCTGGATTTTGCGGGCTTCTGCGGCCGGCAATTCCTTGATGTCGAAGGCTTTGGAGGCGTTGGCGAGGCTGACCACGAGCTTTGTGAATTCGGCGCCCTGCTGGGCGGCAGCGGCGCTGGTTTCCGGGGTGATGTTGGTTGCCTGGGCCCAATAGGCCTGCGCCGCGATGTGACTTCTGGCGGCGATCTGGTTTTCGGCCTCATTGAGGAAGGCCCGTGCCTCGATGGCGCGCTCTTCCATGGCGATGGCGTCCGGATCGATTCGGGTTTTCGCCGGGCCGCACGCAGCGAGCGCCAGTCCCAGCGCCATCAGACTGGCAGACGTGAATGCGGATTTCAGAAATGGACGCGTCATGACGAAAGCCCTCCCAAGGCATCTGCCGGGCAGGAGACCGCGAACAGGTCCTGACGTCAATCGGCGCCCCCGGCCAAATCAGGGCGCGCGTGTTTTCAGCGCCAGGGCATGGAGCACGCCGCCCATTTCTCCCTTGAGGGCATCATAGACCATCTGGTGCTGGCGCACGCGCGGAACGCCGGCGAACCGGGCGCTGACGATCTCGGCCTGCCAGTGATTATCGTCCCCGGCGAGGTCGGTCAGCGTGATTTCGCCGTCCGGGAATGCCTGGGTCAGGTATTTCATCAACGTGTCGCGGCTCATCCCCATGACGGGTCTCCTCGGATGGCGGGTGACTAGGCACATGCGGCGGCGCGTCTTATGGGTCAAGGGACCGAAGCCTGTGAAAGCGAACCGATGCCCTGGAAGACCTGGAAGCGAGACTTGACGATTGGCGCGCTGGCGATGCTGGCGCTGATTGCCGGGTATCTTCTGTGGCCAAAGGGCGAAGAGGCGCTGCCGGGGGTCAACTACCGGCCGGTCCATGTCGATGCGCGCGAGATGCTGCATCTGGCGCAGGTGCTCTCCTCGGATGCGCTGGAGGGCCGGGCGGCGGGCACGGCCGGCAATGAGGCGGCGCGCGGGTTCATCCATAAACGCTTTGAAGAGATCGGCCTGCTGCCTCTGCCGGGCTTCAGCGCCTATACGCACACTTTCCCGATCGTGCCGCGCGAGGCTGATGCCGAGCCGATCATCGGGGCCAATCTTATCGGGTTCATTCCGGGCAGGACGCCGGGCGAGGGACCTGCGCTGCTGATTACCGCCCATTACGATCATCTGGGCATCCGCGAGGGCGAGATTTACAACGGCGCCGACGATAACGCCTCGGGCGCCGCAGCGCTGGTGGCGGTGGCAGAGTATTTTGCGCTGTACCGGCCCCGTCATGACATCCTGATCGCGGCGCTGGACGCCGAAGAAATCGGCCTTCTGGGCGCGCGGGCGCTGGCGCGGATGGAGGGGCTGGACCTTTCGCGGGTGGCGCTCAACATCAATTTCGACATGGTGGGGCGCTCTGACTTGGGCGAACTTTATGTGGCGGGAACCTATCATACGCCGCAGCTGGTGCCGGTGATGGAAGCGGTGGCCGAGGGGGCACCGGTGACGCTGCTGCTCGGGCACGACCGGCCGGAAGACGGGCCGAACGACTGGACGCTTCAGTCCGATCACGGCGTGTTTCATCAGGCCGGGCTGCCGATCCTCTATTTCGGCGTGGAAGACCATCCGGGGTATCACCAGCCGAGCGATGAGTTTGATGCCCTGACGCTCGACTTCTTTGTCAGCGCGGCCGACACGCTCGTCATGGCAGTTCTGGCGGTGGATGCCGAGCTTGCCCAGATATACACCCTGCGCCGCACCCCGGCGCCGGAAGCAGATCAACCAGAAGGAAACGCCC
>JBKBRT010000258.1:0-3422 GCA_046291585.1 Hyphomonas sp.
CGAGGTATTCGATCGCGTCCTGGTCGCCGAGCCAGTCGGAGCCCTTGACGGTGTCGTACATGTGCCACTGCCAGCTGTCCTGGGACATGTTGCCGAGCGAGGCGGCGATGCCGCCCTGAGCGGCAACCGTGTGGGAGCGGGTGGGGAAAACCTTGCTGATGCAGGCGGTGCGCAGACCGGCCTGTGCGGCGCCGAGCGCAGCGCGGAGGCCCGAGCCGCCCGCGCCGACGACGACGACGTCGTAGGTATGATCAATCCAGTTGTAGCTGCTCATAGTCTCTTGTCTCTTCTTCGCGTGTCTCAACCAGCAATCCAGATCTGAACGACCGCCATGGCCACCGCGACGAACATCACGATTGCGGCAAAGGTGTTCAGGATCAGGAGAGTAGTGCGCATGCCGGTTTTGGCGATGTAGTCTTCGATGATCACCTGCATACCCAGGCGCATGTGGTAAGATACCGCGCCGGCGGTCAGGATAAGGAGGGTGGCGTTGAGGGGCTGGCCGACCCAGGCGAGCGCGCCGTCATAACCGGCGCTGGACACCTTGATCAGCGCGTAGATGAACCACGGCACCAGGAAGATGAGCGCAAGGGCGGCCACGCGCAGGCGGATGTGATGAAGGGTGCCGGACTTGGCAGCGCCAAGGCCCCGGGCCGCCTTGATGGGAGTAAGAAACTGGCCTTCTGACATGGGGCTCTCCTCAGAACGCGCCGGCGGCAAACATCAGCGCGGCGGCGCTGAGGATTGCGAGTACATAGATGATGGCGGACACCTGGCTGGCGACTTTCGGGGAAAAGCCGATGCCGGGGCCATCCCAGACGAGGTGGCGGATGCCGTTGAACAGGTGGAACATCACGGCGGCCGCCCAGAGGAACAGGATGATCTTGCCGGGGATGGAGACCAGGATGCCTTCCATCAAGGCATAGGCATCCGGGCTGATGGCGAGCGCCACGAGCCAGGCGGCGATCAGGAACGTACCGAAATACAGGGCTGACCCGGTGATCCGGTGCGTGATCGAAGCAAGCATCGTGACGTGGTAGCGCCAGATCTGCAGGTGCGGGGACAAAGGGCGCGCGGCGGCGCGCTGCGGTCCGGACATATGGGTGTTCCTCGCGTGCAATGGGAAGGCTGGTAACCGCTTCTACGAGCCTCTAGGGTCGTGTCAACGCAAGCTCTGGAGGGAGCGACAAATTGAAACCGCTCATCTTTGCTCTTTTGCTGACCACGCTCGCCCCGGTTGCCCTTGCGGATACCGCAGACAAGCTGGACGCGCTGATAACGGCGTATGAGGCGCATGTGCGCCAGGGTGACCCTGAACAGACCGAGATGACGGGAGATGACGCGCCGCGTCAGTGGCGGGATGTTTCGCCCCAGGCGCTGGCGGCCCGGGCAGAGCGGGCCGCGCGCCTGCTGGCCGACATCGAGGCGGCCGACACGGCCCGGCGCGTGGATCAGGCGATCCTGGCCCGGCTGCTGAGGGACGAGCTGAATGACTTCAAATACGATTCGGCGCGCATTCCCTTCACCGGGGACTGGGGTTTCCAGGCGGAGCCGGTATTTGCAGCGATGCGCCTGCGCGTGCGGACAGAAGCTGACGCGGAGGCCTGGATTGCGCGGCTGAACGATGTGCCCCGCTATTTTGCCCAGAACCGGGAGAATATGTCGCGCGGGATCGATACCGGCTGGACGGCGAATATCGACCCGCTGAACACGGCGCGCGAGCAGATTGTGGCCCAGATCACTGGCGATGTCGCGGTGAGCGAGCTTTACCGGCCGCTGGCAGAGATGAGCGCCGGGGTTAATCCCCAGTCCAGAGCGCGGCTGCAGGCAGAGGGGCTTCAGGCCGCAGAGCAGGCGATTGCGGCGTATCAGGACACGCTGGATTATATTGACGAGATTTACGCGCCGGCGGCCCGGGCCAGCGCCGGATTGGCCGGACTTGAAGGCGGGCGTGACGCCTATGCCGCGCTGATCGAGACCCACACCGCCGGGGCAGGCTATTCTGCCGAAGAGATCCACGCCATCGGCCTGGAAGAGGTGGCGCGCATCCGGGCAGCGATGGAAGCGATCATCGCCGAGACCGGCTTTGAGGGCAGCTTTGCCGATTTCCTTGTTTTCCTGCGCACCGATCCGCAATTCTATGCGCAGAGCGAAGGCGAGCTGATGGCAGCGGCGCGGGAGATTTCCGAGCGCCTCGACGCCATTCTGCCGCTCTATTTCAACCGCCTGCCGAGGCTGGGCTATTCGGTCGCCCCCGTGCCGGCCTCGATTGCGCCGGGATATACGTCCGGCCGCTATATCTCCGGCGACCCGGTGGAGGGGCGCCAGGGAGCCTATCTGGTCAATACCTACGCGCTGGACCAGCGCCCGCTGTATGAATTGCCGGCCCTGTCGGCGCATGAGGCGGTACCGGGCCATCATCTCCAGATTTCTCTGGCGCAGGAAATGCAGAACCAGCCGCTGTTCCGGCAGACCTATTACGCCACCGCCTTTGGCGAAGGGTGGGGGCTTTATGCCGAATGGCTCGCCAGCGAAGCGGGGCTGATGCGGACGCCCTATGAGGCGTTTGGCGCCCTCTCCATGGAAATGTGGCGCGCCTGCCGGCTGGTCTCCGATACCGGGCTGCACTGGTATGGCTGGAGCCGGGAAGAGGCAGAAACCTGTTTCAAGGAGAACACCGCGCTCTCGCCCCTCAACATCCAGACGGAAGTGACGCGGTATATCGGCTGGCCGGGGCAGGCGACGGCCTACAAGATCGGCGAGCTGAAACTCCGCGCCCTGCGGAGAGACGCGGAGACGGCGTTGGGCGAGGCGTTCGACATTCGCGCCTTCCATGATGTTGTGCTGGGGCAGGGGGCGGTGCCGATGGATGTGCTGGAAGTGCAGGTCCGCGACTGGATCTCGGCCCATGCCGGCGCGGACAAGCCCGCCGCGCCCTGAGGCGCATAATTCTCCGTCCTTGTGCTTGCTCTTTACCTGCGCCCTCTCCAAATGAGCCGCATCATGTTCCGCTTCTTTGAACGCCGTATCGATCCGTTTCCGGAAAATCCCCAAGGCGTTCCGCCGCGGGGCTTCCGGTCATTCCTTTGGTTTTACATCCGCCCGGCTGCGCCGTGGCTGATCGCCATGTCTGTTTTCACGGCGCTGATTGCGGCGGGGGAAGTGGCCCTGTTCGGCTTCCTGGGCGGGATAGTCGACTGGCTGGCCACCGCTGACCGGGAAGGCTTTCTCCAGCGGGAAGGCGGCACGCTGGCCCTCATGGGTATCGTTCTGCTGATCGGGTTGCCGCTGGCAACGCTGATCCAGGGGCTGATCGCCTATCAGGGCCTGATGGGGAACGTTCCCATGAGCGCGCGCTGGCGGATGCACCGGCAGATGCTGGGCCAGTCGATGGGGTTTTTCGGCAACGAGTTTGCCGGGCG
>JBKBRT010000259.1:0-3420 GCA_046291585.1 Hyphomonas sp.
CGCCTGTCCGATGCAATCGACCGCGTGAAACCTTCCGCCACGATTGCCGTGACGACCAAGGCCAACGAGATGAAGCGCCAGGGGCTGGATGTGATCGGCCTCGGCGCCGGGGAACCTGACTTCGACACGCCAGAGAACATCAAGGAAGCCGCTATCCGCGCCATGCGTGAAGGCAAGACGAAATATACCCCGTCCGACGGTATCCCGGAGCTGAAGGAAGCCATCGTCGCGAAGTTCGCCCGCGAGAACGGCCTCACCTACAAGCCTTCGCAGGTGAACGTATCGCCCGGCGGCAAGGCGGTGTTGTTCAATGCCTTCATGGCGACGCTGAATGCAGGCGACGAGGTGGTGATCCCGGCGCCTTACTGGGTGAGCTATCCGGAGATGGTGTTGCTCTGCGGCGCCACGCCCGTCGCCGTGCCCTGCGGCGCCGACACCGCGTACAAGCTGACGCCGGAAAAGCTGGACGCGGCGATCACGCCCAAGACCAAATGGCTGATCCTCAACTCCCCGTCCAACCCGACCGGGGCGGCCTATTCGGGCGTTGAGCTGAAGGCGCTGGCCGACGTGCTGATGCGCCATCCGCAGGTCTGGATACTGACCGACGACATGTACGAGCACCTTGTCTATGACGGGTTCGAGTACAAGACGATCGCGCAGGTCGAGCCGGCCCTCTATGACCGCACACTGACGATGAACGGCGTCTCAAAAGCCTATGCCATGACCGGCTGGCGTATCGGCTATGCTGCCGGCCCGGAAAAACTGATCGGCGCCATGCGCAAGGTGATGGACCAGTCGACTTCCAATCCCTGCTCCATCAGCCAGTGGGCGAGCGTTGAAGCCCTCAACGGTCCGCAGGACTTCCTGCCCGTTTTCCGCGCCGCCTATGCCAAGCGCCGCAACATGATGGTCGATGGCCTCAACCAGGCTGAGGGCATCGTCTGCCCCAAGCCTGAAGGCGCCTTCTATGTGTACCCGTCCTGCGCTGGCCTGATCGGCAGGAAGACGTCCGGCGGCACGGTGATCGACACCGACAAGACGTTCGCGGCCGAGCTGCTGGAGCAGGAAAAAGTCGCGATTGTTTTCGGGGAAGCGTTCGGCCTGCCTGAGACCTTCCGGATCTCTTATGCGACCTCCGACGCGGCGCTGAGCGAGGCCCTCGTCCGCATCCAGCGTTTCTGCGCCAGCCTGTCATAAAAGGCATAGGCAGAACCTATAGTCGCAGCCATCGTTTCGGATTTGAAACCAGGCCTCACCGTGCCCATCTTTAGGGCATGTTGGGGCTTGACCCCTTATGTCTGTTTCAAAAGGAGAATTTCATGTCCATCGACATCGGAATGTCTGACGCCGCCCGCAAGTCCAGCGCCGACGCACTTAAAACCCTGCTCGGGGAGACTTACGCGCTTTACGTGAAGACCCACGGGTATCACTGGAATGTCACCGGGCCGCGCTTCAACTCGCTGCATACCCTGTTCATGACCCAGTATACCGAGCTGTGGACTGCTCTCGACGAGATTGCCGAACGTATCCGGGCGCTGGGCCATTTCGCGCCGGGGTCTTCGGGCGAGATGATGGAAAACGCCACCATCAAGCCTGACAATGGTGTGCCCGATGCCGATGACATGCTGAAAAACCTCGCCGCCGGCCATGAAGCTGTCAGCCGCGCCGCCAAATACGGCATCACCATCGCCGAGAAGAACTCTGACCCCGTCAGCGTCGACCTCTTCACCCAGCGGGCCCAGATTGCCGAAAAAACCGCCTGGATGCTGCGGGCGTCGGTCTAATCCTTCCAGTCCACACCCAGTCCCCGCGCCAGTGCTGACAAGGCGTCACGCATATAGGCGCGGGTGATGCGGGCGCCTGCCATCTGCATGTAGGCATGGGGCGCGCCGGGATAGACGTGAAGCTCCACCGGTACGCCCTCGGCCATCAGGCGGCGTGCATATTCGAGATTCTCCTCCGTGAAGAGATCAAGCGCCCCGGTTGAGATGAAAGCCGGCGGCAAGCCGGCGAGGCGCTCCGCACGCGCGGCGGCCGCATAGGGAGAAACGTCCGGACTGCCGGGCGGCTGCCCGAGAAGCGAAGCCCAGCCGAAATGATTGGACGCGTTGGTCCACACGAATTCTCCGAACATTGGTGAGAGGTCTTTCCGCGTCGCGGTGCGGTCATCAATCATCGGGAAAATCAGCTGCTGATGGCAGAAACTGTACGCGCCCCGGTCCCGCACGAGAAGGGTCAGCGCAGCGGCAAGTCCCCCGCCCGCGCTTTCGCCGGCAACCGCGATCCGGCCGGTATCTATGCGCAGCTCGGCGGCATGGGCATTTGCCCAGGCGAGCGTGGCATAGGCATCCTCCACATTGCCGGGAAAGGCAGTCTCCGGGCCAAGACGGTAAGCCGGGGCAATGACCACCGCATCATACGCGTCCGCCCAGAGCGTGCACATCGGGCCCATGAACTCGGGATTGCCCATGATATAACCGCCGCCATGCAGGTGCAGAATGGCCGGGCGCGGGCCATCTGCCCCCTCTTTCCGGCGATAGAGCTTTACCCTCACATCCGGGGCGCCCTCGGGACCGGGAACGAACACTTCTTCCACACGGACGCTGGCAGGAAAGGGCGGCAACTGCGCGAGCGCCGCGTCGCGGGCCTGACGGATCATGCCAAGATTTTCCACATCGATATTCACGGTCGGAAAGGCGTCGAGGAATGGGATCAGTTCAGGATCGACAAGGGGGCGTGACGTCATCTTCGGTTCCTCCGCAGTTTATGCTTTTCAGTCAGCATTCCCTATCCCGTCGCCGGGGTCGAGCCCGGCAAAGGGTTTCCCGCGCGAAAATCCCGTTGACAGAATTGGCAGGCATGCGACCAGTGAGGCGGCATGATGGTAACGGCAATTCCCGGACGCGAGCGGAGCGACGCCCTCGAAGGCGGCGTGGTCGCCCATTACATCACACGTCCTGATGATCCTTTTCTGACCCGGTTCTACAGCGCCTATGATGCGGCCTTCATACTGCCCGACGAGAAGGAAACCCTTGAGGGCTTTCGCGCCTGTCTCGCGCTGAATGAAGGGGAGCCGTTTGAGCGCCTCACCGCGCTGTATGGGCCTTACCGCGAGATGGTGATCCTGCTGACGGAAGGCGCGAACGGGCCGGTGCTCGGCGCGGCAAACTTCATTGCCTTTGCAGGCGATGGCACAGACCCCACGATTTCGCTCTCTTACATCTTTGTGGACGCAAACCAGAGGCGGCGCGGCCTGTTCGGCCTGCTGCTGCATCTGATGCGCGAGGAAGCGCGCGAGGCATTTGTCTGGCCGGAAGGCGATGTGCCGGCGCCGCTGATCTTCATCGAGATGAACAATCCGGTGAAGATGAGCGCGAACGACTACGCCCTCGACAGCACGCATGCGGGGCTCGATCAGGT
>JBKBRT010000048.1:0-16066 GCA_046291585.1 Hyphomonas sp.
CGTGACGGCGGGATCGCCTGACCGGTGGCCTTCAAGGCCAGGTCTGCGAGCACGTTGAACACCGTCTCCTGCATATCCTGCTCCGCCACGAGGCGCGGGCGCCCCAAAGGTTACCGTTAGGCCGCTTTTTATTAAGAAAGGCTTCAGATCAGCCCGACTTCCGCGAATTTGCTCTCCAGGATGTCTGCATCAAACGGTTTCATGATGAACTCATCCGCCCCGGAGCGCAGGGCTTCATTGATGTGTTCGGGATCATTTTCAATCGAGCAGAACACAATGCGCGGCACCTTGCCGCCTTCTTCGCGGCGGATCGCGCGCAGGAAGTCGATGCCGTTCATGGTCGGCATGTTCCAGTCCAGCAGGATCGCGTCGGGCATGGATTCCCGGCACATTTTCAACGCTTCGGCGCCGTCGCCGGCTTCTGTAACGGAGAATCCTAGATCCCGGACAATACGGGACGCAACTTTCCGGACAACACGGGAATCGTCAACGATAAGGCAGGTACGCATGGCGGGGGCTCCGGACTGGCGGGATACGGGCGATCCTGCCCGTATGCCTGCCTGAAGCGGGTTAACAAAGCCTGACCGGCTCCACTAACCCTGAGGTTTAAGGCCAGACGCCATGAACACCACGGTACCGTCGGGCATCTGACGGGAATGCAGCGTGCCGCCGAGGCTGTCACAGGTGAGCTTGGCAAACAGCGGCTGAATGTTCTCCGGGCGCCAGCCATGCTCGGGCTCTTCGCCGCGAAGCGCCTTGACCACGTCTTCCTTCAGCTTCAGCCGGTCGCCCTTGCAGGTCAGCGTCAGCGTCTTCCCGCCCGCATCCTCACGGACATTCACATGGATCACGCCGCCGCGCACGGTGGCGGTCAGGCACACCATGATGAGGTTCATGATCAACCGGGCTTCGGCAAAGGTCAGCACCGGCGAGCTCAGATCCCAGTCGATGCTGGGCTTCTGGAAGCGCAGATAGTCTTCCGTCAGCTTCTTGAACTGGTGGACATCGGCCGTGCCGGGCTGGAGCCCCATGGATCCGAAGGCATAGCGCAGGAATTGCAGGGTCGCCGTGACGCCATGGGCGCCTTCGCGCAGGGTGCGTTCGGACTGCTCCTTTTCCTCGGCGCTGCCGGGGCTGTCGAGCATTTCCAGAGACAACGACATCGTCGCGGCCGGCGAAACGATATCGTGACAGAGGCGCGCGGAAATAAATGCAGCGAAACGCGCAGGATCGAGGTTCATTGGTTCAGCCCGTGTGTTGTCAGCTTGCGCTGCAGGATCAGGTGAGCCGCCGGGACTGTCAACAAATGAGCGATGACACTCTGGTAACAGCAGGCCCGGCTTCAGGCGCTGGGGTCATCAATATCATCATGACCGTGGCGGGCACTGTGGAATGTCAGCAGAAACAGTCCCATGGACAGCGCCAGCGTCAGCACGCCGCCCAGAATATAGGCAAACCAGCCATGGCCACTCATGCCGATTCCGAGGCTGCCCCACAGGAGGGTGATGCCCCAGAGGAGCAGCGCGAGGGCGGCAAAGGCGCCGCCAATCCAGAGGATCAGGCGAAGGGACATGCGGTCAGGCCAGGAAAACCCCGGACAATCCAGGGACAGAATTGGGACACTTCGGGACACTTAGGGTCACCAGCCGGTCAGGAAAGGCCTAAAAACGACAAACCCCGGACAGGCGCCCTGCCCGTCCGGGGTCAATTCAGGCCGAAGCCTATTTCTGTTTCCAGGTGCCAGTGGCGTCCATATAGAACTCACCCGGTTTCACCCGCTCGGCGAGCTGCTTCTCGCCGGCGATGCGGGCGACCTGTTGAACGGTCGTGCCGGTTTCGCCGGCGGTGCGCTCATAGAGGGCCCGGCGGCGATTGTTGATGTCCTGCACCTGGCGGACAATTTCAGCATCCGCAGAGCCGACCACGCCGAGATAGCCGTCGATGCGCTCACCGATGACGCCCGAGGCGCGGGCAGTCTCGATCTGCGAATTTCCCTGCGCATAGGCCTGCGTGGCGGCAACACCGCCGAACAGCAGGACAAGGCCAAGGATCAGAGTACGAAATGTGGTCATATGTGTCTCCCCAGGGGATCTAAGCACTCAGAACAGGTCAGGGTTGTTCGCAATCAGGTCTGAAACCTCACGGTCCAGCTTGATGCGCACTTCCTGCGTGATGTTGACGTTGAGGTCGATCTTGATGGGCTTGTCCGACGGCTCGAGCTTCACGGTGTGCGTGCAGGCCGACAGGGCAATTGCCCCTGCCGCGGCAAGTAGGATTGGCTGAAACCTCATAAGGCGAAAACTCCTCATATTAAGGGCCGACAATGACATGCCCGTTCTTAACGTCAATCGACGCAACTGTTGCCTGCCATTCACACAGCGTCATTCCGGAGGGGCGTCTTCGTCCTGCGGACGGGTCGCCAGATCGATCAGGGCGCTAGCATTGGCCGATTGCAGCCCCTGCTCGATCAGCTGGGCCAGAGGCAGGTTGAAATTCATCGAGAACTCGAAGGCCTGGCCGGGCGGCATGGTGATGGCCCCGCCCACCGGAACCGAGCGGACATTGCGGCCCGCCAGCACGATCCCGGCCTGCATCCGGTCTGCCAGATCGCCCGACAGGGTGACTTCCAGCACATAGAATTCAAGATCGCGCAGGGCGTTGAAGGCCATAGCGGCGGTGGGGTCGTTCTCTGCCGCCGCGTTCACCGCGCCGCCGGTATAGGAGAGGCGCCCGCCGCCATCGGCCATCAGGCGCGCATCGCGCACGATCACGGAGTTCTGCGTGAACTCGACCGGGAAGGAACCGCTGACCGTGCCTTCGGCGGCCGTATCGGGCAGCTTCAGCACTTCGATCAGCTGGGTGAGGTTGAGGCCGGTGGCCGTCACCTCGACCTTCTGGCCCGCCACGGCCTCCAGTGACCAGTCAAGCGGGGCCAGCGCGAGCTGCCCGCCCGCAAACGGGAAGGCGACCGAGTTGAGATGCAGCGTCTTACCTTCTTCCAGGCTGAAGAGAATGCGCCCGTTCGAGAAGGGAATGCCGGGATTGACGCTGGCGATGGTGATCTGCTGATCAGGCGCGGTGGTCAGCTTCATCACATCGGCAAACCGGACTGTTCCGGTGACACCCTCGACCCGGCCCAGGCGTGTGGTCTGGAAACCGAAATTGGTGACGCCGAGATCTGCCGTGCCCTGAATATTGCCGCCGGTAATGGTGAAGTCCGCGTCGCCGGTAAACTCCCCCTGCGCGCTGGTAAACAGGCCGACGAGCCGGCGGGAGATCATCGAGGGCTGGACTCCGCCGGGCATGAAAACGAGGCGTTCTGACTTGATCGTGGCCGTGCCGTCGAGATCGAAGATGTTGATGTCGGCGTTTGCCGTGGCGATCTGGGTGCCGTAGGCTTCCAGCCGGAACGGTCCGGAGGCGACCAGGCGCTGGCCTTCGATCCGGCCGGTCAGATCGCCCAGCACGGGTTCATAGATGGCGTCGTCCAGCGTATCTGCGACCCGCACGCCGGTGGCTCTGACATCGCCGGAAAGCCCGCCTGGCGCGCTGGTGCCGGTAAAGCCGAAATGCGCGGCCGAGACATTGGCCGGGATCAGCCCGCCGCCGAACTGGGTCTGGCCGAGCCCCGCCTCGATGCGCACCGGGCCGCTGCCGGTCGACAGGAGGATTTCCGGCTCGCCGCTGTCCAGGGTCAGCGTGTTCTCGCCCAGCGCCATCGGCATACTGAGCGTTTCAGCGCGCACCAGCATCGAGAAGCCTTGGGCGAGCGTCCAGTCCACCCGGGCGCCGCGCAGGCCCATGACGCCCTGCCCGCCGGAGAACTGCATCGGAATATCCAGATCCCCGAGGCGGGCCGAGCCGGCCAGTGGATCGCCCTGCCGGATGAAGCGGCCATCTGCGGGGCAGATATTGAAGGCTGCCTGCGGAATGGTGATGCCGCCGGTGACGATGCCGTCCGAGGTCACCCGCAGACAGGGTGCGCCATCTGCCTGAACGCGCAGGCCGTCCGCATCCTGAACAGCGCTGAGCCCGCCGGCGAGGCGTGTGCGCTCCAGCGTGACGCCTTCCAGTTCTCCGGTGAGGGTGAAATCGCCCTGCCCGCTGGCCTGGAAGCCCTCGGCCGCCCGCGTGAAATCCAGCGCGGTGAGCGCGGCGGCAATTGTCCGTCCGCCCGCCGCCCAGGGCGCCAGGCGAAGCGCCGCGCCTTCCAGGCTGAGCGCGTCGGCGCTGAGCGTTGTGGTGCCAAGATCGGCAGACAGTTGCGGCGCGCCGCCGCCCGACAGGCTGAGACTGCCATGCATCAGAACCTGGCGTTCCTGCACACGCAGCCAGCTGCCGCCTTCTGGACCGTTTGCCTCCAGGCGCAGGCCCGACGCAGCCGCGAGCGCGGAGGGGCCATCGGCCTCGATCTGCAGCGCGCCGTCCTTCAGACGGGCGCGCAGCCCAAAGGCGGTGTCAAAGTCCTGCGAGGCGCGGCTGAGCGCGCCGGAGAGCTGCGCGCCATGGGCCGCCAGCACGCCCGGCAGGTCCAGCGCGCGGGTGGCCGGAGCCAGCGTCTCGGCCGTCAGCGCCGCGCCGTTCAGCTGGACGCCGCCGATGAAGTCGAGGCCCTGATCGGGGGCGCGGGCAATATCTCCGGCGAGGCGCAGCTGGGACGCGGTGCCCGGCGGGCCGGCAAGCGCGCTCGCCTCCAGCGAGACCGGGCCCTGAAAACTGCCCCCTTCGCCTTCAAGCTCGGTGTTGAAAGCGCTCTGACCGACGCGCCAGCCCGACATTTCAGCCCGGTCAAAATCTGCCTGCGCCACGGCCAGGGTGAGCGCGCCGAGAATACCGTCTGCGGTCAATTCCGGCAGGGCATCAAATTCGGCCCGGCCGCGCGTGCGCAGACCCGCCACGCTGGCGTCCGGCGCGGTGCCTTCGGCAAGACGCGCCGACCATTCCAGCGAGGCCGCGCCGTCGCCGCTGAGGGGGAACGCCGCTTCGGCCGCGAGGCTGAAGCCTGACACGCCATAGCCGCTCGCGCGTCCGTCATCGGCTGCCAGACGCAGCTCGCCGGTCACCTGCCCGTCCACAATCCGCGCCTTGAGCAGGGCTTCGCCAAGCGCCAGGCTGGTCTCTCCCAGCGAGAGGCGGGCGGGGTCTATGGCGAGGGAGACGGTGGCGTTGTCGGGCACAATGCCCGAGACGTTGAGGGTGGCCGCCGCCGGGCCAAAGGGTGTCTGAAGGTGAATCCGGGCGTCACGGATATCGATGGGCGGCGCCGACGCGTCCCCCTCGCCGCCCGCCGCCGCCAGACGCTCCAGCCCGTAAAACCGAAGGCCGGCAGTATCGAGCGTGCCGCGCATCTCCAGACCGTTGATCGAAATGCCGTCAATGCGCGGGACGAGAAAACCTGGCCAGGAGATCCGGGCGCT
Source organism: Hyphomonas sp. (assembly GCA_046291585.1). Taxonomy (GTDB): domain Bacteria; phylum Pseudomonadota; class Alphaproteobacteria; order Caulobacterales; family Hyphomonadaceae; genus Hyphomonas. The sequence goes on from JBKBRT010000048.1 coordinate 5,418, forward strand.
CACTTCCTGGGCCTCTGCGGGCACATTTGCGCCAGAGCTGATCCGCACGCCGGTCAGTGTCACGCCATCTGCGCCGATCCGGGTGAACGTCGCGTCGCAGACCAGATCCCGGTCGGCGCACCAGGCCTCCAGGGCCTGCTCGGCGACCGGTTTGCGCAGTAGCCACAACAGGATGACGGAGAACACGATGAGCAGAAAAAAGCCCAAGAGCGACCGGCGCACCCAGACCCATGGGCGCGATACCGACCCCTTCGAAAGGCGCCTCATCTCGGAAGAGTCGACTGGTTTCAATTGTCCGACCGGCTTGCTTCTTGCTTTTACTAAGCCATAAAGTCCTAAAGTGGCATGTAATTAAGGCTTCTAAACTCTCGAATCCGTAAGTTGATCGGGAGCCGGAAATAGGGCGTTACAAAAAGATTCCAGCCTGATCGGCCGGGGGGACGCCAAATGACAGGATACCAAGATTGACCCAGGACGACGCGACCCTCGCCCCGGCAGCCCCGCCGAAACGCAGTCTTTCGCAGGGTATGAAAAGCCTTGTTGTGCTGGGGGTGCTGGGGTCTGCGTCCGCGATTGCCGGCATTGTGATGGCGGGCCGGCCCGATGCGGCCCTGGTTCAGACCGCCGAAGCGGCAACGCCCCTTCCCCTGGCCGCCCGGCTTGTTTCGGCAGTGGATCTGGCCGGTGTGCCCAAACATGTGGTCAAGGCCGAAGGCAAGCTGGAGCGGAATGAAACGCTGACCGGCCTCGTTAACCGTCTGGGCGCGCCCGTAGGCGAAGCCAATGCCGCGCTGCAGGCGGTTTACAGCAAGGATCTGATCGACCACCGGCGCCTGCGTCCCGGTCTTGAGGCGGAAACCTTCGTCGAAGATGGCCGTCTGACAGCGCTGGCCATCAAGGCCGACGCCGATCGCAGCCTGCTGGTGACCCGCACGCTGGAAGGCGGCTGGCAGGCCACCCAGCTCAATGCGAAGCTGAAACCCAGCTACAAGCGCGTGGCTGCCGAGATTGACGGCTCGATCTATAATGCTGCCCTGAAGCTGGGCGCAGGCGATCAGCAGGTCGTCGATTTCGCCGCCGCGTTTGCCTATGACATTGACTTTCAACGGGAAATCCACCCCGGCGACCGGTTCGAGATCTTCTTCGAGACTTTCGTGGACGAGCGGGGCAATCCGGTGCGCCATGGCGAGGTGCTGTATGCGGCGCTCGACGGCAAGGCGCTCAAGCGCGGCTTTTACCGCTTCACGCCCAGCGATGATGGCGTTTCGGACTATTTCGACGAGCAGGGCGAGAGCGCCACGAAATTCCTGATGAAGACGCCGATCAATGGCGCGCGCATCTCCTCCAATTTCGGCACCCGGCGCCACCCGATCTCGGGCTATACCCGCCTGCACAAGGGCACCGACTTTGCCGCGCCCACCGGCACGCCGATCTATGCGGCCGGCTCAGGCACCGTGCAGCGCGCCAGCTGGAATGGCGGCTATGGAAATTACATCAAGATCAAACATTCGCGCGGCTATGAGACCGCCTATGCCCACCTCTCCCGCTATGCCGCCGGCCTAAAATCCGGGCAGAAGGTCCGTCAGGGCCAGGTGATCGGCTATGTCGGCTCCACCGGCGCCTCCACCGGGCCGCACCTGCATTATGAGGTATATGTCGACGGCAAGCCGCTCAATGCGATGTCGCTGAAGCTGCCAACCGGGCGGAAACTGGCCGAGGAGCCGGCCATGCTGGCTGAATTCCGCCAGCACAAAGACGCCATCGACACGCTGCGCACCGGCGGCACAGCTGGCCCGATGGCGGCGATCACGTCGCGTGAAGCTGCGCTTGTAAGCCCCTGAAAAGCGTCGGAAATACATAACCGTTAACGAGAGCAGGTGTTGAAGGTTCTCTCCTCAGGGGCGATTCTGGTCCCTTTCTTGCTTGCTCCCTGCCAGACCTTGCCCGGCATTGGGCTCAGGATGGGAGAAACGGCATGAAATGGAAGCGCAAACCGCCTCGTATTTCTGTCGCCGTACGGCGTCTGGACATGACTTCGCGCACCGCAGAGCGCATCGGCGGGGCCGCTGTGATCCTCGTCATGCTGGCGCTGTTCCTGCTGGTCCGGGCAGAGCCGCAGGGTCTCAAACCCCTGAGCCTCCTGCAGATGAACGATCTGCGCGCCGAAGCGGGTGAAGCCGATACGGTGACGCGCACCGGTATGGTAACCGCCAGCGTGTCGACGCTGGATGTGCTCGAAGTCCTCGGCGCGAGTCCGGAAGACGCCGCCGCCGCCGCCATCGCCCTGCGCGAAGCCTCCCCCGCCCGCGGCCAGCGCCTGCGCCAGGGCACGCCGCTTTCGGCCTGGTTTGAAGCCAGCGGCGATGGCAGCGAGCGGCTTGCCGGCGTCAGTGCCCAGCTGAGCCCCCGGGCGACCCTCGTAGCCAGTCGCAGCGCGGATGGCCGCTTCAAGGCGAACCTCCTTTCCGCCCGCACCACCACAGTGCTGCACCGTGTGGCCGGGCGCATCGACACAACGCTGACCGACGCCATCCTCGAGGGCGGCGGCACGCGCCAGCATGCCGAAATGTTTGCCGGCCTTTTCCCCGAAGACCCCGCCCTCGCCGAAGGCGGCCGCAAGGGCGAGCGGTTTGACGCCGTGATTGAAGTCATCGCGGATGAACGCGGCAATTTCCTCGAAGCGGGCGATCTCGTCTTTGCCGCCTTCAACGGCAAGGCTGCCTCGGGCAGCTGGTACCGGTTCACGCCCGACGATACCGGCCTACCCGAATTCTACAGCCGCAGTGGCATCGCGGGGGACGAATTCCTGCTGCGCGATCCGGTGCGCGGGGCGGAGATGAATTCCGGCTTCGGCAACCGTCTGCACCCGATCACCGGAGAGATGCTGCTACATGCCGGCCTCGATTTCCGCGCCCCGATCGGCACGCCGATCCGCGCAGCCGGCTCGGGCCTGGTAACCGATATGCGCTGGGGCGATGGTTACGGCTGGTTCGTCCGTATCCGGCATGAACGCGGCTATGAGACCGTCTATGCGCATATGTCCGGCTTTGCCGAAGGCCTCACGCCAGGCCGCACCGTGATGCGCGGCGACGTCATCGGTTCTGTGGGCTCTACCGGCTCCAGCACGGGCGCGCACCTGCACTATGAAGTGTTGCGCAACGGCTTCTATGTGAACCCGGTCACCCTCGCTTTGCCCACGGGCCGCGATCTCTCCCGCGACAAGTCCGTGTTTGCCGCCTTCGAAGGCCACCGCGACACGATCGACGCCTTCCGCAATCAGGCCCCCGGCGGCCAGCTCTTCGCCGCCGCCAGCACCGCCCGCATGGCCAACGCCCCGGCGCCTTGAAGGCCGTAATCTATAGATTACAATTGCTGTTGACGCGATTCCGAATGTAATCTATAGATTACACATGATCGAAGTCCGCCAGACAGACCGCTTTATCAATTGGTTTGGCGATCTTCGCGACATCAATGCCCACGCGCGGATCGCAGCACGCCTTCGCCGCATGGAAAAGGGTAACTTCGGCGATGTAGCGGCGGTCGGTGAAGGCGTCAGTGAAATGCGCATTCATTATGGACCCGGCTACCGGGTCTACTTCGTCCGGCAGGGCAATGAGGTCGTCATCCTCCTGTGCGGCGGAGACAAATCCTCCCAGGACCGCGACATCAAGAGCGCTAAGGATATGGCAAAGGAACTTTGATATGGCACTGAAAACGACCAAGTTCGATATTCAGGATCACCTGAAGACGCCGGAAGATCGCGCCGCCTATCTGGAAGCCGCGTTCGAGGAGGGCGATGCCGAGTTCATAATTCAGGCGCTTAATGACATTTCCCGCGCCATCGGCATGACCGAAGTCGCCAAGGCTGCGGGCGTTACCCGCGAAGGCCTTTACAAATCTCTCGGGCAGAACGGCGACCCCAAACTCTCCACACTTCTGGGTTTAATGAAGGCCCTCGATGTGAAACTGACTGTTTCTCCGTCTACAAACCAAGCCGCCTAAGAAAATATATACCCAAAAAATTGCCGGAGACACAGCTCCGGCAATATTCCGTGTCGGGATCAGGCGCCCAAGCGCTTCAGTTGAACGCTGCGCGGCCCTTGGCGAAGGTATTGGGCACGCCGTTGATGGAGAGGCCGTCGCCCTCGACGCTGATGTGGATTGTCTCGCCGTCGAGGATGCGTCCTTCCAGCAGCAGCCGCGCGAGCGGGTCCTGCAACTCCTTCTGGATCACACGCTTCAAGGGGCGCGCGCCATAAACCGGATCATAGCCCCGGGCGGCCAGCCAGTTGCGGGCCTCCAGGCTGAGGTCGAGCTTCATTTTCCGGTCCTTCAGGAGCTGCTCAAGGCGGCCCATCTGGATCTCGACGATATGATCGATCTCGCCGCGGCCGAGCCGTTTGAAGAAGACGATCTCATCGATCCGGTTGATGAATTCCGGGCGGAAATGCCGGCGGATGGCGCTCATCACATGCTCGCGGGCCGTGTCGGACACCTCCCCCTCTTCCCCGCTCGCCAGCGCGTCGGCGCCGAGGTTTGAGGTCATGATGATGATCGTGTTCTTGAAGTCCACCGTGCGGCCCTGGCCATCGGTGAGACGGCCGTCATCAAGCACCTGCAGCAGGGTATTGAAAAGGTCCGGATGGGCCTTCTCCACCTCATCAAACAGCACGACCTGATAAGGCCGCCTACGGACGGACTCGGTGAGCACCCCGCCTTCATCATAGCCGACATAGCCGGGCGGTGCGCCGATCAGGCGGGCCACCGAATGCTTCTCGGAAAACTCAGACATGTCGAGCCGCAGGATCGCGGTATCGTCATCGAACATGAACTCGGCAAGGGCCTTGGTGAGCTCTGTCTTGCCCACGCCCGTGGGACCGACAAAGAGGAACGAGCCGATGGGACGGTTGGGGTCCTGCAACCCCGCGCGCGCGCGGCGCACTGCGTTGGAGACCGCCAACAGCGCGTCTTCCTGGCCCACGACCCGACCGCGCAGGGAATCTTCCATACGCAGCAGCTTGTCGCGCTCGCCTTCCATCATCTTGTCGACCGGGATCCCGGTCCACTTTGAAACCACGCCGGCAATATGCTCTGGACGGACGACTTCGGAGACGAGGCCCCCTTCGGCGTCGCCCTTGGCTTCAACTTCGGCGATCAGTTTTTCAAGCTGCGGGATGGTCGAGAATTTGAGCTCGGAGGCGCGCGCCAGATCGCCCTGGCGCTGAGCCTCGGCCATGTCGGAAAAGGCCCGGTCGAGCTGTTCCTTGGCAGACGCGGCGCCTTTCAGCTTGTTCTTCTCCGCGCTCCAGGCGGTGGTCAGCTCGCTCGAACGGGTTTCAAGCCCCGCGATCTCGCCTTCCAGTGTTTTCAGCCGGTCCTGGGAGGCGGTGTCTTTTTCCTTCTTGAGGGCTTCAGCTTCGATCTTCAGCTGCAGCATGCGCCGGTCGATCTCGTCGAGTTCCTCGGGCTTGGAATCGACCTGCATGCGCAGACGCGATCCGGCCTCGTCCATCAGGTCGATGGCTTTGTCGGGCAGGAAACGGTCGGTGATGTAGCGGTTGGACAGGGTAGCCGCTGCCACAATCGCGGCATCCGATATGCGGACGCCGTGATGGGCCTCATAACGGGCCTTCAGCCCCCGGAGGATCGAGATCGTATCTTCCACCGTCGGCTCATCGACAAACACCGCCATGAAGCGCCGGGCGAGCGCCGCGTCGCCTTCGACATATTTGCGGTATTCGTCCAGCGTCGTGGCGCCGATACAGTGCAGCTCTCCGCGCGCGAGCGCAGGTTTCAGCAAGTTGGACGCATCCATCGCGCCTTCAGATTTGCCGGCGCCGACCAGCGTGTGCATTTCGTCAATGAAGAGGATGATCCCGCCCTCTGCCTGCTGAACTTCATTCAGCACCGCTTTCAGCCGCTCTTCAAACTCACCGCGGAACTTTGCCCCGGCGATCAGCGCGCCCATGTCGAGGGCGAGGAGTTTCTTGTCCTTGAGGCTTTCGGGCACGTCGCCATTGACGATGCGCAGGGCAAGGCCTTCGGCAATCGCCGTCTTGCCGACGCCAGGTTCCCCGATCAGCACCGGATTGTTCTTTGAGCGGCGCGAGAGCACCTGGATTGCGCGGCGGATTTCCTCGTCGCGTCCGATCACGGGATCAAGCTTTCCTTCGCGCGCGTCCTTGGTCAGGTCGCGGGCGTATTTCTTCAGGGCCTCATAGCCTTCTTCCGCATTTTGACTGTCCGCCGTGCGGCCTTGGCGCAGCTGCGCGATGGCGTTGTCCAGCGTGCGGGGCGTTACGCCCGCGTCTTTGAGCACATCAGCGGCCGGATCTCCGGAAAGACCGGCTATGGCAAGCAGCAGCCGCTCTGCGGTGACGAAGGCGTCGCCCGCCTTCTTGGCGCCCGCTTCGGCCTCCTGGAAAAGTTTCGCGCCGGCCTGTTCGAGGCGCAGGCCCCCTGCCCCGGCGCCCGACACTTTCGGCACGCGCCCGAGGGCCGCGTCAACGCCCTGCACGGCCAGCTCGGGCCGCCCACCCGCCGCGCGGATGAGGTTGACCGCCAGCTGGTCGCGATCTTCGAGCAGCGTTTTGAGAATATGCGCCGGGGTCAGCACCTGATGGCCGGTGGCCAGGGCAGCAGTCTGGGCGCTCTGGATGATGGCGCGGGCGCGTTCTGTGTAGTGTTCAAGGTTCATGCGTTCATCCCCTTCTGGAGGCAGATTGAAAAAGTTCGCCCGGCCCCGCTCAGCGGCAACCGGTGTTGACGAGAATTTGGGAACGCCGGACGCGCCGCGCAAGCGCTGACGCGCAAAACGAAACGCCCCGCCGGAGAGGCGGGGCGTCGCAGGAAAACTACGTAGTCTGGCAGAGCGACTTTATCAGTCCGTCGTTTCGGCCGGCGCGCCTTCTTCCACGGCCGGGCGGCGACGCCCGCGCGAGAGAGTTTTCATCACGCCGTCGGTTTCAGAGACCGGCTCAGCGGCCACCTCTTCCTTGGGCGCGCGCGGGGCACGGTCTTCGCGGGCCTTGTAGGGCTTGCGGCGGGCCGTATTGGCACGTGGCGCCCGCTCCGCAGGGGCGGAGTCCTGCGCGGAGACCTCTTCAGGCTCCTCGGAACTCGTGTCGTCGCCCTCGTCATCGGCGTCGATCACACGCAGCGAGTCGGCGCGTTGCCCATCCCGCGGGTGGTCGCGGTGGCCATCATGCTGAACATTGCGCTGGCTATCCCGTTGATCGTCCTCATCGCGGGAGGCATGGGTGGAGGTGACCACGGCTTCACCGGTGTCCTCGTCCTGCCCGTCAGAGCTTTCCGAGGAGGGGTTGCGGTAATCCCGGTCGCCATTGGGGCGGTTGTCGCGGTCGTCGCGCCGGTCGCCCCGGTTCTGCTGCTGCTGAGGCTGCTGAACGCGCGCTTCGGTCTGCTTGGCGACGATGCGCTGATAATGTTCGGCGAACTGGTAGTAAGCTTCGGAAAGAATGCGGTCGCCGCTGGTCTGCGCGTCGCGGGCATATTGGAGATATTTCTCCAGAACCTGCTGGGCGGAGCCGCGGATCTTCACGTCCGGACCGACACTCTCATAGTGGCGGTTAGGATTGTTGAAAGCATTCTGCGGATTGCCGCCTGAGCGTCTGTTGCGCCCGCGTGAGCGTTTCATTCAGTATATCCTGTTCAAAGTATGCCTGTGATCGCCGGCAAGCAGTTGTCAGAATCCTAAGTTTCTGCATGCAGGCGGGGCTGGAGTATCGACGCTACCGTTTCAACCGGTCCCAGGCGGGAGCTTGCATCTGCACCCGCAGAAAATTGCGGGCGGCCCCTCGCCGATCCCTTGTGTAACGTGGATCGTCCGGCCCGCCAAGAGAAAATGTAAGCCCGCTCAAAGGGGTCTTCAGAGGGGTCTGCGGGCAGCCACCCAGCGATCATTCCCGCCCAGATCCTGTCCCGAGGCGATCGCCTCAAAGCCGGCCTGCGCCATGAGCCCTTCCAGGGCTGCCTTCTGGTCATGACCGATCTCCAGCACCAGCCAGGCGCCGGGCTTCATCCGGGCGGCGGCCAGCGCGGCGATCTCGCGGTAGGCGTCCAGCCCATCGGCCCCGCCATCGAGGGCGCTCATCGGGTCATGCGCGCGCACTTCGGGCTCCAGCGACCCGATGTCCGCCGAGGCAATGTAGGGGGGGTTGGACACGATGAGGTCAGCCATCTCCCAGCCCTGCCAGTCGGCCCAGCCGCCGGTGAAGACTGCGCCGCGATCGGCCAGGCGCAGGGCCTGAAGATTCTCGCGGGCAAGGCTGGCTGCCGCCGGGCTTGCCTCTACCCCCTCCCCGTGCGCCAGCGGGCGCTGGGATAGCAGCGCAGCGAGCAGGCAGCCAGACCCCGTGCCCAGATCGGCAACCGTCAACGGGGTGTCCTTGGGCATCCGGTCGAGCGCAGCCTCCACGACGCATTCGCTGTCGATGCGCGGGATCAGCGCGCGCGCATCGGTGCGGATGTCGAGACCATAAAAAGAGGTTACACCGAGAATGTGCTGGAGCGGTTCACGCGCCAGGCGGCGCTCCACGGCGGCGAGATAGACTTCCTCCACCGCCCTGGGAACCGGCGCATTGCCTGCCGAGATCAGCGCCGCGCGCGTATCGCCGAAGGCGTGGAGCATCAGCATCAGGGCATTCTGGTTTGCCTCGCTGATCCCCGCTTCCCGGAAACGGGACCGGGCCTGGGCGATCAGCGCATCAAAGGTGGGGGCTGTCACGCACCGGCCTCGAGCGACGCCAGGCGGCGCGACTGATCTTCCGTGATCAGAGCTTCGATCACATCGCCGAGCTTGTCGCCGGTGATGATCCGGTCGAGGGAATAGAGGGTGAGACCGATACGGTGATCGGTCAGACGGTTTTCCGGATAGTTATAGGTGCGCACTTTCTGGCTGCGGTCGCCCGAGCCGATCTGGCTGGCGCGCGCTTCGGAGCGGGCCGCGTCCTTCTCGGCGCGTTCGCGCTCGTACAGGCGGATCTTCAGCTGATCCATCGCCTTCTCGCGATTGACGTGCTGGGACTTCTCCGAACTCGTCACCATGATGCCGGTCGGCAAGTGGGTGATGCGCACCGCCGAGTCGGTCGTGTTGACGTGCTGGCCGCCGGCGCCGGATGAGCGCATTGTGTCAATACGGATATCCTCGGCGCGCACCTCGATCTCGATATTTTCCGGCGCCGGAAGGACGGCAACCGTAGCCGCCGATGTATGAACACGTCCCTGCGTCTCGGTGGCGGGCACGCGCTGGACACGGTGCACACCGCTCTCCCATTTCATCCGCCCGAACACCCCGTCACCCGACACGTTGGCGATGATCTCCTTATAGCCGCCCGCATCGCCCGGCGCGACATCGACGATCTCGACGCTCCAGCCCATGATCTGCGCAAAGCGAGTGTACATCCGGAAAAGATCGCCCGCGAACAGGGCCGCTTCGTCGCCGCCAGTGCCCGCGCGCACTTCGAGCACGATATCGGCCTTGTCATCGACATCCTTGGGCAGAAGGAGAAGCTGCATCTCCTGCTCAAGCACCGGGAGACGCTCCCGCAGGTCATCGACCTCCATTTCGGCGAGTTCAGCCATCTCCCGGTCGCCTGATGCGATGATCGCCTCGGCCTCGGAGAGCCCCTTGCGGACGGTCATCAGCGCGCGCGCCGTCTCGACCACCGGGCGGAGCTCGGCATGTTCTTTTGAAAGGGCAATGATCCCGGCGGTGTCGGTGGTCGCGCCCATGCGGGCCTCGACTTCCTCGAACCGGTCGATCACCTGTTGCAGGCGGGTTTGGGAAAGGGCTGACATGGCCCGCCCTTTAATCCGCTTTCAGGCTTCATGGAAGCCCGCCCGGATATCAGGCGAAGATGCGCACCGCTTCCTTGCCCGCCAGGAAGAAGAGGCAGAACGTGCCTGCCGTAAAGATCAGGAACCGCAGCGGTACAGAGCCGATCACCACCTGTACGAAGGAATGGGCCACCCGCAGGACAACATAGATCCAGGCCACCAGGGTTGAGAGATTGTCCCCGCCCCCGGTCAGCGCCATGAAGAACATCAGGGCGTAGAAGATCGTCGGCTGCTCGTGGAGATGGTTGTAATTGTCCGCTGCCGAGCGGACATGCGGGGGCAATTTGTCCGAATATGTCCCGGGATGTCTCGCATCGTCCGGTTTTATGCCCGCCTTGCCAAAAGCCGGTAGGCGCAGAGCGTACATCCAGATCCACATCACGCAGGTCCAGATGACCAGAGCCAGCACCGGTTTCAGGAATTCGATTTCAGGTATTGCCATTCTCGTTGCCTCCCACAGCGTTGTAATCGCGGGAGAGACTAAGGCGCCGTCATACGGTTTGGCAACTCGGCCGATTTACCCAGATGTGCCGACAGAAACGCCAGAAATGCCTCGATATCGTCGTCCACCACACTATGGCCTCCCGGACGCAGAAAGAAGGCAATATCGGCCGCCGGATCGAAATGGGTGATGTCGTCCTTCAGCCCTGTTTCTCCGAACGCCTTCCACACTTCGCTGGCAGCGATGGCCGCGCGGTAGCTGGAATTGGGGTCCGACCAGACATCGCGGCGGGCATTGCCAAGAAAGAGTGGACGGGGGGCCACCAGTGCCAGGAGATGATGCTGGTCAA
>JBKBRT010000049.1:0-15780 GCA_046291585.1 Hyphomonas sp.
GAAACCGCCACGCTGAATGTCTTCACCGGGGCGGGCACCACGCCGGCCGATACGCTGACCTGGAAAGCGGCGGCGCCTGTCGCCATGCCGGTTGAACCGGGCATCGCAACGCAATAATCCGATTTCCGGGCGGCGGGACATCTCCTGCCGCCCGGTCATTCCGAAGGAGGCAGATGCCTCAGGCCGCATTCTTCGCCTCAAGCGCACGGACCAGCTTTTCCTTCCAGACTTTCGGCGAGCCGGCCTGAACGTTGAGCAGTTTGGCGCGGCGATAGAACAGGTGGCAGTCGACTTCCCAGGTGAAGCCCATGCCGCCATGCGTCTGGATGTTTTCCTTCGACGCAAACCAATAGGCTTCTGAAGCGGCGACGCGCGCAGCGGCGGCGGCTTCGGGCAGTTCCGCAGCGCCGGTCGACAGGGCCCAGGCGCCGTAATAGCAGTTGGAGCGGGCAACTTCGTTCTTCACATACATGTCGGCGAGCTTGTGCTTGATCGCCTGGTTGCCACCGATCGGGCGGCCGAAGGCGTAGCGGCTCTTGGCATACTCGTTGGCCATGTCGAGGCAGACCGAGGCGCCGCCCAGCTGTTCGAAGGCGAACAGGACTGCGACGCGGTTGAGAAGCTCGTCATTCAGCATCTGGCCTTCGCCCTTGCCGCCGAGGCGTTCAGCCGCCGCGCCGGAAAAGGTGATCTCGGCATGGCTGCGGGTCGGGTCGAGTGTCTGGAGGGTCTTGCGCGTGACGCCGGCGCCGGAGAGGTCAACCAGGACCAGCGAGGCGCCAGAACCTTCCTTGGCCAGAACGATCGCATGGGTGGCGATATCGCCATCAGCGACCGGGATCTTGGTGCCCGACAGGGTTTTTCCGTCAAAGGTGGTTGTCAGGTTGGCGGCGTTGGGATGGCCGGGGCCTTCGCTGGCGGCATAGGCGCCGATGACTTCACCGGCCGCGATCTTCGGCAGAAGGGCGGCTTTCTGGCTGTCGCTGCCGGCAAGCTTGACCGCTTCTGTCAGATAATAGGCGGTAGACGAAAACGGCACCGGCGCAATGGCGCGGCCCATTTCTTCTGCCAGAACACACATCTCCAGCATGCCGAGGCCAAGGCCGCCATGCTCTTCGGGGATTGCGGCGCCCAGCCAGCCCATTTCGCCGATCTTGCGCCACAAATCCTTGTGAAACGCCATCTTGTCGTCGTTGAGAACCTTGCGGACTTCTGCCGTGGTGCACTCCTGAGACAGGAACTTCCGGGCTTCATTGGCAAGGAACTTTTGGTCTTCGGAAAAATCGAAATTCATGGCGCGTCAGGCTCCCAGTCGCCCCTCGGGGCGTGTCTTGTTTATCGCTGATGGAGGAGCATAGCGCGCTTTACGCGCACGGAAAGCCGTGACCCAAGGGAAACAAAATGGCCGGTGACTTCGGGGAAATTTGATCGATCGCGCTTACCTCTGCGACATGTTCCTCTGGCATTATCAAAGGTTGAACGAGTGGGGTCGCCGGACATGGCCAAGGCGCTGTTTCATAAGTCACAGCGGGTTTACGTTAAGCCCGTCGGCACCTGGGTGCTGATCGAGCGCGTGGTGCCCCATTGGGTCAAGGGCGTCGATGAGCCCCTGCGCATCGCCTATGACTGCGGCCTCGGCCGGCTGTTCCAGGCCCATGAACTCGCCTCCGAGCAGGCCATGCACCAGATGGAGCGCTGCGAGGAAGACGACGAAGACGATATGCTGATCGAGCAATGGCGGGTCGTCCGGCGCATGATGAAATGGCGCACCGGGGATGGCCAGGTGGTGCTCGGCGCCACGCAGGGCACCTATCCGGCAGTGGCCACCGATGACGGCGCCAACAGCGGCTGGCGGGTTCCGGCGACCGAATATGACCGCGATCCGGCCCGTATCGAGCATCAGGCAAGGATGATTGCGCACACGCCCGACCTGTTCCGGCTGGCGCGCAGGATCGCCGAATATGCCTCGGCCAATCCCAAGACCGTCCCCGATGAGCTGCGCCCCGTCGCCCAGCGCTGCGCCAAGATCCTGCGCAGTGTCTACCGCCTGGAAGAAGAAGCCGCCGCGGCCGAGTAGACGCCCTGTCCCCCTGAAGCGGGGGTGTACCGACGGGCTTCAAGCCCTATGCTTGCGCCGATTGGGATGGGAGTCCGCCATGATCCGCGCTTGTCTGGCCGCGCTGGCCTTTGCTTTTGCCGCCTTGCCCGCCCATGCCTGGTATACCGGCTGGTCCAGTTTCAGCGAACTGAACTGCACGGGCAAGTTCTCCGACAAGGAATGCCTGACGACACAGCCCAAATGGATCCGCTCCGGCGACGGCGCCATCCAGCTGCGTATCAAGGAGTTCCGGGGTCAGTCCAAAAGCACGGTCGAGGCGATCTTCAAGGCGCAGGGCGCCGACTGGTCGGTGTTCGAAAAGGAGACCTACTGGCGCGAGGGCAAAGCGAAAGAAAACACGGATAAGGCGCGACTCGCCCGCTACACCCTGCGCGGCCTCTACACGGCAGACGGCAAAACCGAACTGATGCCGCCGCAATTCCTCGCCATCTATCCGTTCTCGGACAAGGTGGCGCTGGTGAAGACGGTGGACGGCAATTTCCGCTTCGCCACCATCGGCAAGAAACCGGTTCTCTCCGACATCCCGTTCCGCTGGTCGTCCTTCACCACCAACTTTGGCGGCTTGCAGGCCACGCCCATGACCATCCAGTTCGAGGCGCCGGGCAGCGGGAACACCCGGTCCCACCATCTGATGTCAGCGGACGCCACCATCGCCGCCACCATCGACAATGTCCTCGTGCCGATAAAGCGCGACACGACCGTGCCCGAATGGCGCGACCCCGCCTATTATGGATTCAACAGCGGCCTGATCGGTTTTCCGGTCCGCACCGCCGACGGCACCGAAGCTTCGGTCTTCGTCGATTCCCGCACCGGCGCGATCGACCGGATCGACGATCCGCTGACCTTTCTGCGGGTCAATAATGGCATGACCGAGCAGTATTATTGCGGCCGGAGCAGAGGGAAACCGGAATGGGGCGGCCCCAAAAGCTACTGGGCGGCCATGGTCAAGGTCGGCATGCTGCCCGAAAGCACGGGTCTCCCGGACCGGAGCATCTACATGCCGCTCGATGATCGCGGCCGCCCCTTGGCGCAGAACACCGCGACACCCTTCGTCGGCATGGCGCGCATCAGCGGGGAAGAATCCGAGATTGCGGCGCAGACCAGGGGCTGGGTTTTCGTCTATTCAGATAAAGGCAAACTGTCCTATTCGGTGGCCGGAGCGGCAACCGATGACGTGGTCTCCAGCGCGCGTTATCAGATGATGCCGGAGAATGTCGCCCGGGTGGCGCCGCGCCTGCAGCGCATAGCCGACATCTGGTTCGGCCGGCCCGACAAGGACATCCTCGAGAGTGTCATAGGTGAGCCGGTCTACCACACCTATGCCATGGAGATGGCGGTGCGCCTGTTCGCCAATCCGGCAAAAGGCGCCGAGGGCGGCCTGACCAACTGGATTCATGTGCCGGTGTGCGAGCCCGTGAGCCTGACCTCGCGGTTCCTCGAGCTGACACAGCTCCAGGCCTCGACAGAAACCGGCGCCAATCCACTCGCCGTGGTCAGCGTTGCTGCCGGGCAGAAGCAGGCAAAGTTTCTTGCCACCCTGAAATACTGGGCCGAGGCGGACGAGCGCGCCGCCGCGAAGGAGCGCGCCTATCTGCAGACCACCATCAACGAGGCCAATGCCGACATGGCATCGGGCAAGAATGTCCGGGGCGACCATGGTTTCTTCCACGCGGCGCGATCCACGGGTGGGCGGATGCTGGAATATTACTGGCGCGACAATCAGCGGTTGCCCCTGATCGAAGACGCCAGCGACATCTGTGGCCGGTTCGGCAGCAGCAGCGCGGAATGCCGGCTCGTCTGGCCCTGGGCGCAGGGTATCTACAATCAGGAGGATGCTGCCCGTCAGGCCGAAGCCGAACGCTACGCTGCAAAGCAGGCCGCCGACCGGGCTGACTATCAGCGGGCGATCTCCAAACCGGCCTACGTCTCGTCAAAGCCGAAAGTGATCCAGTATTGCTGGCGAGAGAGCGGGTTCTGGAACTGCTGATCAGCCGCGCACGCCCGCGCTGAAGCGGATCATCGCGGCGCCGATGAAAGCGCCGGCGAGGTTGGCGAGGGCGTCCAGCGCCGAGCCGTCCCGGCCCGCGCCGCCAAAGGCCTGGCCAAACTCCAGACAGATCCCGTAGACCGTCGCCACAGCCACAGCCGTCAACCAGCGCTTTGGATGCAGCGCCAGTGTCAGCGGCGCAGCGAGACCGGCATAGGCGGCCAGATGGCGGATCTTGTCCGAGATTTGCGGGGCAGGGACCTCTCCGGCAGGCACCAGCGAGAGGTATCCGATCGTGACCGCGACGCAGAGCGCGGCGGCGGCGGCAACCCGGCGAATGATCAGAAAAGGGGGGTGGGCAGGCATGGGGCTCCTTTGCCAGAGGGCTGTCCCATGGGCAACGCCCCTCGACGGGCTGGGCCGCCTCCGGTATCCCCTGAAGCCTGTCACCCCTGCCGGAGACCCCGATTGATGCGTACTGAAACTCCCGTCGCCATTCAGCTTGCCGACTATGCGCCCTATCCCTTCGCGATTGACGATGTCCGCCTGGAATTTCGGCTGGATCCCGGCGCCACCCTGGTGCGCGCCACGCTGAAGGTGACCCCGGCGGGGAGCGGCCCGATGCGGCTCGATGGCGAGGCGTTGACCCTGAAATCGATCCAGATGGCCGCCGGCGACGGGGCCCTCGCCCCGCTGGCCGCAGCGGCCTATACCGTTGATGAGCATGGCCTGATCCTGCACACGCCTCCGGCCGGCCCCTTCACGCTGGAGACCCTGGTCGAGATTTCGCCGGAAAAGAACACTGCGCTGTCGGGCCTCTATATGTCCGGCGGGCGCTTCTGCACGCAGTGCGAAGCCATCGGCTTCCGCCGCATCACCTATTATCCTGATCGTCCCGATGTCATGAGCAGCTTCCATGTGCGGCTCGAAGCGGAGAAGGCCACCTATCCCCACCTTCTCTCCAATGGCACACCCGGCGCGTCGGGCGATCTCGCCGGGGGCTGGCATTTTGCCGAATGGGACGACCCGCACAAGAAGCCCGCCTATCTCTTCGCGCTCTGCGCCGGCGAGTATGACGTGCTGAGCGACACCTTCACCACGGCCAGCGGCGCGCATGTTGATCTGGGCATCTATGTCGATAAGGGCGAAGCGCCCCGCGCCGCCTGGGCGATGGACAGCCTCAAGCGCTCCATGCGCTGGGACGAGGAAGCCTATGGTCGGGAATATGATCTCGGCGTGTTCAATATCGTTGCCGTGCGCGACTTCAATTTCGGCGCGATGGAGAACAAGGGCCTCAACATCTTCAACTCGGCCTATGTGCTCGCCGACGAGTCCACGGCAACAGACGCCGACTTTGAAGCCATCGAATCCATCGTGGCCCATGAATACTTCCACAATTGGACGGGCAACCGCATCACCTGCCGTGACTGGTTCCAGCTCTGCCTGAAGGAAGGCCTCACCGTCTTCCGGGATCAGAACTTCTCGGCCGACATGCGCTCGCGCCCGGTGCAGCGTATCAAAGATGTGATCAAGCTGCGCGCCCGCCAGTTTGCCGAAGATGCCGGCCCGCTCGCCCATTCGGTTCGGCCCGACCATTACGCGGCCATCGACAATCTCTACACCGCGACCGTCTACGAGAAGGGCTCCGAGCTCATCGGCATGCTCCGCCGTCAGATCGGCGCGCAGGCCTTCCGGAAGGGCATGGACCTCTATTTCGAGCGCCATGACGGGCAGGCAGTCACGATTGAAGATTTCTATGCCTGTTTCGAGGCGGCGACGGGGGAAGATTTCTCCCAGTTCCGCCGCTGGTACGCACAGGCTGGCACGCCCGAGATCACGGTTGAGGAAACCTGGGACGCGGCCAGTTCGACGCTGCGCGTGAAGCTCTCCCAGTCGACCCGCCCGACCAATGGCCAGCCGGTGAAGAAGCCCGTGCCCGTGCCGCTGCTCGCGGCGCTGCTGGACGGGAAAGGCGGGCATGTCGCCGCGACCGACCGCGCCGCCGAGCCTTTCCTCTATGTGCTCGACAGCGAGACCTCGGAAATGACCTTTCGCTTGCCTGCCGGCAGCGCGCGTCCGCTTGTCTCGCTCAACCGCGACTTCTCGGCGCCCGTGCGCTTGACGCGCGCGCTCAGCCGCGACCAGCGCCTGGCGCTCGTCCGGGCCGAGACAGATCCGTTCAACACCTGGGACGGCCTGCAGACCCTGATCAAGGAAGAAATCCTCACCCTGGCGGACGGCTCGCAGACGGCGCCTGATACCGCCCTCGTTACCGCGATCGGGCAGGCGGTGCGCGGCGCGATGGGTGACCCGGCCTTTGCCGCGCTCCTGACGCGGTTGCCGGATGTCGGCGAGCTGTTCCTGGAACGGGAGCCGGCCGATCCGGTTGCTCTGGCGGCGGCGCGCCGGAAGCTGCAGGCGGCGATTGCCGCAGACCTCTCGGCGGAGATCGCCGACACGTTGGCCGCTCCCTCGCCGGCGCCCTATAATCCGGGCGCAGAGCAAGCGTCCATCCGGGCGCTGCGCTCAGCCTTTATCCTCCTTCTGGGCGGGCGCGGGGATGCCGCTGAAACGCTGCACGCGCTTTACCGCAATGCCCCGAACATGACCGAGCAGATCTCCGCCCTGCGCGCGCTGACGCTCTCCACCGGCCCCGGACGGGAAGAGGCGCTCGCCGATTTCGAGACGCGCTGGAAACAGAATCCGTTGGTCATGGACAAATGGTTCTCGGTCCAGGCGGGGCTGGGCACGGCTGCAGATGTCCGCCGGCTGATCACCCATCCAGACTTTGACCTGCGCAATCCAAACCGGGTCCGCTCCGTCGTGGCCGCGTTTGCAATGCAGAACCTTGCCGCTTTTCACGCCCCCGACGGGTCGGGCTATGCGGCGGTGGAGGACACCATCCTGGCCGCCGACAAGGCAAACCCCGCGCTGGGGGCCCGCCTGATCACGGCATTCGAGCAATGGCGTCTGCTGGACCCCCGCGCGGGCGCCATGGCGGAGGCCTGCCTGAGGCGTCTGATGGCGGCCGGACTTTCCCCGAACGCGATGGATATCGCCCATCGCGCGCTGGACGGGGGCGCCAAAGGTTAACTTCGCTGTTAACTTTGTTAACGAACGGTCAATGTTTCGCGGGGAAAAGATAGACCTGCCGATTTCCCGGAAGTTGCAGGCGTCAGGCGTCACCTTGGCAAGACCGAAGGCCCGTTCTCAGCTGAAAGCTGCTGCTGCTGCAGAGGATGCCGCAGCAAAGGCAGAGGCGCGCCGTCTTCGCGTTCTGGTTCCGTTGATCCTGTTGCTGCTGACGGTTGCGCTTGGTCTCAAGGCCTGGGACGAGCGCCAGTCGGCAGAAGCCGCCCGCCTCAGCCAGATTGAGAGCGAGGCGCGACATCTGGCGGCCCGCATCGAGGCGGCTGCGAATGTCGCCGTCACCGCCATTTCCATCGCCGAGGGCGTCAGCGTGCCACGCGCCGAGACGGCGAGCCTCACCCCCGGCATTGATGCCATCGTGTCGATCCGCGACGCTTCCCAGTCTCCTGAAGGATCCCGGCTGGCAGCGGCCGCGCTGACCGCCGGCCAGATGATGGAAGCGGGCGCGATGACGGGCCTCTCCGGGCAGGGGGATTTTGTTTTTCTGTCCGGAGTGGACACGCGCAATCCGGTCATCGCGCTGGCCCAGGCCTCCACCACACTTCCAGATCCCGGCCCCGGCGCGCGCATCACCCTCAAGACAGAGGCCAGCGCGCTGGGTCTGGGCGACCCCGCACTGGCGGCGGCGGCATCGGTGGCCGATGTGCGCCGCCCGCGCGTCGTCTCGGCCGGCGGCGTGCGCGCCGCGTCGGCCTGCGCGCCGGCGGGCGCGGTTGCCGTTTGCGTGACCGTGGACCAGCCTCTGTTCACCCGCGCAGACCTTCTCAGCTTTGCGATCTTCGCCCTGCTGGTGGCGGCGCCGACGTTCACCCTCTTTGGCCTGTCCCGGCGGCTCTCCCTGCGTCAGCGCGAAATCGCGATCCACGAAACCCGCACCGAAGAGTCCGACCGCATCCTGGGTCTCGTGATGCGCGGCGCGCGGGCGGGCTATTGGGAATGGTATCAGGACTCCAGTTCGCTGTTCCTCAGCGAGGGCGCTGCCGATCTGATAGGTCTTGTTGATGCCGGATGGGTGCGGCTCGATGAGTTGCTGGACAGGGTTCCGGTCGAGAGCCGGGGCTATGTGAAGGAGGGATTCTCCAAATCGCGCAGCATCGGCTGGGTCCACCTGACCTTCATCGCCCAGACAAGTCCGCTCCGCTGGATCGAAATGCGCGGCAGTATCTCGACCGACCCGGTCACCGGAACGACCGTGTTCGGCGGCATCATGATGGACGCGACCGAACGCAAGCAGGCCGAAGACCGTGTGAAGACAGCCGAGCGCCGCCTGCGCAATGCCATCGAAGGCTTCAACGGCCCCTTCGCCCTTTGGGATACACGCAAGCGGCTGCTCTACTGGAACCGCGCCTTCGCGCTCGACTTTGGCCTTCAGGATACCCTGCGTCCGGGCATGAGCCATGACACGGTGGTGATCGCCCGGGCAGGGGCGGTCACTCTGGAGCGTCAATCCGAGCAGGACCCCCGCACGACAACGATCGCTCTGCGCAGCGGGCGCTGGTTGAAGATGGTGGAGCGCGCGACGCCTGATGGCGGCCTGATAACGGTTGGCATTGATGTGTCCGAAAATGTCCGCAATGAGGAAGAACTGAAGAAGCAGAAGGAGAAGCTGCGCCGCGCCGCGCTCGATCTGGAGCGCTCCGAGGGCCATGCCAGTGAACTCAGCCGGAAATACTCTGAGGAGAAGGAAAAGGCCGAACGCGCCGCCCTCGCCAAGTCCGCCTTCCTCGCCAATATGAGCCATGAGCTGCGCACGCCGCTCAACGCCGTCATCGGTTTCTCCGAGATCATGACGAACGAGCTTGCCGGGCCGCTCGGCGATCCGTCGTATAAGGAATATGCCAAGGACATCCTGATGTCGGGCCAGCATCTTCTGGACATGATCAACGACATCCTCGACATGGCCAAGATCGAGGCGGGCAAGATGACCATCAGCCCGCAGCCCATCGACCCCGTGGATCCGGTCGACGCCGCCATGCGCATGATCCGCCGCAAGGCCGAGGAAAAGGAGATCGATCTGATCCTCGAAACTCAGGAAAATCTGCCCGACATTGACGCCGACCACCGCGCCATCCGGCAGATGATGCTGAACCTTCTCTCCAATGCCATCAAGTTCACCGACCGCGCGGGCAAGATCACGGTGCATGTCGAGCAGCGGGGCACGGACATCTATTTCGGCGTCACCGATACCGGTATCGGTATCCCCCCCGAAGACCTGCCCCGTCTCGCCCAGCCTTTCGAACAGGTAGCCAAGACCAAGGATCGCAACCATGAGGGCACCGGTCTTGGTCTCTCGCTGACCAAATCCTTTGCGGAGATGCATGGCGGGCGGATGCTGCTTTCCTCCATCTATGGCGAGGGCACGACCGTTGCATTTGTGCTGCCGATCGGCGGACCTGCCGCGATCCGGTTCGACATTCAGCGCGATGTGGCGTGAAGGCTCAGGGCCGCTGGTTCCAGCTCAATAATTCGCTCCCGGACGATGTCAGGACAAGCTCGCCCCAGGCGCCGGTTTTGAGCTTCCGGTCCAGCCCTTCGGGCAGTCTGTCTGCCACATCCGGCAGGAAGCGCGCGACGCCGTTGGAGGTAACAACAAGTATTGCGGTGTCTTCCGGAAGGCCTGTGGCCCGCGCCAGAAGATTTGCCCAGCCGGCGCGGATCGCAGCAACATCCACCTGCCAGCCCGGCGGGGGCACCCCGTCCCGGTCCCAGGCGTCCAGCGCTGGGCCAAGGCGCGCGGCGACCACCTCTTCGGGCTGGTTCTCGTCCGGCCCGTAATCAATCTCGGTCAGGAAAGGCGCAATCAGCAGGGCGGGGCTATCGGTCCGCTCACTGAGGATGGTCCGCGCCGTCTGCTTTGTACGCGTGAGGGTCGAGCAGAGCGCAGCGGAGAAGCGTATGCCGGCAAACTGGGCGGCGAGATTTCGGGCCTGTTCGCGCCCCGACACCGACAGGGGCAGATCGGTGCGCGCGCCGACTCGGGTGACGGTCTCTCCCCTGTCGAAGGTATTGCCGTGCCGGACGATGTAGAGCCTGGCCATGGCGTCAGCCGGCGTCCGGTTCGCCAAGTTCTGCCACGAGGCGTTCGGCGAGGGCAATGTCTTCAGCGGTGTCGATGCCCGGAATGGCGATGCGGCCGGGTTTGACTTCAACGGCCTGGACGCTGAAGCCGTTCTCGATCAGGCGCAGCTGCTCCAGACCTTCCAGGCGCTCATAATAGCTCTCCGCGATGGCACAGTAACGGCGCAGCGTGTCGAGGCGAAAGCCATAGAGGCCGACATGCTGGCAGACCGGTGAGAGATCGTTCAGCCGGCGCAGCTCCGGCTCCTTGCGGATGGCGGGCATGATATTCTTTGAAAACCAGATTGCCCTTCCTTTGGGATCTTTCACCAGCGTGGTGCCCGAAAATGGCGTCTGGGCCTTGTGCGCGCGCAGCTGATCCAGCGCGTCCCAGCTCAGCCGGATATAGGGCGTCGCCGCGTCGCATCCGGATTTCTGCAGAGCCTCGACAACCGCCACGACATGGTCAACGGGCGTGAACGGAGCATCGCCCTGAAGGTTCACGACAAAATCCGGGCTCATGCCAAGCCCGTCGACCGCCGCCAGCGCCCTGTCCGAACCGGACGGCAGCGCCGGATCGGTCATCACCACATTGATCTTGTGGTCGCGGCAGTATTGCAGGATGCGCGTGTCATCGGTGGCGACGACAAACTCGGCACCCTTGCCGAGCTTCACGGCGGCGCGCCGGGCAAGGTCGGCCACGCGGCTGACCATGGTCTTGCCGGCGATCTTGGCGAGCGGCTTGCCCGGTAGGCGGGTAGAACCATAACGGGCGGGAACAACGATCAGGGTCTGCATGGGTCAGGCTCCGCGGCTCAGGGGCGGGGGCCAGATTGGGGCGAAGACTGAATCTGACCCTCAGTCTGCATCATCTGGACCAATGCCAGAATTGGTCCGACCCATTGCAGCGAGGTTTCCGGCACGCCTTCCTGGCGCAGGAACTGTGTGAAGGCGGGCACGAAATTCTCATGACGGCCGCATTGCTGGATGGCTGAATTCAGTTCCGGAACCACCACAGTCTCAAAGCTGCGGGCAAAGCGCTGGATGTCTTCCGCCTTTGAGGCAAGCAGGATGCTTTGTAACGGGTCCACCTTGCCATCTGCGCGCGTGAGGCGGCGCAGATCATTCACCAGCCCCCGATTTTCCGAGGCGAATTGGCCAAGAATGCGGTCGGTCCGGTATTGCACCCATTCGGTGGTACAGGGCTCAGGCTGGGTGGCGCAGGCGCCCAGCGATCCGAGCGCCATGGCGGCTAGGGCAAAGCGGATCATCATGCAGAAGGGCCTCCCGGGCGGTGTGCTTTCGCCCGACACTAGCCGCATCTGCCGGGCGCGGGAAGCGCTGGTTCAGGCCGCGTCGCAGCCGCTGTCATTGAGGGTGAGGGCGCTGGAAAACGGGAAGAGGCTCGTATGCTTTTCCTCGCCGAGAAGGTCGGATGGGGCGGCGGGCACTTCAGGCGTTGCGGCCGGGGCAGGCGCAGCGGCCGGTTTCCCGGCGCTGGACTTGTTGGAGACGGAGAAGGTGTGGCGGTCGCCCGTGGCAGACTGTTGACGGAACCGTTTCTTTTCTTCCTCGCTGAGGCCGGCATCCTTGTTGATGAAGCGGGCGGTGCGTTCGGCGCGCAGGACGTCCTTGCTGCCGGCGGCGCAGGCGATCTTGACGCTGTAACCGTCCCCGGTTTTGCGCTCGACGATCCGGGTTTCGCCTTCTGCCAGATTGAGGCTGACGCATTCCTCGACAAGCTCGGGGATCACCGCCGTGCGGGCTTCGATCCGGGTTTCGAAATCCTTGCCATAATAGCGCTCAACCTCCGCTTCGATACGGGCGGCTTCGGCCTCTACACGGGCGGCATTGGCCTCAACGCGGCGCTCGATTTCCTCGGCGCGGGCTTCGCTGACCCGCTCCATCCGCGCTTCGAGCTGAGCGGAGCGCTGCTCGATCTGGGCTTCCATCTGCGCGGCGCGCGCTTCGATGTCGGCGGCCCGGGTTTCCATACGGGCTTCGAATTCCTCGGCCCAGGCATCGATCTCGTCTTCGGACATGCCGGCGAAATTCATGCGGATGCTTTCCAGCGCGGCCTCGGCGCCAAGGCTTGCGCCCATGAGGGCAAGCTCGGTGGTCATGCGGGGGATGTCCTGGAACTCCGGATCATTGGCCATATCGAGCACGCCGCCCAGCTCTGCCGGATCGTAGAGGTCAGCCATATCGGCCGCGAGGGACGCCGACATCTCCTGGACTTCCGGCGGCAGAGGGGGTTGCGGGATCAGGCCTTTGACCGGGTCGGTGAGCAGGACAACCTGCCGGTTGTCGACCTTTTCGCCGTTTAGCCACAGCGTGCCGTTCTGGATCTTGAGGTCTTTCTTGTCCTTCTCACCCGCCGCTGCGACCGAGGCGGTGCCGACCAGAGCAGTCGTTCCCAGCAGAACGGCGGCGCCAAAGCCGATCCAGCGGCGGCGGGTATCGGGGGCGGGATAGGACATGAGCTTGAGCCTTTCCTTGAGAGCGTGGGTCAGCGGCAGGCTTGTAGTCATGGCGATGCGGGCAGGCATCTGCATGCGGACGGCCTTGACCAGCGTGGCGCCATAGGCGTGGGGGCTGGCATGGCCGCGGCGCAGCACATCCGCGTCGCAGGCGGCTTCCTGGTCGGTGCGGAAAGCGTGGTGGGCGATGTAGGCGAGGGGATTGAACCACATCAGCGCGACGAAGATCTCGGCCATCTGGAGCGCCCAGAGGTCGCCGCGCTTCACATGCGTCAGCTCATGCGCGATTGCGGCGCGCGCTTCGGTGCGGGAATAGTCCTGCGCAAACCAGGCGGGCAGGACCACGGCCGGGCGGAAGAGGCCGGTGACGAACGGGCCGCTGGAGATCAGGCTGGTGACGACGCGCGGCATGCGCTTGAGGCCAGCTTCCTGGGCGATCTCAAGTGAGAGGGCTTGCAGATCGCCGGTGACCAGGTCGCCTTCCCGGTCGACGATGGCCATGAACTGCATATGCGTGCGCAGGCTGCGGGCGAGGAGGAAGATCACGCCCAGCCCCCAGACCGTCAGCGCGATCAGGCCGGCATAGACCAGGAGATCGGGCGTTTCGGCGAGCCGTGCCTGCGGGAGGACCGCGTCAAAAGCGGTCGGCGGCGCAGCCGGGACAGCCTCTGCAGGCGGCGCGGGGACCGGTAGGCTGCTCATGGCCGGCACCGTTTCGGGGACAGCGCGGGGGACCTCCCCGGGGGCGACGCTGCCAGCCGCAGGCAGTTTGAGCCAGCTGAAGAGCGAGGCCTGATGCGGCAGCGGCGGGAGCAGCAGCCGGGCAACCGGCAGCAGCCAGAGCGTGTAGGCTATCCCGGCGCCGAAATGGCGGGCGACCGGCTTTCGGATCGCCAGCACCAGAAGGATCAGAAGCGTCGCGGCAAAGGCAGCTTCGAGGGCGTGGGCCAGATAGGTGCCTGAAACCTGGTCAATCATTTCTTCAGCTCCCCCAGAAGCTTTTCGAGTTCGGCGATGTCGTCTTGAGTGAGGCCGCGCGTGTCAGCCAGATGGGCGACCAGCGGCGCGGCGCGGCCGGAAAACACCCGGTCGACAAACTGGCCGGCGGCGCTGCCCTTGTATTCGGCTTCATCAATGGCCGGGAAATAGAGATAGCGGCGGCCATCCTCGCTTGTGGTGACAGCGCCTTTCTCGACCAGGCGGGCGAGGAAGGTTTTGACCGTGCGGATGTTCCAGTCTTTGCCGTCCCCGAGCTTCTCGTGGACATCGGAGGCGGCAAGGCCCGGCTCTGCCCAAAGGATTCCCATGACTTCAAGTTCTGCGGCTGAAATCTGCATCATCATGCAGGGCCTCCTGTCGACTACATGCGTGGTCATTACGTTTGACTACAGTCGTGGTCAATAGGGGCAAGATGAATTCGGCGTAAGCTGCGCCCGGCCTGCGGACCGCGACTTGCCGTCCCTTCAATTAAGGGAAACGGTCCTGTAGGGTTAATCCCAGCCGGGCGTTTTTCTGGCGAGTCGCGTGGAGTAGACAGAATGAAACCGGGCCATTCGGTTGCGCCTTCCGCCAGAATGCGGAAAGTGAGCAGGGCAGAGACCGGAAGACGCGGTCCTGCAGACAATACAGCAGAACAGCGGGAGGCCTGGGTGGTGGGATCTTTTGACGAAACGCGCTGGCGCGGCGAGGATCGCTGCTGATGCGCCGTTTCCGGGAAGAGATGAAATCCGGCGGAGAGATGACCGGGATCGAGTTCGGTGATCCGATCAAACCCTTTGCCGCCATCTGGATTCACGCCACCGGCTTCAACGCCATGACCTATCAATCCCTGCTGGCGCCGCTCGGCCTGCGCGCGCGGATCGGCGCGCTCGACATGCGCGGCCATGGGCGCACGACCCTGCCTACCAAAGGCAGGCTTTCCAGCTGGAACCGGTATCGCGATGACGTGATCGAATTCCTCGAAAGGGAAGCCCCGCAGGGGGTTGTCTTGGGCGGGCATTCGATGGGCGGATGCGTGGCGCTGCTGGTGGCGGGCAAGCGGCCGGACCTGGTGAAGGGGCTGGTGCTCGCTGATCCGGTGATCCTTGCCCGGAAGATCTATTTCTGGAACCATGTGTTTCCGCCCTTTTACTGGCTGTTTGCGCGCAACAAGATGGCCACGCGCGCCAAGAAGCGCCGGGCCGAGTTCGGGTCGTTCCGCGAGGCGCTCTCCTCCTATATCGGGCGCGGGGCGTTCCAGTCCTGGCGCGAGCCTTTCCTGGCGGACTATCTGCTCGACGGGATCGACCGGGTGGACCCCGGCCCGCAGGACGCCGAGACCCAGCGCTGGGCGCTGACCTGCACGCCGGCCTGGGAGTCCAAAACCTTTGCGGCCCAGCGCCACCGGCCCTGGGCGGCGCTGAAGACGGTGCGCAAGAAGAAGATCCCGATCGTGATCATGCGGCCCAACCGGGATTCGGTGATTTCCGGAAAGGTCCGCGCGCAGATCATCCAGCAGAACCCATCGCTGATGATGCGCGGCATTCGCGGCACGACGCATTTCCTACCGATGGAAGCGCCCTATGAAATCCGCGATCAGCTTTCAGCGTTCATTGCGCGGCTGGTGGAGCGGTTCACGCTGGAAGAAGATGCACCGGTCGAGCGCGGCCTGCGCCAGCGCCGGCGCCGGGCAGGGTAGGGCGGTTTTTTCTGCGCTTGCGGCCGGAACGCGCGCTTTTTAGGGCGCGGCCGGTGTTGCATTTCTATTGAGAGTTCCCCCACCCGCTGCTCGGGCAATCGCAGTGCGATTGCTGATCCTCGCAGCCCCCACATCCGTGGGGAGGGTGGGGATGGAGTTGCTCTCGGCTAGGACGTATCGTGTGGGGCTCCCCCTCCGTCCGCTTCGCTGTGCAACCGGTCACATAGGTAACATTTGAGACCGGGCAGATGGGTGACAGTTTTCAGGGTATGTTCCTTGGCCGGCTGGGTTTGATGCGGTTCATGCGTTT
>JBKBRT010000260.1:0-3359 GCA_046291585.1 Hyphomonas sp.
GTGCTTGAAACCGCCTCCAACCGCCTTCTGGAAGAGGGCGCCGCCGCGCAGAAGGAAAAGCTGGGATGACCGCGCCGAGCCGCCGCCGGTTGAAAACAGCCTGCGACCGTCTCGCCCTGGCGGACCCTGCCCTCGCCCGCGCCTATGACGTGCTCGGCGTGCCGGAATGGCGCGCCAGCGAGCCCGGCTTCAACATGCTGGGCCGGATGATCTCCCATCAGCAACTCTCCACCAAGGCCGCCGCCACGATCTGGGGCCGCGTCGAGGTGTTCCTCGGAGAGGTGACCCCGGAGACCCTGCTCGCTGCGGATCCCGAGGCGCTGCGGGCCTGTGGCCTCTCCCGGCCAAAGGTGGCGCATCTGACTTCGATTGCGCAAGCAATGATGTCGGGCACGCTCAATCTCACCCGCGTCTGCGCCGCAGACCTGGACGCGGCCCGCTCAGAACTCGTCGCCGTGCGGGGCATCGGTCCCTGGACGGCTGAACTGTTCCTCCTCTATGCGGTCGGCGCGATGGATGCGTTCCCGATTGGGGATGTCGGCTTGATGGAAGCCCACAAACAGCTCGGCGGATATGAAACCCGCATGGAATCAAAGATGTTTACCCAGCATGCGGAGATCTGGCGGCCCCATCGCGGGGTCGCCGCCCACCTCCTGTGGGGATGGCTGAATGCGGAGCGCGCCCGCGACGCAGCGCCTGGCGCCTGAGGCGGCGCAGCGCACAAGCCCTTGCGTTCGCGCGGCACTGTCATAATCTTATCAAAGGAATCGCTTAAACGGGCGGTAAGCAGGACTTTCAGGAGCACGCGTCTTCAGCAGGATCAACCAGGATCATGCCCATTGGGGCCACAACGGAGGGACACATGGCTGAGATCATCACCACCCCGCCCAACGGCCGCCCCGCCCTCGTCCTGAACGCGGATTTCAGGCCCCTCTCCTATTATCCGCTATCGCTCTGGCCGTGGCAGGAAGTGGTCAAGGCTGTGTTCCTGGACCGCGTCGATATCATCGCAGAGTATGACTATGTGGTGCGCAGCCCCAGCCGTGAGATGCGCCTGCCCTCCGTGATCGCGCTGCGTGACTTCGTGCACCAGGACCGGGCGCCGGCCTTCACCCGCTTCAACGTCTTCCTGCGCGACGGGTTCAAATGCGCCTATTGCGGCGCGCATGACAATCTGACCTTCGATCACGTGGTGCCCCGCTCCAGAGGCGGGCGCACAACCTGGGAAAACATCGTGACCGCCTGCAGCCCCTGCAACCTGGCCAAGGGCGGCAAACTGCTGCGCGCCAGTGGCCTGGATCTGCAGCACAAACCGTTCCGGCCTAACAATTTCCAGCTGCAGGATATTGGCCGGCGCTTCCCACCCAACTACCTGCACGACACCTGGATGGACTATCTCTACTGGGATGTTGAGCTGGAAGGCTGATCGCCGCCCGGACACCCGCCCCAGTCAAACCGCCAGGCACGGAAATGCACGGGGTCGCCGTTTGAATAATTGAGCGCGTAATGGGGCGCCCCTTCTGTCAGGCAGAGGCCGAGTTGCACGCCCTGGTTCCGCAGGCCGGCGGCAACATCGGCAATGGCGGGCTCGGCCTTCCGGTCCTCGAAGTTCAGCAGATAAACTACCGGATAGGCCGCTGCGTCCGCCGGGAGATCGAGCGGCGTCTGCGGCGGGTGGAGGTTCTGCGTGCCGAGTGACAACACATAGGAGGGTTCGGCATAGCCCAGCGCGAGCACCCGCTCGGGCGTCTGCACATTGCAGACCGCATCCTCGCCGGGAACGCCGCACACCTCTTCCAGCGCCAGGCGCGCAGTTTCGGTGGGCTGCACCCAGACCTGGCTGGGCAACATGAAGATTCGCACATGCCAGCCGATGGCGACACTGGAGAGAACGGCCAGCGTGATCGCCGCCCCCATGCGCAGCCGCGCCGACTCCACCAGCGCCAGGCCCGCAAGCGCAAACCCGGCGGCCCAGAGCCACAGCGGAAATTCCCGGAAGCCTGACCAGGCGCTGAGCACCTCTTCTTTCGAGACGGTGGTGAAATCGCCCGCCGTCTCGGCCATGAGATAGCTGGTGATGCCCGGATAAGAGACTGCCAGCATCAGGACCGCGCCGAGCAGGAAAGTGACCATGCCCAGCCCCCGGGCAATGGGCATCTTCATCCCGTCCATCATCTGCACGGCCGCGTAGCCGCAGAGCAGGCCGAAAGCGGGATAGGCAGGCAGAATGTAGTGGCTGAGCTTGGTGGGGAGAAATTCAAAGAAAATCCAGGTCGGCACGCCCCAGGCGAGGAGGAATTTGAGACCTGCCGTGCCGTGCCCCAGCGCGCTGAGCGATTCGCCCCGCAGCGCGCGCCGTGTCGCCATGACCGCCGGGATCAGCAGCAGGCTCGCCGGATAGAACCAGGCCGGGATGTGGAGCAGGTGATAGCCCGGCCAGCCGCCATGACCTTCCGAGGCGCCAACGAACTTGTCCTTGAGATCCTTGCCTACGGCGCCCTGAACATAAAGTCCCCCGGTCGCCATCTGGATCCAGATCAGCCAGGGCAGAACAATCAGCACGAAAAGCGCCGGACCCGGCCACCAGATCAGCACGCGCCACCAGTCCCCGCCCCGACCGGTCTTCCAACGGTCCCACAGCCAGACGCCGACACCGGCATAGGCGACCACCATCGGCGTCACCGGCCCTTTGATCAGAAACCCCGCGCCCATGCAGAGCCAGAACAGCAGCGCCATGGCCTTGGACTGGGACTTCTCGACATACAGCCGGACAAGCGCGCCCATTCCCAACGTCGTCAGGAAGATCAGCATCCCGTCGGTCTTGGAAATGTGCGCTTCAGAGGTCAGCAGCAGCGTCGCCCCGAAAAGGGCCGAGCCGAGGAAACTCGCCCGGCGTCCGATCAGCGGGATGCCCGCCCAGAAGCAGGCGAGCGTGCCAAAGGCCGCTCCCAGCCAACTCGGGATACGGTAGGTCCAGATGGCTTTGGCTTCAGGCCCGGTGAAGATCGCCGTCGAGGCCGCCTGCAGCCAGTGGATGCCAGCGGGCTTCTTGTTGCGCAGCTCGTCCTGATACTGGATCAGGATGTAATTATCCTCCTCCAGCATCTCCTTGGAGGCCTGCGCAAAGCGGCTCTCATCCCGGTCGAGGGCCGGAATCAGGAACACCCCCGGCGCGGCGGCGCCAAAGGTGATGAGGAAGAGAAGAACCCAGGCCTTCCAGCCGGTGGAGAGACGGTCGAGCAGTGTCATGACCCGCTTTTAGCGTCCCTTAAGTCGTTCGTCTTCCAGAATTGGCGGCGCCTTCCGGGCGCCTTATGACGTCGATTTCAACCAATGAAGTCAGACAATTAGGCCACAGT
>JBKBRT010000261.1:0-3351 GCA_046291585.1 Hyphomonas sp.
ACGCGAATGGTCATGCCTTCAGTGCTCCTCAGATCGTCATTTTTTCTTCGTCACGAAGGCGCGTGCCTTCGCGGAAGACTTGGGAAAGGATGAACAGCGCCGCCACGGAAATCCACAGTATCAGCTGAGTTGACAGTTTGGGCGGCGCGTCTCCGACGAGGCTGGGCACCGCGCGCACGACCAGCAGCGTTGCGATGCGGATCAGTTCCATCACCGCGATGGCAATGCCGATGCGCGAGAGGCGGCCGGCATTCTCCGGCACGAAGGGGTCGCCTTCGACCAGCGTCAGAAGGATGCGGCGCATCTGGATGCAGATGAAGATCACGCCCGGCACGATCACGCAGAGCAGGCCGAGCGCGATAACGAAGCTGCCGGGCGATACACCGTCCGCCAGCGCTTCGATGCCTGGCAGAGAGGCTTCGCCATTCGACAGGCTCGCGATGAGGCCGAGGCTCAGGACAGGAATGCCGATGATGCCGAAGGCGCCCGCGATCCAGATTGCGACCGTGACCAGTACGGTCATCGCCTCTGCCATGGAATTCCGGCCTGTCTTTGTCATACCCGGCCTTTTCACCCTGCTTGGTTGATGGTTTATGAAGAGGAACTTTGCCGGTGCGCTGTCCCGTTATTACCGAATAACGATATATGCATTTGCGCATAAAGCAAGAATGGAGCCACATTACTGTGAATAATGCTACGGCTATGCCCCGCCTTGTGCCCGGAAAACTCGTGGCAGCTACACACAACAGAGGCAAGGTGTCCGAACTGAAAGATCTGTTCGCGCCCCATGGTTTTGAGGTTGTTTCTGCCCTGGAGCTTGATCTGGATGAGCCGGAAGAAACCGAAGATAGCTTTTCGGGCAACGCGCTGTTGAAGGCGCGGGCTGCGGCCAAGGCCACCGGCTTGCCGGCGCTGTCAGATGATTCGGGGCTGTCGGTGACTGCGCTGGGTGGCCAGCCGGGGATCTATTCGGCCCGCTGGGCCGGCGAGCCGCGCGACTTCTACAAGGCGATGGAAAAAGTCGAGGCAGAGCTCAAGGGGTCAGGCTCGACCGATCGCTCGGCCAAATTTGTCTGCGCATTGGCTGTGGTCTGGCCCGATGGCACCGAGGCAGTCTATGAGGGCGAGGTTCACGGCACTCTTGTCTGGCCGCCCCGCGGTGAGAAGGGGTTCGGGTATGATCCCGTGTTCGTGGCGGAAGGCGAGACAATGACATTTGGTGAAATGGCGCCCGAGCGCAAACATGCGATGAGCCACCGGGCTCGCGCGGTCGAGAAGCTGCGCGCGGCGTTGCTCGCATGACCCAGGTTGTTGCGCCTTTCGGCCCGCATTTCGGCTTCGGCCTCTATATCCACTGGCCCTATTGCACGCGGATCTGCCCGTATTGCGATTTCAACGTCTATGCGGCCAAGGACCGGGCGACCGAGCCGTTGGTGACGGCGATTGCCGATGACATCCGGGGCCACCGGCGCAAGCTGCCCGAGCATGGCGCGCTGGATACGGTGTATTTCGGCGGGGGCACGCCTGCGCTGCTTCAGCCGGGGCAGGTGGCTGAGATTCTCAAAGCGGCCTCGGATGCGTTCGGTATCAAACCTGGCGCGGAAATCACGCTGGAGGCCAATCCAAACGATGTTCTGAAGGCGGATCTTCAGGCGCTGCGCAGCGCAGGGGTCACCCGGCTGTCCATCGGCGTCCAGTCGATGCGGGATTCAGCGCTGGCTTTCCTTGGGCGCGATCACACCGCCGAGGCAGGCGCAGAAGCGGTCAAGCGCGCGCTGAAGGTGTTCGACACGCTGTCGATGGATCTGATTTATGCCCGGCCCGGACAGTCTCCGGCCAATTGGGAAGCCGAGCTGGCCGACGCGCTGGCGCTGGGGGCGCCGCACCTCTCCTTGTATGAGCTGACGTTTGAACCGGCGACGGCGTTCGGCAAAGCGGCGTCACGCGGCGAAATTGTCCCAATGCCCGATGATGCGCAGGCAGACCTTTATGAGCTGACCCAGCAGATGACCGCCGCAGCCGGAATGCCGGCCTATGAAGTTTCCAATCACGCGGCCTCTGCTGCCCACCAGTCGCGCCACAATCTGATCTATTGGCGGGGCGGAGACTGGATCGGCGTGGGACCAGGCGCGCATGGCCGCCTCACGGTTTCGGGCAACCGCTATGCGACCGAGGCGGAGAAGCGCCCGGAAGGATACATGGCCGGTGTGCAGATGCTGCAGGAGGGCTGGGCAGACGCGGCCAAGCTGCCGCCGCTGGATATCGCCAGAGAGCTTCTGGCGATGGGCCTGCGCGTGGCCGAAGGCGTTGATCTGCGCCGGGTGGAGCTTGTCAGCGGCAAGCCGGTATCCAGAGAGAAGATCGGCGTGTTCATCGAGCAGGGCTGGGTGAAACTTCAGGGCGCGGAGCTTTCCCTGACGGAGAGCGGACGGCTTCTGGCCGACGCGCTGACCTCCCAGCTTGCGCCCTGATACCTGTCCGGCGCGCCTCAGGCGCGGGGATGGGCGGCGGCGTGCACTTCGCGCAGGCGCGTTGAGTCGATGCCGGTATAGACCTGCGTGGTCGAGAGCGAGGCATGACCCAGCAGGGTCTGGATCGCGCGCAGGTCGGCGCCATTGGCCAGAAGATGGGTTGCAAAAGCGTGGCGCAGGGCGTGGGGCGTGGCCGTGTCGGGCAGGCCGAGATAGGCGCGCATGCGCTGCATGAGGCCCTGGATGAGGCGCGGGTTCAGCGGCCCGCCCTTGGCGCCCCGGAAGAGCGGTTTGTCCCGCGTCAACGCCCAGGGGCAGATGTCCGCATACACATGAATGGCGTCGCGCACGGCCGGGATGAGCGGCACGATGCGCACCTTGCCGCCCTTGCCCTTTATGCGCAGACGTTCGGGCGCGGGCACATCGGCGCCCGTCAGGCTGAGCGCTTCAGAGATACGAAGGCCCCCGCCATAGAGCAGGGAGAGCACGGCGGCGTCGCGCGCGCCGATCCAGGCTTCCTGATCGGGCTCGCTCTCGGCTTCGGAGATCAGGTCGCGGGCAGCGTCTATGGAGACGGGACGCGGCAGGCGCTGGGGCCGGCGCGGGCCCTGCAGATAGCCGACCTCGGCATTGCCCACGCCATGAGCGCGGTCCAGCCAGCGATAGAGCGCCTTGATCGACGAGAGGATGCGGGCGACGGTTGCGTCTGAAAGGCCCTCGCGGCGGCGCTCTGCCAGATAGGCGCGGATGTCGCGCGCCCGCACGTCTGCCAGCAGGGTGGGGGAGGGCTCCCCGCCCATATGCACCCGCAGGAAAGCCAGAAAGAATGAGAGATCGCTGCCATAAGCCTCGACCGTCTTGGCCGCCATGCGGCGCTCGC
>JBKBRT010000050.1:0-15558 GCA_046291585.1 Hyphomonas sp.
CGAGAGTGTCAGACGGTCGCCCGGATCACGCTGCACGGCGCCCGACACATCTGCGACATTGCGGAAGAAGGCTTCGCGCAGGTCTGCCGTGATCAGCCGGGAATCGGCGCCGAGGGTGAAGTCTCCATCGAGGCGCGCCGTGGGGCTGACGAATTTGATGCTGGAGGTCGACATCTCGCCGCGCTGGGAGAACACCACATCGGCGCGCGCCGCGTCGCCGGCCGGCTTGACCCAGCCGAATTCGGACATGTCGAGCCGCGCCGGGGTGAAATCGACGCTGATATTGGACGAGACGAGCTTTTCTCCGGCAAGCTTTGCGGTGACCTCCAGGGGCGCTTCGCCGGTCATGTAGGCGCGCCCGAGAATGCCGAAGCGATTGAGGAAGTCTGCCGAGACGGCGCCCTTCGCGGTGAGGTCGGCCGGGGCGCCGTCATCGGTGAAGCCTTCATACCAGCGGAAGGTCACCGGCGAGGGGCCAAGGCGGGCCGCGCCGGTCAGCTCGGCGCCCAGCTGATCGACCTTCACATCCATCGTGGCGCTGGCCAGATCAAAGCCGAGCGCGGCATTTTTCAGCCCGGCATTGCGCACGGTGCCGATGGCGGAGAAACGAACGTCTTCATACGGCACATCATCGAGCGCGGGGCGGAAGAGTTCAAACGTCATCTCGCCATTGCCCGACATGCGGGCAGGATCAAAGTCGATCTCGAGCCGCGAATCGACCAGCGCCTGCATCAGCGGCTGGGCCGGCCCGCGCCCCTTGGCAAAGACGCGGAAATCTTCGCCGCGCGGATTGAAGGCCGGGAAATCCACGAGCCCTTCGCTCATCGTCCAGCCGGCAAAGCGGCCCTGGCTCAGCTGCACGCGGAAACTGTTTCCGGTGAGGCGGCCGATGCCAAAGCCGTTTTCGACCGGCGGCAGATCATCCAGGAAGCGCACGGTGGCGTCTTCAACGCGGAAGGTGACTTCCAGATGGTCGTTGTTGAGATAGCCGGCGGCAAAACTGTCGCGGGCGAGCGTGAGGCGGCCGGCCCCGTCAAACACGGTGCCTGTCGTGATCCGCTGCTGAGCAAAATTGCGCGCGCCCGCGCCCAGCTGCACCGGCCAGAAATCGAGCACGGTGGCGGTCTGGATCGGCCCCGGGATCAGAAGCTCCATCTGGCCGAGCACGGGGGAGTCTCCCGGCTGGCGGTCTGGCGTGCGGGCGATGTCGCCTTTGGCCTCAAACTTCGCGCCGCCTGCCACGAATTCCGACCTTGCGGCGCGCAGCGCCAGCGCGTCGATATCGGCCTCGCCGGTGACCCGGACGCTGGCAAGATCGAGCGGGGCAGCGAATGTCGGAGTCAGGTCGAGCGTCAGGGACGGACTCTGCAGGACAAATGGCCGGAAGCCTTCGCCGGTCAGCGCCTTTTCCAGCGCGATATCCGCCGTACCCTTGAACGGGCCGGCGCCGCGCGAGGCGACCTTCAGAGTGAGCTGATCTCCGGCGCGGTCATACAGCAGCGACAGATCAAGATCGCGCACCGGCCAGAGCTGATCTGCGATGGAGATCTGGCCGGCGCCGCTTCGGGCGACGAGGGTGACTTCATCAATACCGGTTGCTTCGGAGAAATCGGCGGCCAGGGTAATGTCCGAGGGCAGACCTTCTGTCAGGTCGCGGTCGAGCCCAAGACGCGCGCCGAAATCTCCCAGCGGCCAGTCTGCCAGTGCCAGCTCGGTGCGCAGGGTGCGGGTGTCTTCCGACCCTTCGATCGACAGGACGATGCCGGCGGGCAGCCCTTCGCCGAGGCCATTGCCCTTGAAATCGAGGGAAATGCCGGACGAGGAGAGACCAAGATGCCCACTCGCCTCTTCGACGGTGCCGATGAGAACCTGGCTTTCATTGCGCACGCGCAGCTCGATATTCTCAAACCCCGCGCCCTCAAACCGCATGCCCGCGCGCGCCTCGCGCAGCGCGCGCAGCCAGTCTGGCAGGACATCACCGAGATAGTTGATCCAGCCCTGGGGCGTGTCGGGCAGAACGGTCTGGCGGAACTCCGGCAACGGATCACCGGCGATGGCCCATTGGCGCGCCGACATCTGGTCAATCGCAATCCAGCCATCGCTGAGGTCCATCGTGAGGACTTCCACCGAGCCGAAAACCAGCGCCGACCCTGCAAGCTGGATGACGGCATGCGCCGCTTCGGCGGCCGGGCGGCCCGCGCCATCGAGCAGGCGTACATTCTGAGCGGTGATCTGGACGCGGCGATTCTCCGGCGACCATTCCAGCTGCAGCGTGCCCATCTCGACGGCGCGGCCTTCGCGCGCGCCAGCGATGGCGCCTTCGACCTCATCCCGGAAAGCACCAAGATCAATCGGACCGCTGGCGAGGCGCAGCATGAGCACCGACACCAGCACAAAGGCCAGCAGGACCAATCCGCCGAGTATCTCGAAAACCACGATGGAAGCGGTCTGGCGGACCAATAGCGGGCTCCTCAGGAAAGTCTCATCTGCCGCAGGTCCAGAGGCATGATAAGACTATAAACTTCGTGAACTTCAGGCACCATAGGAGCATTACATGACGGGCAAGCCGCAGGAAGGGCGCAAAGCGCCTGCTTTCACGCTGGAAACGACACATGGAAAGCGGCGGCTGGCCGATTATGCCGGCAAGTATCTGGTGCTCTACTTCTATCCCAAGGACGACACCCCCGGATGCACCACGCAGGCGCTGGATTTTACCGCGCAGGCCAAGGCATTCGAGGCCGCCGGGGCGGCGGTGCTGGCGGTCTCGCGCGATTCGCTTCCCCGTCACGAAAAGTTTGCATCCAAGCATGCCCTGACGATCGAGCTGGGCAGCGACGAGGACGGCAAGGTGTCTGACGCGTATGGCACCTGGGAGGAAAAAACACTGTACGGACGGACCTATATGGGCATGGCGCGGCGAACCTTTCTGATCGGGCCAGATGGCAAGATCATCCGTGTTTGGCCTAAAGTGCGCGTCAAGGGCCACGCCGCTGAAGTGTTGGAAAACATTAACTCCCTGACAGAATAAGAGGCGCTGGTGCTGTAGCACCTGCAACAGATGCCCCGGTTAACAGCAGATTAACCCAATCCTGCCAAGATTGCGGAAAAATGTGCTCCCAAGGGGTTCCCCACCCAGACGAATTGGGTATGTATAACGCAGGGTGTGGGAGCGCTGCGGAAACATTTTTCTGCGGTTCATCGTGAAACGTTTCCAGCTGACAGGTAGCTTGTATGGCGAAGTGGAGTGCCAACCTTAAAGCGACGTTCGACCGCGCTTTTCCGGAACGCCAGATCTATCATCGCAGCGGCGGCACTGTCCGTTACATTTCCATTTCGCCCTGGCAGCAGGCCATGATGGCAGCGGGCCTGACCGCCCTCGCCAGCTGGACAATGTTTGCCACCGCCAATTTCGTCGTCGGGGGCGGGCCTGGAACGGTGCAGGCCGGAGACGGCAAAGAGGTCGCGAAATATGAGCGCTGGGTCCAGGACCTGCGCGCCCGCGAATCTCTCCAGCGCACCCTGCTGGAAGAGCGCAGCAAGGAAACGGCCGAGCTCGAACAGAAACAACGCGCCCTTGAAGAACTCCTCAACGACATGCGCGATCAGGACGGCATGAAGATGTCGGCCCTTGAAGGCGATGGCGCGGCCCTTCTCGTCGAGGCCACGATTGAAGAAGCAGATCGCCGCCAGTCGCGCGACGCCTATCTCACCCTTGCATCCATCGGCATCCCCGCCGCGCGCGGCACGCCCAAGGCGATCGAATCTGACATGAACATGCTGTTCAATCAGATGGAAGACCTCGCCGCCGAGCGCGCCGAACGCGCCCGCGGCGTGCTGGAGCTGACCCAGGTGGCCACCGGCGACCGGATTGCCGCCCCTCAGGCCAATGTCGGCGGGCCGCTCGTGTCCATCGGGGCACTGACGTCGTCGTCCGCCCAACCGGCCATCGCGGGCGACGAATCCTTCATGACCCGCCTGTCTCAGGCGCGCGCCCGCATCGCGGAGATGAAGCATTACGAGCAGATCGTGAATGACCTGCCGCTCGGCATCCCGATCAGCGTTCCGTTCCGCTATACCAGCCCTTACGGCATTCGCGTCGACCCCTTCACCAAACGTCCGGCTGCCCACTGGGGCACGGACTTCGCGGCCTACCGCGACGCGCCCATCGTATCCTCCGGCCCCGGCACAGTGGTGCATGCCGGCCCGCGCGGCGGTTATGGCCTGCTCGTCGAGATTGATCACGGCCATGGCTTCAAATCGCGCTATGGCCACCTTCGCTCATATACGGTGAAGCGGGGCGATGTTATAAAAGGTGGCGACCTGGTGGGGCGCATGGGTTCTACAGGGCGGAGCACCGGGGATCACCTTCACTATGAAGTGTGGTACAACGACAAACCCTATGACCCGATGAAATTCCTGAAAGCAGGCAAACATGTTCACAAAGAATAACAAGACCCCGGCGGCCCCGCCGCCAGAGCCCCAGCAGAAGCCGGTGCCAGCCCAGGATGCCATTCGTGGCGCTGCGACCAAACCTGCCGCCCGCGCGGCCTCAATCATCTGCGCCGACATGAAGATCAACGGCTCGGTGGTTTCTGAAGGCGCGCTGCAGATTGACGGCATTGTCGACGGCGATGTCAGCGCGACCGACATCACGATCGGCGCCAGCGGCCAGATCACTGGCGAAGTCAAAGCTGAGGTGGTCAAGGTCAAGGGCCGCATCAAAGGTTCGATCCGCGCCCGCAAGGTGGAACTGGAAACCGGCGCCCATGTTAAGGGCGACATTGTGCACTCTTCGCTGCAGATCCAGTCGAACGCCGTGTTTGAAGGCCAAGTGAAGCATGCGGATGATCCGCTGAAGGAAACCGGCCCGGTGGCAGCAGCGCCCGCCAGCGAGAGCAAGGCATCCTCGCTGTCTTCGGCAACGCCCGGCCCTTACAGCATTTCGAGCTCCTCGCCGCTGAGCTGAGCCGCGCGCGGGTCTCTGCTGCACGGGATATGAATGGAACGCCGGTGGATTTTTCCGCCGGCGTTTTTGTTTGCGGTCTGAGCGTACGCCCGGTGGGCCAGGTTTTCGGGGCGTTTCCGGGTCATCGGACGCCCGGAAGCAGGCCTCTCCAGGACACTTCGGGGACAGATCCGGCCAAATTCAGGACACTGCGCGCCACCAACCGGCCGCCGATTGCCTCCAACCGATTGCCCAAAAGCAAAGAGCCCCGGACCTGAGGCCCGGGGCTCTTGAGTGGGAGGCGAGGCTCTGCCGGATCAGACCGGCTGAGCGGCGCGCCGGCATTCCGGCGTTTCGTTGAACTTGGCCTCAGCCGCTTTGATCCGTGTGTCCACAGTTCTGCAGCCTTCGGGCATGTTGTCGCCGAGCGCAGCGAGCTTCTTGCAGATCTTCTCTTCGTTCTGGACGTTGAGAAGGGCTGACTGAACCTCGAAGCAGACGAGCGCGTCGCGGGTGTATTCCTCGGAGTCCATGAAGGCGAGCCAGCCGCGGCCACCGGCATTGCCGGCCTGACGGAAGGCTTCCTTGGCACCGGCCCGGTCCTGACGCTCAAACCGCGCCTGGCCGATACGGACCCAGGCATTGCCCCGGTCTTTCACGCCGCCGAGCTGAAGGGCGCGCTGAAGCGCTTCTTCAGTCTCGGCCCATTTGCCGATTTCGCTGTAGGAGGCGCCGAGACGCTCATACATTGCGCCGCCACCGCCCATTTCGGCGGCCTGACGGATCACCGGAATGGCTTTTTCATGCTCACGGGCGACCTGGTAGAAGTCGGCCAGAAGGGACATGCGCTCAACCGTCTTGGCGATACGGCCGGCATTCATTTCCTTTTCGAGAACCCGAGCCGCATGAAAAGGCGCGTTGAAGCGGTTATAGAAGTTCACGATGCGCATCAGCTCATCTTCGGTCTTCAGAAGACCGCCGAGATACATCGCTTTCTGAACTTCAAACGCCTTACGCTCTTCATTGCCGGCAAAGTAGTTGCCAGCGATCGCGTCCCAGTATTTGCGGTCCTGCGGGTTACGCTCAACGAGGGCTTCGAGAACTTCGGCGAGTTTCGCCTGGTTGCCGGTGTCGTTGTAGAGGAAGACGAGCAGG
Source organism: Hyphomonas sp. (assembly GCA_046291585.1). Classification (GTDB taxonomy): domain Bacteria; phylum Pseudomonadota; class Alphaproteobacteria; order Caulobacterales; family Hyphomonadaceae; genus Hyphomonas. The sequence goes on from JBKBRT010000050.1 coordinate 6,101, forward strand.
TCATAGAGCTGCTGGTCGAACTTGCTGCCATCTTCACGGCGGACTTCCTCAGCCCAGCGAACTGCCTCGGTATTGTTGTTGGCGCGCTGGTTCAGAACAGCCAGCTGCCATTTCTGCGTCCGGTCCGGCTTACCGCCAGCCTGAATCCAGCGCTTCATATAGTCGAGCGACTGAGCCAGGTTTTCGTCCTGCAGATAGATCTGGGCGATGTTGTAATAGGTCTGGGCGCGTTGATCGGCCGGGATATAGCCCTTGTTGATCGCATCCAGAAGATCGCGGATGGCGCCAGCGCGGTCGCCCTGTTCGATCTTGATGTAAGCAGAAAGGCGGATCACCGCGCCTTCTTCATAGCAGTTGAGTTCGGTTCCCCGGAGCTGGTTCAGCTTGCCAATCGCTGTCGCCCAGTCCTTGTTCGCCATCGCTGCGGTTTCAGCTTCAAGATAGGTCTGGCCCGTCTTGGCGCTGAACTGGGTCTCCGTACAGGCCTGCGCGAGCGCATGTCCTGCACCCATGACCGCCATCGCCCCCGCTACGATCGCCCCTTTAAGGATTGCCTTGAGTTGCATCGTTTTTCTCTCCTCACCGCCTGGGCGGCATACTGGACCTGATGGGTCGCCGGCTGGCCCCTGAGCCCGGACCGGCAACACCTCCGAAGGGGCTGATGGCCGCCGATTACGGCAGCCATCACCCGATTGGGGGGCCTACTGGATCTTGAATTCCAGCGGGTAGACCACGTTCCGGCGCTCGACCGCCTGACCGCGAACGATCTTCGGCGCAAACTCGACGCGCGACACGGCACGTTCTGCTTCCGACTTGAAGATGTTGTCCGAGCAGGTTGCCGTGATGTTGTAGGGCTTGCCGCGGGTATCCACGTCAAAGCGTACATCACATTCGCCCGACAGACCGCGTTCAGCCGCACGCTGCGGGAAGGACGGCGTTGGCGGACGGATCGGCTGGGCGTCCCGGTCCGACACAGCCACCGGATCGATCGCCAGCGAGTTCATCCGGCCAAGATCGAGGTTCTGCGGAACAGCCCCGTCGATTTTCGGAGTCGGCAGGTTGATGCTCGACTTCGTGGCCGACTGTTTCGGCGGCGGAGGCGGCTTCTGCGCCGCATCGATACGCTTGGGCTGAGACCGCGAACGGGTTCGCACTTCGGTATCCTGCTTCTGCGGCGTGATGGCAGCCAGCGTCCGGCTTTCGCCTTCCGGGATCTCGATCTCATCAACGGATATGAGCGCGTTCATCAGGAGGAAGATTACCACGACGATTGGAATGGCGATCACAAAGCCAACCAACAGGCGCATGAATGGATTATTTAGCATAGCCGATCCTCCCTTAGCCCGTCGTTTTCGCCGAGATGTTGATGACCGTGTCACCATCAATCTTGTTGATCGCTTCCATCACGTCAACCATGACCTGAGCCTCAGCATCCACATCGGTCTGGATAACGACCTCGCCGCGTGGGTTGTCGAGACGCATCTCTTTGAAAACGAAGCCGATTTCGTCCAGGCTCACGATTTGTTTATCGATGAAGATTTCGCTGTTTGAATTGATAGCGATCAGGATCGCGAGCGGTTTGACGGAGGCTTTATTGTCCACTTCTGGACGCACAACCGGCACACCGGGCTCTTTGATGAACTGAGCAGTCACGATAAAGAAGATGAGCAGGATGAACACCACATCCAACATGGGTGTCAGGTTGACGTCGTCTTCGGCGCTCCCCCCACCCGCTGCCAGGCGTTTTCTTCTAGCCATTGGGTGTTCTCCTAGGTCTGCGAAATGACGATGTTCACGCGATCCGTGAAGCCCGCATTGTACGCCTCGTCCCGGATCCTCACCACAATACCGCTACGCGTCTTGGGGTGAGCCTGGATGATGAGAGCACTTTGCGGATTTTCTGCGACCACGCGCTCAATATTTGCACGCACGGACCCGATGTCCGTCGGGCGGCCGTTCACAGTGATGAGATTGGACTCATCAATGTAAATCAGGATCGCCTGCTGCTCCTGCTGGATCGGCTGATCCGGCGGGGGCGGAGGCGGCGGCGGCTCAAGGCCGATCGCTTCCTCACGCGCAAATGTTGACGTCACGATGAAGAAGATGAGGAGAATGAACACGACGTCCAGCATGGGCGTCAGGTCAACGTTTGCCTCGTCGGGAGCTCTTGCAGTCCGTCCACGCATCAGCTGATCTCCATATCATCTTCGACCGCCTGCACCGACCGGTTGACCTTGCGGTCCATGCCCGAGGTGAACAGGATGCCGGACAGCGAGGCGACCATGCCTGCCATCGTCGGGATCGTGGCACGCGACACACCGGCCGACATGGCCTTCGCATCCGCACCGGAGGTGATGGCCATGATATCAAACACGGCCACCATGCCCGTAACTGTGCCCAGCAGGCCCAGCAATGGCGCAAGGGCCACCATCGCTTTCGTCAACTGGACGTTCGCTTCTGCCTTGGCGCGCACCTCGGAGACGAGCTTGTCGCGGATCCAGTGTGCCGGCACGGACTTGCGGTCCGCGCGGGCATTCCACTGGGCAATCGCGTCAGCTGCCACCTGCTTGTGAGCAAAGCGGAAGTAGAACAGCCGCTCCAGGATCAGGGCCCACATGATGAATGTGGCAGCCATGATGACGATCAGAACGGGACCGCCACGATCAAGGAAGGCTTGTAGGTCTTGGAAACCCATACCGGGTTACTCCTCGAGCGCTCTGAGGGGCGGGCTTATGCCCGGCCCCCGTGCATGGATTCCATTTTCTCAGCGACCAGACCGGCGGCCTGCTCATCGAGAAGCTGCTGGTTACCGCGTGCCATAGCCGACACGACAGCGTGGATCAGAAGCAATGGGATAGCCGCAACCAGACCGAACACGGTGGTCATGAGAGCGACCGAGATACCGCCAGCCATCAGCTTCGGATCGCCGGCACCGTAGATGGTGATGGCGGTGAAGGTGATGATCATACCGATAACCGTACCAAGCAGACCCATCAGAGGCGCAATGGCAGCGAGAACCTTGATGATGTCGTTGAAGCGCTCGATGCGGGGGCTTTCGCGCAGGATCTGCTCGTCCAGCTTCAGCTCGAGGGTTTCAACGTCCGCATTGCGGTTGTTCTCATAGGCTTCGAACACGCGCGCCAGCGGGTTGCCGGTGCCAGCCTGGCGAGTTTTCGCCGTGCCGCGCATCGCGCCGCCCATGGTGAAGAGCGTGAAGACTTTGAACAGACCGATCAGGATACCGACAACCGCGAGGAGTGCGATCACGGCGCCGACAGGGCCGCCCTGTTGCAGGCGATCACCGAAGGATGGCAGGTCGCCGAGGATACCGAAGAGGTTACCTTTGGACGGATCGACCGGGGCGCGGACAACTTCGCCTTCACCTGCGCGGATGAGCGAGGAGATGGTGGAGCTGTAAGGGCCCGATGGCTGGGTCGCAAAGGCCTGCAGGAAAGTGCCCGAGCCCGAACCGCGGACTTCAACGAACTTGCGGTCGTTGGTGGTTGCGGCGGTGAACACGCCGATGCGGATCAGTTCGGCTTCAGCGTTAGAGCCGTCCGGGCCAATGCCGTTGACCGTCGTGGTGAAGGTTTTGACTTCCGACTGCGCGATCATTTCCTGCAGCATCGCCTTGGGCAGACGCTCCAGCTGGGCGCGGGTCGGGAGAACACGGGCTTCGGCGATCTCGGCGATCGCACCGACGCGGTCGGTGTAGTCGAAGTTGGCGAAGGAGTTGGCGATTTCCGGCATCGTGGCGCCGGCTGCCGAACGGAACTGACCGAGCAGTTCCTGGAAGTCGCCCGCCTGTTCGGAGACCTGAGCCTCCAGAGCGCCGAGCTGGGCTTCGTTTGTGTCGAACTCGCGGCTGAGAGCGGCAGCGCGGCCCTCAGCAGCAGCGAGCGCAGAGCGGCCTTCAGCCATGCGGGCAGCCTGGCTGTTGGTGTCCTGCTGGAACTCGCGGAGGCGAGCCTGGTCAGCGGCCGACATCTGGTCGGAGTCGCGTTTTACCGCGGCGAGGACTTCGGAAAGGGACTGGGAAATCGCCGGCGGCGCAGCGAGAACTGCCGTGGACGCAAGCAGGACCGAAACACCCAGAGCCTTCAGAGAGGATTTGAACTTAAACATGTCTTGAGACCTTTGATTCTGACGGTTCGGGCCGATTACTGGACCGAGAACTTCTGGACCGGGGCGAACAGGACGACCTGCTGAGCCTTGCCTTGAGCGACGCGGATGGCGCGATCAACATCCTGGACATAGCTGCCCGGAAGCGCGACCCACTCACCGGTGGCACGGTCGAAACGGGCGGCTCTGCCGTTCGGCGTCAGATAGACGTAAGACACGCGGCCATAGAGGAACATGTCAACCATCGTGGGGTTACCGTCGATGGTGATCTCTTCCTGCCAGGTGTCGATCGTGCGGCCATATTCCATTTCAGCCTGGTAGGCTTCCATGATCAGGCGGTACTGCTCGGACGCCGGAACGTTCGGGCTGGTCATGACACCATCAAGCGCTTCGAGGCGTGCCGTGCGCTCTTCCATCTTGAACGGAAGGTCGGCAGCCACGAAGAGCTTGAGGTCTTCGATCATGCCCAGAAGCATCGGAACGGTCTGAGCGGTGATGTCGTCGATCGAGCCGAGCTGTTCAGTGAGCGAGGCGATCTCTTCGCGCTGGCTCGTCACAACGAGTTCCTGCTGCTTGGCAAACAGCTCAGCGGCGTCGCGGCGCTGCAGAAGGGTCCGGTATTCGCGAACCATGTCCGAACGTTGATCATCCAGCTGGTTGATCTGGTCCTGGATCTGTTCGGCCCTGCGGGTTGCCTGTTCGCCCGTGTTCAGCGCCTCGCGGAATTGTGCCTGGGCAGGAATTGCCAGCCCGGCAATCAACGCAGCAGCGATCACACTGCGCGCGGGTGAAAGAAATTTCTTCATGAGGTCAGCCTCTCAACTCTCCAAACGGTGACGCGCCCTCAAGGGCGCGCATATCCTGGTTGCGGGCGCACCTGCTTGCGAGGCCGTCCCGATTTGTACTGGCTCGCACACACAGAGCCGAAAGTTGACCCGGAAGTAGAGAGGGAGAACATCCCAACACCTTCCCCTGCTTGAATAAGGGACGCTATCCGCCCTCTTTTTTTCTGAAATGATCCAGCGGCATTCTGCTGCAGATCGCCGAAAGCACTTAGCTGTGAAGCCTAACGGTAACAATCCTCTAATTTCGGATCAATCAGCCTTTACGGTTCCTTCAGAAAATATCCTGACCAGTTGGTAACGCAACCTGCCCAGCACAGTAGCGCCTGGCGCAGACAAAGCACCGCCCGCGCCCCTGTAGCGATCTAACATGACAGGTTTACGTTCAGCCGGGCCGATATTGCAGCCATTTGCGGCAGCGCTGCACCATTCCTTGGCATATCTTTTGGCAGACAGGCGCCACTGCAAAGACCGCCGCGCGAATCTGCGCGGCGCTTCGGCAAGTCGACAGGACAGGAAGAGCGTTGGCTGGGGTGCTAGGATTCGAACCTAGGGTGGCGGTACCAAAAACCGCTGCCTTACCACTTGGCGACACCCCAACAGTGGAAGCGCCAGATAGCCAACCTTTATTGCGCTGGCAACACCCGCTACCAGCCTTTTGCACACGCATTACATAAAAGACCTGCGGCAAGCCCCCGCAGCACAGCAGGGCTTTACATTTTATCGATAATCAACAATATCCGTCCAGATCCCGTTGCGCACCCTTGCGCGTTCCTTATGGAAGGCCTTCCGGAAATGAAAACCTTTCTGCTCTCCATGGCAGGCGCCTTCACGGCGATGATCCTCTTCATCATCGTAGGCTTCTTTTTCCTCTTCACTATGATCGGCATCGCGGCGAGCTCCAAGCCGCCCCATCCTGACGACATTGTTCTCACGCTTGACCTCAATTCGGGCTTTCCCGATCAGGCGCCCACCGGCGGCCTGGCGGCGTTCTCCGGAACACCGGGTTTCATCGACCTGCTGCTGAAGCTGAAGGATGCAGAATCAGACAAGTCGGTGAAGGGCATTTTCATTCGCGGCGCAGATTACGGCTTTGGCACCAGCCGCGCAGAAGAACTGCGCCAGGCCCTGAAGAGCTTCCAGGCATCGGGCAAATTCGTCATCGCCCATTCGCAGGGCATGTTCGGCGCCAGTGGACCATCGGCCTATCACTCCATTTCGGCGGCCGATGAAATCTGGATGCAGCCGGGCACCGATCTGATGGTCACCGGCGTCACCTTTGAAACAGAGTTCTACAAGGGCCTGTTCGACAATATCGACCTCGAGCCGCAGATTTATCCGTTCTACGAATACAAGAACGCGCCCAACTCCTATAATGAGACGAGCTATACCGCGCCTCACCGCGAAGCGATGGAAGCGCTGGCCAATTCGATCTGGACCACCGCCCTGGCTGACATTGCCGAAGATCGCGGCACGACCCCGGGGCAATTGCGGGCCGTTCTGGAAAGCGGGATGAAGCCGGCCGAAGCCGCGCTTGAACTGAAACTCGTCGACAAGCTCGGCTGGCCCGAGGACGCCGAAGAAGCGGCCAAGGCGCGCGCCGGCAATGCCGACGCCGAGATGATCGACCTGGCCATGTATGTGGCGCCGTCGAAATCCAACAGCCGCGCCCCTCTGATCGCCGTGGTCGGCGGCGAAGGCGCCATCGTCACTGGCGGCGCAAGCGGCAGCTCGCCCTTCTCTGACGCGCCGGCCTTTGCCTCGGACGTGATTGCCCGCGCCATTCTGGATGCGGCCGAAGATGATGACATCAAAGCCATTGTCTTCCGCGTCGACAGCCCCGGAGGCTCGCCCACCGCATCTGACCAGATCTGGCGCGCCGTCGAGCGGGCCAAGGAAGCGGGCAAGCCGGTCGTCGTCTCGATGGGCGCTTATGCAGCGTCGGGCGGGTATTATGTGTCGACCGGCGCAGATGCGATTGTCGCCAACCGCGCCACGCTGACCGGATCCATCGGTATCTTCGGCGGCAAGTTTGCCCTGGATGGCCCACTCAACAAGATCGGCGTGACCTTCGATACAGTGTCTGTCGGCGGCGACTTTGCCTCTGCGTGGGGCACCTCGGCCTTCACCGACACCCAGGAAGCGGAAATCAAGGCGATGCTGAAGCGCGGCTATGACCGGTTTCTCGGCGCCGTCGGCGAAGGGCGCAACATGACCTATGATGAGGTCAATGAAGTGGCCCGTGGCCGCGTGTGGACGGGGGAAGATGCCCTGGGCGCCGGCCTCGTCGACGAGCTTGGCACCTTCATGGACGCGATCGAGAAGGCCAAGGAACTGGCCGGCATCGAGGCCGACGTGAAGCCGCGCCTGGCATTCTACCCCCGCCGCAAAACCGGCTTTGAAGCGCTGGAAGACCTGTTCGGCGTTTCGGCAGAAACCGCGCGCGCCGCCGCCGTGATCAGCACGATCGCCGGCGACCGGCGCACGCAGGCCCTGCTCGAAGAGCTGGCGGCCGCCGAAGCGATGAACTCCGGACAGGCCATGGCGATCGGCCCGCGTCTGCGCGAACGTTGATCTGCCCCTGCCCCTCACCTGCCGCAGCACCCTCGCCCTAGCGGTGAGGGTGTTGCAGTTTAGGGGGAAGTGATAGTTGGCAGGCGCTCTGGAGGGCGCAGGATGAGACGGACATGAAAATCCTCGTTACCGGCGCGGCCGGCTTCATTGGCAGCGAGATGGCGCTGAGGCTTCTGCAGGAAGGCCACAGCGTGACGGGCGTTGACTGTTTCACGCCCTATTACGACCCGCAGCTGAAGGAAGACCGCGCCGCACGCCTGACCGCTTTTGACGCGTTCCGCCTGGAGCGCATCCGCATCGAAGACACCGAGGCGATGGAGGCGGTGTTCCGCCGCGACGCGCCGGAAATGGTGCTCCACTTCGCCGCGCAGGCGGGCGTGCGCTACAGCCTCGACCAACCGCGTGACTTCATTGACGCCAACATTGTCGGCTCGTTCAACATCATCGACCTGGCGCGCCGCTATGGGACGCAGCATCTGGTGATGGCCTCGACAAGCTCAGCCTACGGCGCAAACCAGAAATTCCCATTCGAGGAGCGCGATTCGGCGCCCTATCCGCTGACCATCTATGCGGCGACAAAGCTCGCCAGCGAGCTGATCGCGCACAGCCATGCCCATCTCTATGGCGTGCCGACGACCGTGCTGCGTTTCTTCAGCGTGTATGGCCCGTGGGGCCGGCCGGACATGGCCTTTTTCCTGTTTACCGACAAGATCTTCAAGGGCCAGCCGATTGACGTGTTCAATCATGGAGACCTTCTGCGGGACTTCACCTATATCGACGATCTGGTGGAAGCCATCCGCCGTCTGATGGATACGCCGCCCAAGACAGGCAATCATATCATCCGGGGGGACTCGCTCTCGCCGGTCGCGCCCTATCGGCTGGTGAATATCGGCAATGCCTCGCCGGTGAGTCTGATGGACTATATCGAGGCCATCGAAGGCTCCATCGGCCGCAAGGCGGAGATGAACATGATCGACATGCAGCCGGGCGATGTGAAGCAGACCTTCGCCGATGTGCGCCTGCTGGAGGCGCTGACAGGCTATACGCCGAACACGGATTACAAGGCCGGAATTGCCAAATTTGTCGACTGGTATCGCGGCTATTTCAAGCCGGCCTGAAGGCCTTCCTTTTTGGCCGCCGCGCGGAAATCTTCCGGGACGGGCGCCTCAAGAGCAAACGCGCCGCCATCGGGATGAGGCACTTCGATGCGCGCGGCATGCAGCATGAGACGGGCGGCTGTGCCCTGCCCCTCGCCATAAAGGCCATCGCCCAGGATGGGACAGCCCAGCGACATCAGGTGGACGCGGATCTGGTGCATGCGGCCGGTTTCCGGGGAGAGCTGCATCAGGGCGTATTCGCCATTCCGGACAAGGACGGTCCAGCCCGTACGCGCCGGCTGGGCGTTCTTGCGCTCGGCTTTGGCCAGGATCATGCGCGGGCGCCCGCCCTCCTCGACCTTGACGAGGGACGCGTCGATCACGCCATGATCCGCAGGCGGAATTTTTCCCTTCACGAGCGCAAGATAGGTTTTCTTCGCGTCCCGGCCTGCAAAGGCAGCGGAGAGAAAGGCTGCCGCCGGCTGGGTGCGCGCGGTGAGGATGACTCCGGAGGTGCCCTGGTCGAGCCGGTGGACGAGGCGCGGGCGCTTGCCATTGGACTTGGCAAAGGCCCAGAGGAGATCATCGAGGGAATGGGTCACACCGCTGCCGCCCTGCGAGGCCATGCCCGGCGGCTTGTTGAAAGCCAGGATGGCGGCGTCCTCATGGATCAGCAGGCTGCGCGCCAGGGCGGCAGCTTCTGGGCTGAGGGACTGGATTTCGCGGTTGCGGGTCATGGGAAGTCTTTCATCAAAATCAGGTGTTGCAGGCCCTCACCTCCCACGCCTTGCAGGCGCGGGCCCCTCCTCTCCCGCAAACGGGA
>JBKBRT010000262.1:0-3307 GCA_046291585.1 Hyphomonas sp.
AAACTGGGCCACATCGCCAAACGGCACGCCGCTGCGCGCGATAGCCGTCATGTCCTCGGCGCGGGGCGCGATACCAACGGCGCGGGCTTTCCCCTCGCGGACCATCTGATTGAGAAAGTCCTTGACTTCGGAGCGCCGGACATCTTCGAGCGTGCATTCATGCAGGAGCAGGAGATCAACATGGTCTGTGCGCAGTTGAGTCAGGCTGGTCTCGAAGCTCTGCTGCATCCGGGCGCGGTCAAACACGCCAAATTCGGGATATTGAATAGCAGGCTCGGGGACGAGACCCCGGAGGGGCGCGAGGCGGCGCAGAGTTGTTGCCGTCTTTGCGCGCACGCGGGTCATCAGATCTCGCGCTGACGGAAGGATACCGACTTTGGTGGCCAGGATCACCTCCTGGCGCATATGAGAGAAAGCCTCTCCCAGAAAGCCCTCGCAGCGGCCTTCGCCATAAAGCCGCGCTGTATCAAAATAGGTTATTCCCTCTTCCTGCGCCTGCCGGAGAACACGGACAGCAGATACCGCGTCCTTGACGGAATGCAGGAGGCCGGTTCCAAAACCGAGCGGGCCGGATGACTTGGACAGCAGCCGGGCAACGGCATCGGAAGCGAATTTCGTGTTCTCAGTCATACCATTCTATAATTTTTTAAGGGTAATCGCAGTTCACGATACCTGCCCGTACCGCAACATGCATGAATTGTGCAAAACTGTAACCGCAATAAGGGCGGCGTAGAGATGAACAGGCACCATGATGTAATCGTTGTCGGCGCAGGCGCGGCGGGTGGGCTGGCGGCTGCGTTGCTCTGCGAAAGCGGCAGGTCGGTGCTGCTGCTCGACGCCGGCAGCCGGTATCCTTTCTGGAAAAAGCCGTTCAGCCAGACCGTTTCAGCGGCTGTAGGGGCAGTTTCAGATCCTCGGCTCGCCAATGTTCTCCACCCCCGACTGATCAACGCCGGAACCAAAGTGCTGCGCGGATTGGGCCGCATACGGCAACCCGTTCAGACAGAGTGTTTTGCCTGGGTACAGAGACCGGGAATATTCGTGGATGATCGCGATCATCCTTACGAAACCCCTGCCGACCAGCCGTTTACCTGGATACGCTCCCATGGGGTGGGCGGGCGTATGGCGGTGCCCGGACATGGCCGCCAGTATTACCGTTTTGGCGCAACCGATATCGGTCCCAAAGGCGGCTCCCCGAGCCCCTGGCCTTTCGGCATCGAAGAACTGGAACCTTGGTATCAGCAGGTAGAGCGCCGTCTTGGCCTGACCGGCGCTGAAGAAGGCATCGCGTTCATACCCGACAGCGTGGTGACAAAGCCGATTTCTCCCAATGCTGCCGAAGCGGCGCTGTTTGAGACGATCGGCGCCACCTGGCCCGACGCGCCGGCCATGCTGAGCCGCTACGCGCCGCCTGTGGACTTCACCGGCATTGCCGAAATGACCGGCCGGCTGACTCTGCGAACAAACGCGCTCGCTCAGCGCATTCTGGCGGGGCCTGACGGAAAGGCCCGCGGCGTGGAATGGCTGGACCCGATGACCGGCGAGCGGGAACCTGCCGAGGCGCCGGTTGTCTTCCTGTGCGCCTCGGCCCTGGAATCCACCCGTATCCTTCTCAATTCCAGCAATGGTTCGGGACCGCTGGGGGAACAGCTGCCTGCGCTGGGGCGCTATCTGACTGATCATGTGATGCTGAAGGCCGAAGGGATCCGCGCGCCCCTTCCCGAGGCAGCGCAGGCGGAAGCCGGGCGGTGTGTGTATCTGCCACGTTTCGATCTGCGCGAAGGCGGCGACCCGCAGACGCGCGGGATGGGCATCCAGCTTTACCCCACCGTCAATCCCGCCGGCGCCTGGATCACCGCTGTGGCATTCGGCGAAGCTGCGCCGCTTGCCGAGAACCGGGTGTCGTTGTCCAGGGACAAGACCGACAAATGGGGATCGCCTGTGCTGCGCATCGAGATGCAGTGGGGAGAACGTGAACGGGTCCTGGCCGCCTCCATGGCGCATTCGCTGGACGCATTGTTTACTGCGCTCGGCGCAAAGGTGCTGGTGCGGCCCGGTGGGCCGGCCAATCCCGGAACATCGGTGCATGAATGCGGCGGAGCGCGGTTGGGCGCGGACGCGCGAACGGCCGTGCTGACACCTGAAAATGAGTGTTGGGCGATGCCGGGGCTGTACGTCACGGACGGCGCGGCCCTGCCCTCTCAGGGCATCCAGAACCCGACCCTGACGATCATGGCGCTGACAGCGCGTGCCTGCGCCCATGTGACCGGCGCAAAAGCTCCGGTCATCGCTTAAACCGCGCAGCCCCTGTTCGGGGGCTGGCGCACGCGGCGCAATCTGCCTTTTCTCTGCCCGGAAACAGCCAGCTTCGCTGGATAATCCCCTATCCTCAGCCGAGATGGAAACAGACGTTGAAGCGACCGGAAAGCTCTGAAATAGTTGCCGAAACGACATCCGGGGTATGTCGGCAGGAGGATTGTTGAGTGGTGCCACTCGTAAGGTCCAGCGCGTCTGCACTGGCCGCATGTGTCCTCCTCTTTGCGGGGGCGCCGATGCTGGCTCAAAATGCGCCGCCGGTTGTGGTTGCTGAGCCTGACTACACTTACGACGCCGCGGCGGATTTCTATGACGACACCGCCTTTGAGGACGCCTATTCGGATTACGCTATCGAGACAGATGCCGACCTCGTTGCACGAGCGCACGCTGCATATCTGCGGGACGGCGACCTGCAACTCACCCGCCCCGAAGAGCCGGATGTCGATATAGAGCTGCGCGAGCCACCTGGCTGGCTGGAGGCGGTGGCACGGTTCATCGAGTCCCTGGCGCCGGTGTTTCAGATCATCTTCTGGATCGCCCTGGTTCTGATCATTGCCGGCCTTGCCTATTTTCTGTTTGGCGAAGCGATCCGGATGCGGCTCGGACTCAAGCGCAAGCCCAAGGACAAGCCAGTGGATGATGTGCTGAGCGATATCCGGCCGGATGCTGACCGTGCGCGCTCCCTGCTGGAAGAGGCAGACGCGCTGGCCCGGGAGGGGCGGTTTGCCGAGGCGGTTCACCTGCTGCTGTTCCGGTCTATCGAAGACGTGCAGGCGCGGCTGGAGGGCGGGGTGCCAACCTCGCTGACAGCGCGGGAGATTGCCGGGCTCAGCAGCTTGCCCGAGCGCGCGCGGCGAGCGCTGCGGCCCATTATCCAGATTGTCGAGAGCAGCTTTTTCGGTGGCCGTGAGGTGGACGCCGGCGGCTGGCAGAGCGCGCGGCGCAGCTATGAGGACTTTGCTTTCGGGGAGGGTTGGGCGTGAGCGGTGAC